>NZ_JBMKHJ010000030.1:0-67044 GCF_049237265.1 Enterobacter cloacae complex sp. IR5384 | reverse complement strand
TCCATAAACGGGTTCTTATGCCTTAGTTGTAAGTGTCTACCATGTCCCCGAACAAGTGTTCACTATGTCCCCGGACCGTACAGTGGGAGAGGGCCGGGGTGAGGGCACCAGCCCGCACAAATCAAACCAACCGGTTTTTTGCGTCCGCAATCGCCTGCGCCACCTGCTTCGGCGACACACCGCCTTTCGCCGCACGCTTATCCAGGCATGACTGCAACGAGAGAATCGGGTACACATCCTCCCCAATAACCGCACTGAATTTCTGCAGGTCGGCAAGCGCCAGCTCTTCCAGCGGTTTCCCCTGACGAATCGCTTCCACTACCGCTTCGCCCACAATGTGGTGCGCTTCACGGAACGGTACGCCTTTCGCCACCAGGTAATCCGCCAGTTCGGTCGCATTTGCATAACCCTGCTGCGCCGCTTCCTGACAACGAGAACGTTTCACCTGAATGCCGTCCAGCACCAGCGCACCCATATGCAGGCAGTCCAGCCAGGTGTCGAGCGCGTCGAACAGCCCTTCTTTGTCTTCCTGCATATCTTTGTTGTACGCCAGCGGCAGCCCTTTCAGGGTCATCATCATGCCGGTCAGTGCGCCCTGTACGCGGCCACACTTCCCGCGGATCAGCTCCAGCGCATCCGGGTTTTTCTTCTGCGGCATCAGGGAAGAGCCGGACGTCACACGGTCAGACAACTCCACAAATCCGGCTTCGCCAGAGTTAAAGAAGATCAGGTCTTCGGCAAAGCGTGACAGGTGGACCATCCCGATAGAAGCATTCGACAGCAGTTCCAGCACGTGGTCACGGTCAGAGACGCTGTCCAGACTGTTACGGGTGGCAGACGCAAAGCCCAGCCAGCCTGCCAGCTGCTCGCGGTCAATTTCATATGCCGTACCCGCCAGCGCACCGCTGCCCAGCGGGCTGACGTCCAGGCGCTTCAGGGTATCCTGCAGGCGGCTTTCGTCACGCGCCAGCATCTCGACATAGGCCAGACACCAGTGCGCAAAGGTCACCGGCTGCGCGCGCTGCAAATGGGTATAACCCGGCATCACCGCGTCCTGGTTGTTCTGTGCCGTTTCCACCAGCGCGCTCTGCAGCTGACGGTTAGCCGCCAGCAGCTCCGCGACGGTATCTTTACACCACAGCTTCAGATCGGTCGCGACCTGGTCGTTACGGCTACGGCCGGTGTGCAGCTTTTTACCCAGCTGGCCAACTTTGTCGATCAGTTTGCCTTCTACCCAGCTGTGAATATCTTCGGCATCGCTTTGCAGAATTTGCTGCGGATCCAGACGCACTTCTTCCAGCAGATTATTGAGCGCCTCTTCCAGCTGCTGCTGCTCCTCTGCGGTCAGCACGCCCACCGTCACCAGCGCTTTGGACCAGGCCACAGAACCGACGATATCCTGTTCGGCCAGGCGGTAGTCGAAGCGCAAAGAGTCGTTGAACTGTTTGAACCGTTGATCCGCTGCCTGTGTAAAACGCCCACCCCAAAGTGCCATAACATCGTTCCTTTATTCGTTAGTTCCGCCGGGTGGCGCTGCGCTTACCCAGCCTACGGTCATTCATTAATAACTTACGCTAAAATACGCGTGCCAATTGGCGTGCCGTTAAACAGCGCCGGAAGCTGCTCCGCGTGACGCCAGGAGGCGATATCCACCGGTCGACCGAGCGTACGGGCGGCATCCAGCGCGGCATTCACTTTGACGATCATCCCGTCGGTAATAATGCCCTGGGCGATTAGCTGTTCGGCTTTTGCCGCGGTCATTTCCGCAATGCGCTGGCCTTTGCCGTCCAGAATACCGCTCACATCGGAGAGCAGGATCAGGTCCGCGCCCAGCGTTGCCGCCAGTGCCGTCGCCGCCTGGTCCGCATTCACGTTCATCAGCTCACCCTCTTCGGTCACCCCGATAGAGCTCACCACCGGCAGGAAACCGCCTTCCAGCAGCGTGTTAATCAGCTTAGGCGAACCTGGCTGCGCCAGTCCAACGTGGCCGAGTTCTTCATCGAGCTGGGTCACTTTTACGCTGTCACCGTCGCCCAGATAGAGGCCAACGGAGGCAATGTGGTGTTTCTTCGCCCAGGACAACAGAGTCTTATTCGCCGTACCTGCCAGCGCACCGGTGATGATGTCAATCTGGTCGGCAGGCGTCACGCGCAGGCCGTTTTTCTTTTTCACCGGCAGGTTGAGCCCTTTCATCAGCTCATCCACTACGCAGCCGCCGCCGTGCACAATCACCAGCGGACGCTGGTGTGATTCGCGATAGTTAACCAGCGCGGTAAACAGACGCTCCAGCGCTTCTTCGCTGTCCAGCAGTACACCACCGAGTTTGATAATTAATGGGTTCATCATCACACCTTAAATAAGAGCCTGCGTTTCCGGGAAACCGAAACGAATATTTGCACACTGCATTGCCTGAGCGGCAGCGCCTTTGAGTAAGTTATCTTCTGCTGCCACCACGATCAGATGCTCGCCCTGCACGGCATAGCCGATGTCGCAGAACGGCAGGCCAACCACGTTTTTCAGCGCGGGCACGCCTTTGTCGTAGAGACGCACCAGCGGTTTATCCGCATACGCCTGAGTAAAGGCCTCGCTCACCTGGTCTTTGGTCACGCCCGGTTTCAGGCGGCAGGTAATGGTTTCGAGGATCCCACGCGGGAAGCTGCCCAGGTGCGGCGTAAAGATGACATTGGCCCCCAGATGGGTAGTGATTTCCGGATGATGGCGGTGATTAAACACGCCATACGGCTGCAGGCTGACTTCACAGAAGCTGTTAGAAATAGCAGCCTTGCGTCCGGCACCGCTGACACCACTGGTGGCGTTGATCACCGGCCACTGGTTCAGATCCAGCAGGCCTGCGTCGATCAGCGGCTTCAGAGAAAGCTGTGCGGCCGTCGGGTAGCAGCCCGGCACGGCAATCAGATCCGCTTCTTTCAGCTTGTCTGCGCTCCACTCCGCCAGCCCATACACGGCTTTTGCAAGCAGGTCCGGGTGCTGATGGGTAAAGCCATAATATTTTTCATAGAACGCGCCGTCGTTAACACGGAACGCGCCGGAGAGGTCGAACACCACGCAACCGGCCGCCAGGAATTGCGGCGCCAGGTGGTGACTGACCTCGTGCGCGGTGGCCAAAAACACCACGTCGACGCCGTCAGTGAACTCGCTGATGTCAGACATTGGCTGCAGTGGCAAGTCGACAATGCCCAAAAGCCACGGATGCAAATCGGAAATTAACTTTCCTGCATCATTGCTTTGCGCTGACACGGTCAAAGCGGTTATGGTCATATGTGGATGGCGATTCACGTAGCTTACAAGCTCTGCGCCCGCATAACCGCTAGCGCCTACAATCAGCGTATTCAACATCGGGTTCCTTTATGCTCAACGTTAATGTATTTTTATTCACATTTATTGCATGAATATTGATACTATCACGACCTAAGGTGTGTCAACAATGAAAATGAACTTACCGCCATTTATCGAGATTTACCGCGCCCTGATTGCCACACCCTCCATCAGCGCGACCGAAGAAGCGCTGGATCAGAGCAATGAGTCTTTAATCAATCTGCTGGCGGGTTGGTTTAGCGATCTTGGCTTTAACGTTGAGGTTCAGCCTGTTCCCGGAACACGCCATAAATTTAACCTGCTCGCCAGTACCGGACACGGCGCAGGCGGACTGCTGCTGGCCGGTCATACCGACACGGTGCCGTTTGACGATGGCCGCTGGACCCGCGACCCGTTTACCCTGACCGAGCATGACAACAAGCTTTACGGCCTTGGCACCGCCGACATGAAAGGCTTCTTCGCTTTTATCCTTGACGCGCTGCGTGACGTGGACGTGACAAAACTGAAAAAGCCGCTCTACATTCTGGCGACCGCCGATGAAGAGACCAGCATGGCGGGGGCGCGTTACTTCTCAGAAAACACATCGATTCGCCCGGATTGCGCCATCATCGGTGAGCCAACGTCATTACAACCGATCCGTGCGCATAAAGGCCATATTTCCACGGCAGTGCGCGTGATGGGCCAGTCTGGCCACTCCAGCGATCCGGCGCGTGGCGTGAACGCCATTGAACTGATGCACGACGCCATCGGCCGCATCATGACTCTGCGCGACGAACTGAAAGAGCGGTATCACTACGATGCCTTCACCGTGCCGTATCCGACCCTGAACCTCGGGAGCCTGCACGGTGGCGATGCCTCTAACCGTATCTGCGCCTGCTGTGAGCTGCACATGGATATCCGTCCGCTGCCGGGCATGACGCTAAGCGATCTCGACGGCTTGCTGACCGAAGCGCTGGCCCCGGTGAGTGAACGCTGGCCTGGCCGCCTGACGGTGTCTGAACTGCATCCACCGATCCCGGGTTATGAATGTCCACCGGATCATCAGCTGGTTGAAGTGGTGGAAAAACTGCTCGGCGAGAAAACCGACGTGGTGAACTACTGCACCGAAGCGCCGTTTATTCAGACGCTGTGCCCGACGCTGGTACTTGGCCCAGGCTCCATCAACCAGGCGCACCAGCCGGATGAATACCTGGAAACCCGCTTCATCAAGCCCACCCGCGAACTGATTACCCAGGTCGTGCATCACTTCTGCTGGCATTAAAACCGCACCGATCAGTTCCCTCTCCCGGTGGGAGAGGGTTAGGGTGAGGGCAACAAATCCCGCGATCTCCGTCACATTCCCATAAGCATCTCTTATCTGACGCAATGCGAATTAAATTTCGTAAATTGCCCGCATTTATTCGTTTGCTGAACCGTTTTCGCAGCAATTGACGACGGGGGTTTTACGTGGCTTTATAAAGGGAGATGACAAAATAATGTCCAGAAGATTTTCGCATGGGCATAAACAAAAATGATGGGGTGACTGGGTTTTTATGAACGAACAATATTCCGCGTTGCGTAGTAATGTCAGTATGCTCGGCAAAGTGCTTGGAGATACCATCAAAGATGCGTTGGGGGAAAACATCCTCGACCGCGTTGAAACCATCCGCAAGCTGTCTAAATCTTCCCGTGCCGGTAACGAAGCGAGTCGTCAGGAGCTGCTCACCACCTTGCAGAACCTCTCTAACGATGAGCTGCTGCCCGTTGCACGCGCATTCAGCCAGTTCCTGAACCTGGCAAACACGGCTGAGCAATACCATAGCATTTCGCCAAACGGCGAAGCTGCCAGCAACCCGGAAGTCATTGCCCGTACGCTTCGTAAACTCAAAGACCAGCCAAACCTCAACGAAGCCACCATTAAAAAAGCGGTGGAGTCCCTTTCGCTGGAGCTGGTGCTAACCGCCCACCCAACCGAAATCACCCGTCGTACCCTGATCCACAAAATGGTCGAAGTGAACAACTGTCTGAAGCAGTTGGATAACAAAGACATTGCCGACTACGAACGTAACCAGCTGATGCGCCGTCTGCGCCAGCTGATTGCGCAGTCCTGGCACACCGATGAAATTCGTAAGCATCGCCCAAGCCCGGTAGACGAGGCCAAATGGGGCTTTGCGGTGGTGGAAAATAGCCTGTGGGAAGGGGTGCCGAACTACCTGCGTGAGCTGAACGAACAGCTGGAAGCAAACCTGGGCTACCGCCTGCCGGTAGATTTTGTCCCGGTACGCTTTACCTCCTGGATGGGCGGTGACCGCGACGGTAACCCGAACGTGACGGCAGAAATCACCCGCCACGTGCTGCTGCTGAGCCGCTGGAAAGCCACCGATCTGTTCCTGAAAGACATTCAGGTGCTGATCTCCGAGCTGTCGATGGTGGAAGCAACGCCAGAACTGCGCGCGCTGGCCGGTGAAGAAGGTGCCAGCGAGCCGTATCGTTTCCTGATGAAAAAACTGCGTAGCCAGCTGATGGCGACCCAGGCCTGGCTGGAAGCACGCCTGAAAGGCCAGCGCCTGCCGAAGCCGGAAGGTCTGCTGAGCCAGAACGAACAGCTCTGGGAACCGCTATACGCTTGCTATAAATCGCTGCAGGCCTGCGGGATGGGCATCATCGCCAATGGCGAACTGCTCGACACCCTGCGCCGCGTGAAGTGTTTTGGCGTGCCGCTGGTGCGTATCGACGTGCGTCAGGAGAGCACCCGCCATACCGAAGCGCTGGGCGAACTGACCCGTTATCTTGGCATTGGCGACTACGAAAGCTGGTCTGAAGCCGACAAACAGGCCTTCCTGATCCGCGAGCTGAACTCCAAGCGTCCTCTGCTGCCGCGCAACTGGGAGCCAAGCAACGAAACCCGCGAAGTGCTCAACACCTGTAAAGCGATCGTGGATGCGCCAAAAGGATCGGTCGCCGCCTATGTGATCTCGATGGCGAAAACCCCGTCCGACGTGCTGGCCGTTCACCTGCTGCTGAAAGAAGCCGGTATCGACTATGCCCTGCCGGTCGCCCCGCTGTTTGAAACCCTCGACGACCTGAACAACGCCAATGATGTAATGACCCAGCTGCTGAACATCGACTGGTATCGCGGCTTTATTCAGGGCAAACAGATGGTGATGATCGGCTATTCCGACTCCGCAAAAGATGCGGGCGTGATGGCGGCATCCTGGGCGCAGTATCAGGCGCAGGACGCGCTGATCAAAACCTGCGAGAAAGCCGGTATTGAGCTGACGCTGTTCCACGGTCGCGGTGGCTCCATTGGCCGTGGCGGTGCGCCTGCGCACGCGGCGCTGCTCTCTCAGCCGCCGGGAAGCCTGAAAGGCGGCCTGCGCGTGACCGAACAGGGCGAGATGATCCGCTTCAAATACGGCCTGCCGGAAGTGACCATCAGCAGCCTGTCGCTCTATACCAGTGCGATTCTCGAAGCAAACCTGTTGCCACCGCCGGAGCCGAAAGAATCCTGGTGTCGCATTATGGATGAGCTGTCTGACATTTCGTGCGACCTGTACCGCGGCTACGTGCGTGAAAACAAAGACTTCGTACCTTACTTCCGCTCTGCTACGCCAGAGCAGGAGTTGGGCAAACTGCCGCTGGGTTCACGTCCGGCTAAGCGTCGTCCGACCGGCGGCGTGGAGTCTCTGCGTGCAATCCCGTGGATCTTCGCCTGGACGCAGAACCGTCTGATGCTGCCAGCCTGGCTGGGTGCCGGTGCGGCGCTGCAGAAAGTGGTGGAAGATGGCAAACAGAACGAACTGGAAACCATGTGCCGCGACTGGCCATTCTTCTCTACCCGTCTGGGTATGCTGGAGATGGTCTTCTCGAAAGCTGACCTGTGGCTGGCGGAATACTACGATCAGCGCCTGGTGAAACCAGAGCTGTGGGCGCTGGGTAAAGAGCTGCGCGAACTGCTGGAAGGCGACATCAAAGTGGTGCTGGATATCGCCAACGACTCCCATCTGATGGCCGATCTGCCGTGGATTGCCGAGTCTATCCAGCTGCGTAACATCTATACCGACCCACTGAACGTCCTGCAGGCGGAGCTGCTGCACCGTTCGCGTCTGGCGGAAGAGGAAGGTAAAGATCCGGATCCACGCGTTGAACAAGCGCTGATGGTGACAATTGCGGGCGTTGCAGCGGGTATGCGTAACACCGGCTAATGCTCACAGCCCGGCGGCGCTTCGCTTGCCGGGCCTACGACAGGTAGGCCGGGTAAGCGTCAGCGCCACCCGGCAATACCTCGGTATTTACACCATGCAGCATGATATTACCCACATCCTGACTGACCTGATTAGCGGTACGATGCCGCTGCGTCAGGTTCATTTCGCCAACCCCGCCCTCTGCGCACCCGAACTCGCCCTGCAGGTTGATTTCCCCCGTCTGGAGATCGTGCTCGAAGGCTCGGTGAAAGACCAGGCGGCTTGCGTATTACAGCAGGGTGATGTTTTATACGTTCCGGCGGGAGGCTGGAACGATCCGCAATGGCAAACGCCCGCGACAACGCTGAGCATCCTGTTTGGTAAACAGCAGCTTGGATTTAGTCTTTTACACTGGAACGGCGTGGATGCTCGTAATCTTGCAAAACAGCACGTCGCCCGTCGGGGGCCACGCATCGGATCCTTCCTGTTACAGACGCTTCATGAAATGCAGATGCAGCCGCACGAGCAGCAAACAGCGCGACTGATTGTTGCCAGCCTGCTTAGCCACTGCGTCGATTTGTTGGGTAGCCAGATCCAGACCGCCTCCCGAAGTCAGGCGCTGTTTGAAGCTATTCGCGTTTATATCGATGAACATTATGCGACCCCGCTTACCCGGGAATCCGTAGCGCAGGCGTTTTACATCTCTCCGAACTATTTATCGCATCTTTTTCAGAAAACCGGCGCGGTAGGTTTTAATGAGTACCTGACCCACACGCGGCTGGAGCACGCGCGTCAGTTGCTGAAAGGGTATGACTTAAAGGTAAAAGAAGTGGCGCATGCCTGCGGTTTTGTCGACAGTAACTATTTCTGCCGTTTATTCCGTAAAAACACGGAGCGCTCGCCGTCGGAATACCGTCGTCAGTATCACAGCCAGCTAATCGGAAAAGCGGCTAATCCAGAATGACCTGCGTATGCTGCGGTGCGGATACCATTTTTCGTACCGCTGCCATGACCTTTTGCGGGTCCCGCAGGAAAGCATTAATGCCGCATTTCACATAGCGGGCGGATTCGAAGCGTTCGTTGCCCGCCAGCTCAATATCCGTGATAAGTAATACGACATCGGCGCGGCGGATATCGTCCTCCGTCAGCTCACTTTCAATGCCTAACGCCCCTTGCGTCTCAATGCGCACTGACCATTTCTCCTGCTGGCAAATCCGCTCCAGCCGTTCTGCGGCCATGTACGTATGCGCCACGCCGCTCACGCACGCGGTTACCGCCACCAGATGACGCCCTGCTATTACTGTCATTTTTAACCTCCAATGGTGACATGAAACCCTTTATCTTCGGCCATACGGCGCATTGCCGCGACCTCGTCAGCTGTCGGAGGACTCACCTCCCGCATCGACCATTGTTGCCCAAGCAGACGGTATTTTGGTTCACCATAAGAGTGAAACGGTAATAAATGCAGCTGCCGTATCCCTGAAGGTAATAAAAATGCCAGCACGCTCACCATGTTGGCGTCAGTTAGCGTATAGCCCGGAATAAGCGGCACACGGGGGATGACGTTTATGCCTTCGGCCACCAGCTGCGTATGGTTTTCCATCACCCTGGGAAGATTTACTGCCGTCACCGAACGTGCCTGCTCAGGATCCATAATCTTCAGGTCAAACAGTACTTCATCACACTGGCGTGCCAGCGGCAGCAATCGGGACAGGGGCGCATCTCCCGCAGTCTCAATAGCGGTATGAATACCGTAGCGGCGCAAACGCTTAAGCAGCTGCGTCGCAAAGGGTGCCTGCATTAATACTTCCCCGCCTGACAGCGTCACCCCGCCTCCCGATGAGCGAAAGAAGACGTCATCCTTCATCACTTCGCGTTCCAGCTCGTCCAGCGTCACGTCGCGTCCGATGCGTTCAAACGCGCCGGACGGGCACTCGTCCGCATCACGCAGGCAGGGAGCGCAGTGCAAACATTTGCTCTCCCGGCGAACCGTCTCTATTTTCGGCGAGATCGACTCAGGATTGGCGCACCACGGGCAACGGTGAGGACAGCCTTTGAAGAAGACTACCGTGCGAATACCTGCTCCGTCGTTCAACGAATAACGCTGAATATTGAAAATACGCGCTACGTCGGCGCGTGTTTCAACAACGTCACAGCTGATGCGCGGTCCGACGGATAATGTCATCCTGGATCTCCTTCGACAGCTCAACAAAGAAGGCGCTGTAGCCGGCAACGCGTACCACCAGCCCGGCAAAATCCTGAGGACGCCGTTGCGCCTCACGCAGGGTTTCCGCGTTGACCACGTTGAACTGGATATGCTGTAACTTAAGCTGCGTAAACGCACGGAGGAAGTCCGCCAGCTTCTGCAACCCGGCATCGCCTTCCAGCGTGGCGGGGGTGAATTTAACGTTTAGCAGCGTACCGTTAGATAACAGATAGTTATCCAGCTTGCTCACCGACTTCAACACAGCCGTCGGCCCCTGCATATCCTGGCCGAGCATCGGAGAAAGCCCTCCATCCGCCAGCTGTTCGCCCGCCAGGCGGCCATCGGGCGTAGCCCCCACGACCGCGCCAAGCGGCACATGGGCGGAGACGGTATACGAGCCAGGCGTGAAGATTCCACCACGCGGATTGCGGTATTTTTCGACCTCTTTACAATAATGGCGCAGCAGTTCCGCACTGATATTGTCGACATCGTCGATATCATTACCGTATTTCTCAAAGCGATTGATCAGCCGCGCGCGCACCTTTTCGCCCTCCGGGGTGGCAAAATTCGCTTTTAACACCGCCAGCAGCTCGTCAAAACTTAAGCGCTGCTGTTCAAACACCAGCCCTTTCAGGGCGTGAAGCGAGTCGCTCAAATTAGCAATACCAATCCCCTGCACGCCGGAGAAGTTATAGCGCGCGCCACCGTCAGTAATGTCTTTCCCCGTTTCCAGACAGTCGCTGATAAAGGAGGAGAGCAACGGCACAGGCGCCCAGTCGCGATGGCCGATATCGCAAATGTTGCTTCCTTCCACCATCAGTGCAATGTAGTGATTAATCCTGGCGCGTATATGTTCAATTAACCCCTCGTACGTCAGCCCGCTATTACCTTCGTTCTCCTGCATGGCGATTTCCATTACCTTCAGCAGGTTAAACATGGCGATATCATGCAGGCCGTAAGTTTTCCCTGGAATCGACAGTTCAACGCAGCCGACAACCGCATAGTCACGCGCATCTTCCAGCGACACGCCGCGATTCAAAAAGGCAGGTACTATCACTTCATCGTTAAAAATCTGTGGAATGCCGGTGCCCAGCCGAATAGTCTCCGCTGTTTTCAGCAGGAAAGGCCGGTCGATCAGTTCGTTTACCCGTACGCCGAGGTTAGGCTGGGGAAGCTGAACGCTCTGGTAGGCATCCAAACACAGGAACGAAAGCACGTTCACCGCGCTACGCCCGTTTTCCGTCAGGCCACCCAGCAGCGCGGTATACCCGGTCGGGAACCCTGCAAAATAACGGGCGCTGCTGGTCGAGCGCAAGAGCACCACATCGTTACACTTCACCCATAGCGACTCCAGCAACTCTTTCAGAAACGCTGGATCGTCTCCCTGCGTTAACGAGGCCTGATAAAACGGCAGCATATACTGGTCAAAACGCCCGATGGAGAGCGAACTGGCGTTAGATTCGTACTGCAAAATGACGTTCATGTACCAGAACAGCTGACACGCCTGCCAGAAGGTTTGCGGCTTATGCTGTGCGTTGTGTCGCGAGATGTCGGCCATTGCCAGCAATTCTTCGCGGCGAGTAGCATCGCTGCTCTGAGCCAGTTCTTCAGCGAGCGCCGCATAACGCAGAATATGGCGCTGGGACGCTTCGAGCAGAATGAGCGCCGCTGCATAGAACGTGTTTTGCGTATCACGAGCGCAGCGTTCACGCATTTCCGCCACCAGCGGGCCCAGCCCGTTATTAAGCAGGCGAGGATAATCAATAATGATATGCCCCTGCCCTTTATCCGTTTGGTTGACGCTAAAAATCTGCGTCCCTACGGCGGCCTTCACCTCCTCCGTCATCTGGCTGTTGATGAAATCCTTCATCGACCGGTTTTCCCAATAGGGATACAGCACCTCACGGTAGGTCTGCTTATCCTCATCGCTGATTTCAAAGCGATCCTGCGGACGGGTGGCGAACTGGTCCAGTTCCTTAAGCAACCAGTAGGGATCCATCTCCGGTGACATAATGCCTGCACGCGGCTTAACGGTGCGGTTTCCGGCAATCAGTTCTTCATCACGAATCGCGATTTCCACATGGTCGAGAATGTGCGCCGTTGCTTTCGCGCGACGGAGAATAACCGGTTCGCCTTCCGTCTGTTGATGGCTGGCTGTATAGAGCAGCGCACGTTCAAGCGAGATCTCGCGAGGGTTGGCAAAGAGCGCATTTTTCAAACGCGGTATACGATTCGTCATGAGGGAACTCCTGTAACGGAAAAAACCAGCCCGCCCCGAAGGGCGGGAGAGCATCAGGCGGTTTGCGCCAGGTGGGCATCGATTTTGTTCATGATGGCGTCGGCACGTTTTACCGCGTCGCTGATATTGACGCGCACGATGGTTTTCCCGGCAAAACGCTCTTCGAATTTAATGCCGATATCTTTAGTCAGGATCACCATATCTGCTGCGGCGATATCCTCTGCCGTCAGTTCGTTCTCAAGACCAATCGACCCCTGCGTTTCTACCTTCACTTCCCAGCCTTTCGCTTTTGCGGCGCTTTCCAGCGCTTCGGCAGCCATATAGGTATGGGCAACGCCAGACGGACATGCGGTTACTGCGATAATTCGGGCCATGTTCTCTTCCTCACTCAGTTAATTTCGAAATCCAGATCCAGGTCATCCTCTTTTTCCTCGACCTGCTTTGTGTTCTTTCGGGCAATACGCTTTAGCACGTTGACGCTGACCGCCGTCACCACTGCACCCACGGCAACCGCCGCGATATAGCCGAGCTTGCCGTCCACCACGGGAAGCACAATTAACCCGCCCCATCCGGCATAGCATTGCGCGCCCATAACCGCAGCCGTGACCGCGCCGCAGGCGGAGCCCAACATAATGGAAGGAATCACACGTAGCGGGTCCGCTGCGGCAAACGGAATCGCTCCCTCGGTGACACCCACGCAGCCCATCACCAGCGCCGCTTTACCTGCTTCACGTTCTTCACCGGTAAAATTCTTACGGCCGATAAGCGTTGCCAGGCCTAACCCCAGCGGCGGTATGCAAATAGCCACGGCGGCAATTGCAACGACGGTATAGACGCCTTGCGCAACGCAAATCAGCATGAAGGCATACGCCACTTTATTGACCGGGCCGCCCATGTCGAACGCCAGCATGAGACCGATAATAATGGCGAGTACCACAATGCTGCCCTGCTGCATGCCTTGCAGCCACTGGGTGAGACCGGTAGTAAGCGCGCCTACAGGCTCGCCCAGTCCCCACATCATGATGCCTGCGGTAATAAACGTGCCGATAATCGGGATGATGAAGATAGGCATAACGGAACGCAGCACTTTCGGCACGGGCAGCTTTTTCAGATACCAGACGACAATGCCACCGAAAATCCCGGCGATAATTGCGCCAAAGAACCCTGCACCGAAGCTGTTGCCCACCCAGGCGGCAATAGCACAGGGAGCAAGCGCGGCGCGTTCTGCAATGGAATAACCAATATAGGCGGCGAGGAATGGCACCATCAGTGTTAAACCCGCCACACCGATGTCAAAGAGCTTTTTCAGATTGGGATCGGTTGCGGCATCGGGCACCGCACCTTTGCCGTATAGCATGACCGAAACCGCCAGCAGAATGCCGCCCGAGACCACAAACGGGATCATGTGCGACACCCCTGTCATCAGATGCTGTCGCGTGTTCTTGAGAATATGCACCAACGCTTTCATATGCCGCTCCAGGCCTTTATCCACAAAGATGTTGTGGCAAACAATAGGCAATCAGGAAGACGGCGGACAGGAGACAAAAAGGCCATTTACTGGATTTTTGTAATATCGGAATGAAAATGCGATCCGCCTCGACATTTCTCATCGACTTCGCATTACGCAAACGGTCACAACTTGTGAGTGAAATCTCAATTTTAAGGTGACATTACATTTGTCCAGTTTTTGGCAGTTTTGTCACATGGCGCGCCTCATCATCACGCTCGTATGCTGTTCCGCATAATTGACGATTAGTTTCAGGAGTGTGTATGGCTCTGGTAGTGGAATTTACCTGTGAATTGCCCAACGGCGTTCACGCGCGTCCTGCAAGTCATGTAGAAACGCTGTGCAACACGTTTATCTCGCAAATTGAGTGGCATAACCTGCGTACGGATCGTAAAGGCGACGCCAAAAGCGCGCTGGCGCTGATTGGTACCGATACGCTGGCAGGCGATGCCTGCCGCCTGGTGATAAACGGTGAAGACGAGCAGCATGCCCGGCAGCGGCTGGAGCTGTGGCTAAGAGAGGAGTTTCCGCATTGCGACGCGCCGCTTGAAGGGGTAATCAGCACGGAGCTGGATCCGTTGCCGGAATCGCTGACACGCCTGAACCCGACGCTGTTTCGCGCCACTCCGGTATGCAGCGGCAGCGCACGCGGCATCCTGACGTTACAGTCCTCGCTGGACCTCAACGCCCTGACCGATTTACCCGACGCGCAAAGCGTTGAAGCCGAGCAGTCGGCGCTGGATAACGGCCTGACGCAGCTGGTCAAACACATTGAGCTGCGCGCGCTGGACAGCGACAGTACTGCCAGCGCTATTCTTGAAGCCCACCGCTCGCTGGCTACAGATACCTCGCTGCGTCAGCACCTCCTGTCAGGGGTCAGCCAGGGTCTAAGCTGCGCCCAGGCCATCATCGCCACGGCGAACCATTTCTGCGACACGTTCTCCCGTTCCAGCAGCACCTATTTGCAGGAGCGGGTGCTCGACGTGCGCGACATCTGCTACCAGCTTTTACAACATATCTATGGTGAAGCGCGTTTCCCGGCTCACGGCCAGCTGACGCAGCCGAGCATCTGCCTTGCTGACGATCTGACTCCCGGTCAGTTTCTTGAACTCGATAAAACGCAGCTTAAAGGACTGCTGCTGAAAAGTGGCGGCACCACCTCGCATACCGTGATCCTCGCGCGTTCGTTCAATATTCCGACGCTGGTTGGCGTCAACAGTGAAAGCCTGCTGCAATGGCGCAATCAGCCTGTATTTGTGGACGGCAATGCCGGTGCGGTGGTCGTCAATGGCAGCGACGCCGTAGCGCGTTACTATCAGCAGGAAGCGCGCGTCCAGCAGGCGATACGCGAGCAACAACGCGTCTGGCTTGACCGTGAAGCCAGAACCGCCGACGGCCTGCGGGTAGAAATTGCCGCCAATATTGCCCACGCGGTGGAGGCCCAGGCAGCATTTGGAAATGGTGCCGAAGGCGTGGGCCTGTTCCGCACGGAAATGCTCTATATGGATCGTGCCAGCGCACCCGGCGAAAACGAGTTATACAACATTTTCTGTCAGGCACTGGAAAGTGCAAATAGCCGTAGCATTATTGTGCGTACTATGGATATCGGCGGCGACAAGCCGGTGGAGTACTTGAATATTCCAGCTGAGAACAATCCCTTCCTCGGCTACCGTGCCGTACGCATATATGAAGAGTATTCTTCGCTGTTCACGACCCAGCTTCGGGCGATCCTTCGCGCTTCTGCCCACGGAAACCTTAAAATCATGATCCCGATGATCTCCTCCATGGAGGAGATCCTGTGGGTAAAAGAGAAGCTCGCCGACGCGAAGCAACAGCTCCGGGCTGAACATATTCCGTTTGATGAGAAAATCCCACTCGGCATTATGCTGGAAGTCCCCTCGGTGATGTTCATCATCGATCAGTGCTGCGAAGAGATTGATTTCTTTAGCATCGGCAGCAATGACCTGACACAGTATCTGCTTGCCGTCGACCGCGACAACGCCAAAGTCACGCGCCATTACAACAGCCTGAACCCCGCCTTCCTGCGGGCGCTGGACTACGCGGTGCAGGCCGTTCACCGTCAGGGTAAGTGGATTGGCCTCTGCGGTGAGTTAGGCGCGAAAGGGTCGGTGCTGCCGCTGCTGGTGGGGCTGGGGCTGGACGAACTGAGCATGGGCTCCCCTGCCATTCCTGCCACCAAAGCACGCCTTGCGCAGCTTGATAGCCGCGCCTGTCGCCAGCTGTTGAACCAGGCCATGGCGTGTCGCACCTCGCTTGAAGTAGAACATCTGCTCGCCCAGTTCCGTATGAATCAGCAGGATACGCCACTGGTGACGCCACGCTGTATTTCTCTGGATAACGACTGGAACAGTAAAGAAGAGGTCATGAAAGGCATGACCGATAACCTTTTGCTCGCCGGGCGATGCCGCTATCCGCGCAAGCTGGAAGCCGATTTATGGGCACGCGAAGCCGTATTTTCCACCGGGTTGGGTTTTGGATTCGCCATTCCACACAGCAAATCAGAACACATTGAGCAATCCACTATCAGCGTCGCACGCCTGAAAGCGCCCGTTATGTGGGATGACGAGGAGGCGCAATTCATCATCATGCTGACGCTGAATAAACACGCTGCTGGCGACCAGCATATGCGTATTTTCTCCCGCCTGGCCCGTCGCATCATGCATAACGATTTTCGCAGTGCTCTGGTTAATGCCAGTTCCCAGGAGGCTATCGCTTCCCTGCTGCAACACGAATTAGAACTCTAAAACGAGGAAAAATAATGGAACTGTATCTGGATACCGCCAACGTGGCAGAAGTAGAACGCCTTGCGCGCGTTTTCCCCCTTGCAGGCGTCACCACCAATCCGAGCATCATTGCCGCCAGCCGTGAGTCAATCTGGGAGGTGCTGCCGCGCCTGCAAAACGCCATTGGACCGAAAGGCAGGCTATTCGCCCAGACAATGAGCCGCGACGCAGAAGGCATGGTGGCCGAAGCCAGACGCCTGAGCAATGCTATCCCGGATATCGTGGTGAAAATCCCGGTCACCGCCCAGGGGCTTATCGCCATTAAGGCGCTAAAAACAGCGGGCATCACTACGCTGGGTACCGCCGTGTACAGCGCCGCGCAAGGCCTGCTGGCCGCGCTGGCCGGGGCAAAATATGTCGCGCCATACGTAAACCGCGTGGATGCCCAGGGCGGGGACGGTATTCGCATGGTTCAGGAGCTGCAATCCCTGCTGGAACAGCATGCACCGGAGAGCAAGGTGCTGGCAGCCAGCTTCAAAACCCCACGCCAGGCGCTGGACTGCCTGCTCGCCGGATGTGAAGCAATCACGCTTCCCTTAGATATAGCGCAACAAATGCTCGGCACGCCGGCGGTAGAGTCAGCAATAGAGAAGTTCGAGCAGGACTGGAAAAACGCGTTTGGTAACCTCAACCTCTAAGGGAGATATGTTATGGACCGTATCATTCAATCGCCGGGGAAATATATCCAGGGCGCTGATGTTCTCACCCGTCTCGGCGACTATCTGAAACCTCTGGCTACACGCTGGCTGGTTGTTGGCGATAAATTTGTGCTGGGTTTTGCCGAAGAGACCCTGCGCCAGAGTTTTAAAAATGCAGAGCTACATGCAGAAATCGCGCCGTTTGGCGGCGAATGTTCGCAGAATGAGATCGATCGTCTGAAAAAACTGGCCGACAGTGCGGACTGCATGGCGGTGCTGGGTATTGGCGGCGGTAAAACGCTGGATACCGCCAAAGCGCTGGCACATTTTATGGACGTGCCGGTCGCTATCGCCCCGACTATCGCCTCCACCGATGCCCCATGCAGCGCCCTTTCTGTGATTTATACCGACAGCGGCGAATTTGAACGCTATCTGATGCTGCCGCATAACCCCAATATGGTGATTGTCGACACCAAAGTGGTGGCTGGTGCGCCGCCGCGTCTGCTGGCCGCCGGAATTGGCGATGCCCTTGCCACCTGGTTTGAAGCACGCGCCTGCTCGCGCAGCGGCGCCACGACCATGGCGGGCGGCAAGTGCACGCAGGCCGCGTTAGCGCTGGCCGAGCTGTGCTACAACACGCTGATTGAAGAGGGCGAAAAAGCGATGCTGGCCGCCGAGCAGCACGTCGTCACCCCCGCGCTGGAACGCATTATCGAAGCCAATACCTATCTGAGCGGCGTAGGGTTTGAAAGCGGCGGGCTGGCGGCAGCGCATGCCATTCACAACGGGATGACGGCAGTGCCGGATGCGCATCACTTCTATCACGGTGAAAAAGTGGCGTTTGGTACGCTGACGCAACTGGTGCTGGAAAACGCGCCGGTTGAGGAGATCGAAACCGTCGCGGCGCTTTGCCACAGCGTTGGATTGCCGATCACGCTGGCGCAGCTGAACATCAAAGAAGACATTCCGGCCAAAATGCGCCTGATTGCCGAAGCGTCTTGCGCTGAGGGAGAGACCATTCACAACATGCCGGGTGGCGTATCGCCGGATCAGGTTTACGCGGCACTGCTGGTTGCCGACCAGTATGGACAGCGTTTCCTGCAGGAGTGGGAGTAATAAAAAAGCCGGGTGCGCTACGCGTACCCGGCTCAATGATTATTTCACGTCAAATCGGTCCAGATCCATCACCTTCGCCCACGCCGCAACGAAGTCGCGAACGAACTTCTCGTGAGCATCACTGCTGGCGTACACCTCTGCCAGCGCGCGAAGGACAGCGTTAGAGCCGAAGACCAGGTCAGCGCGAGTGGCGGTGTATTTCACTTCACCGCTGGTGCGATCGCTTCCGGCAAACAGCTCGTTCGATTCATCGGTCGCCTTCCACTGGGTGTTCATATCCAGCAGATTCACGAAGAAGTCAGTGCTCAGCACGCCTTCGCGGTTGGTGAACACACCATTTTTACTGCCGTCGAAGTTTGCACCCAGTACGCGCAGGCCGCCGATCAGCACCGTCATTTCTGGTGCGGTTAACGTCAACTGCTGGGCTTTATCAATCAGCAGCGATTCGGTGGTGGAAACATCAACCTGCGCACGATAGTTACGGAAACCGTCAGCAATCGGTTCAAGCAGGTTAAACATATCGATATCCGTCTGATCCTGACGTGCATCCACACGGCCCGGCGTGAACGGTACGGTGACGTAAACGCCAGCCGCTTTCGCCGCCTGCTCAACGCCTACCACACCCGCGAGCACGATAATATCGGCCAGTGAGGCTTTATTGGTGGTGCGCTGAATAGCTTCCAGAGCAGGCAATGCACGTACGGCTGCGGCGTTAACATCCCAGTTGCGCTGAGGCGCAAGCGCCAGACGCGCACCGTTGGCACCGCCACGCTTGTCGCCGCCGCGGAAGGTTGAGGCTGACGCCCATGCCACGGAAATCAGTTCGCTCACGGAGAGCCCGGATGCTGCAATTTCCGCCTTCAGGCTCTCAATGTCCTCTTTGGTCGGATTGAATACTGCCTCCGGCAGCGGATCCTGCCAGATCAGATCTTCTTTCGGCACTTCCGGGCCAAGATAACGCGATTTTGGCCCCATATCGCGGTGGGTCAGTTTGAACCACGCGCGGGCGAAGGCTTCGTTGAAAGCCTGCGGATCGTTCAGGAAGCGACGGGAAATTTTTTCGAATTCCGGGTCAAAACGCAGCGTCAGGTCGGTAACCAGCATAGTCGGTTTGCGTTTTTTCGACGGGTCGAACGGGTCTGGCATGATCTCAGGCGCGTCCACGGCTTCAAACTGAATCGCACCGGCCGGGCTACGGGTTTGTACCCATTCGTATTTGAACAGGTTCTCGAAGAAGTAATTGCTCCACTGGGTCGGGGTTTGTGACCAGATGACTTCCAGACCGGAAGTAATGGCGTCAGCGCCAATACCGGTACCGTGCGTGCTGGCCCAGCCCAGGCCCTGCGCTTCAATCGGAGACGCTTCCGGGTCTGTGCCAACGTGCGTTGCTTCACCCGCACCATGAGTTTTACCGAGCGTATGCCCCCCGGCAATCAGCGCCACGGTCTCTTCGTCGTTCATTCCCATGTTACCGAAGGTGGCGCGAATGGCTGCCGCCGCGGACAGCGGTTCACCGCTGGCGTTTGGTCCTTCCGGGTTAACGTAGATCAGCCCCATTTCAGTGGCCGCCAGCGGACGTTTCGCCAGCGCTTCCGGGTCACGATGGGTCAGCCAGGCTTTTTCATCCCCCCAGTTAACGTCGAGATCCGGTTCCCAGACATCTTCACGCCCGGCACCAAAACCAAAGGTGCGGAAGCCGGAGTTTTCCAGCGCCACGTTACCCGCAAGAATAAACAGGTCGGCCCAGGAGATTTTTTGACCATATTTTTGCTTGATCGGCCACAGCAGACGGCGAGCTTTATCCAGACTGACGTTATCTGGCCAGGAGTTCAGCGGCGCAAAGCGCTGTTGACCGCGTCCGGCACCGCCGCGTCCGTCAACGGAGCGATAGGTTCCCGCACCGTGCCAGGCCATGCGAATAAACAGGCCCGCATAGCTGCCCCAGTCGGCAGGCCACCACGGTTGAGAGTCGGTTAAGAGTGCTTTGAGATCGCCCTTGAGGGCGGAGTAATCCAGCTTGCTAAATTCTTTGCGGTAGTCGAAGTCTTCACCCAGAGGGTTCGAACGATTGGAATGTTGGTTAAGAAGATCGATGCGGAGTTGTTTTGGCCACCAGTCGCGGCTGCCTGTACCAGCCCCCGCGCTGTGATCGACGCCGCCCTGGTGGAACGGGCATTTGCCGACTGATGCCGCTTTATTGCTCTCGTCTGACGTGCTCATCGCTATGCTCCCTTTTACAGTGTTACCGTTACGATATACACCACTAGCAATAAGATATAGTTGAATTAATCCACAGATTCGATAGCTAATACCTTTTAACTTTTAGCCAGACTAAAAAGCCCTCCATTCAGGAGGGCTTGATGTTTATTACGCCGGGCGAACACCGAGCGTATGACAAATGGCGTAGCTCATTTCCGCGCGGTTCAGCGTGTAGAAGTGGAAATCTTTTACCCCTTCCCGACTTAAAATTTTCACCATGTCCATTGCGATATTGGCACCCACCAGCTTGCGCGTTTCCGGATCATCGTCCAGCCCTTCGTACATTTTGGACATCCACAGCGGAATGCGTACGTTGGTCATATCGGCAAATTTCTTCGCCTGTTTGAAGTTAGAGACCGGCAGAATACCCGGGATGATTTCCACGTCGATACCCGCAGAAACGCAGCGGTCGCGGAAGCGCAAGTAGCTTTCCACATCAAAGAAGAACTGAGTAATGGCCCGGTTCGCACCGGCATCTACTTTACGCTTCAGGTTAAGGAGGTCGGCCTGAGCGCTTTTCGCTTCCGGATGCACTTCCGGGTACGCCGCCACGGAGATATCAAAATCGGCAACGTCTTTCAGCAGCGCGACCAGATCCGCCGCATACATTTCGGGCTTACCGCTACCCGGCGGCAGGTCGCCGCGCAGGGCGACGATATGCCGAATCCCGTTATTCCAGTAATCCTGGGCGATAGCACGCAGCTCGTCACCGGTGGCGTCGATACAGGTCAGATGCGGCGCCGCTTCCAGACCGGTTCTGTCTTTAATGCCTTTAATAATGCTGTGCGTACGGTCACGCTCGCCGGAGTTCGCGCCGTAGGTCACGGAGACAAATTTCGGTTTCAGGCTGCTCAGGCGATCGATAGAGCTCCAGAGGGTTTGCTCCATTTCACTGGTGCGCGGCGGGAAAAATTCAAAAGAGACGTTAATCTGGCCGTTTACTTCGGCCAGGCTCTGATTCAGGGCTTCCCGCTGGTTGGCGTGAAAAAAGCTCATACCTTACCTCTATCTTTCGCGTGTCGTTGTTTGTTGTGTTGTGAACTTCTATACGTTTAGACGTCCAGATGTAAAAATGACGGAAAAGCGGAGTGACGTCAACAGAAATAATCAACAATAACGGTGAGGAATGCTCAGGGAAGATGAAGGAAATTCATGATGGGGTGAGTGCGGTTGCTTGCCCTCACCCTGGCCCTCTCCCACCGGGAGAGGGAACATGCGGGATTACAGCAACTTAGCGAGACGATTGATGTCCGACTGGATCGCCCCGGCGGTGACATCGCGCCCTGCACCCGGGCCACGGATCACCAGTGGGTTATCGCGGTACCAGCGGCTTTCGATTGCAAAGACGTTATCGCACGGCAGCAGCGCCGCCAGAGGATGTTCAGGACGCACCGCCTCAACCCCCACACGCGCTTTACCGTTGGCCTCGAAACGCGCCACATAGCGCAGCACCAGCCCCATCTCGTTTGCGGCTTCCAGACGTTGCAGCATCTGCTCGTTCAGTTCATCACCGTTTTCAAAGAAGTGATCAATGGATCCTTCCTCGCAGCCTGCCGGCACCAGCGACTCGACGCGAACAGCGCCGGGTTCAATGTCATAACCGGCTTCACGCGCCAGGATCACCAGCTTACGCATCACATCTTTACCGGAAAGATCGACGCGGGGATCAGGTTCGGTTAGCCCCTGCTGCCACGCCTGATCCACCAGGTCAGTGAACGGTACGGTGCCATCAAACTGCAGGAACAGCCAGGAGAGCGTACCGGAGAAAATACCGCTCAGCGCCAGAATGCTGTCGCCGCTTTCAATCAGATCGCGCACGGTATGGTTAACCGGCAGACCCGCGCCTACGGTGGCGTTATAGAGCCAGTGACGACCGGTTTTTTCGAACGCATCGTGGATCTGACGGTACTTATCGGTGCTGCTTGCCCCCGCCAGTTTATTCGCACTGATGACGTGGAAACCGTGGCTGGCGAAATCAAGATACTGATCGGCAAGCTGTTCGCTGGCAGTAACGTCCAGCACCACCAGATCGTCATACGGGTGCGCGCGCATCCACAGGAACAGCGCCTCTTCGTCTTGTTCAACCGCTTCATCATTAAAGAAGGCAAGCGCGCGGCTGGCATCCAGCCCCTCGTAGTTCAACAGACTGCGGCGGCTGTCCACCACCCCGGCGAGGATAAATTCAAAGCCGGTACGTGCTGAGAGCGTGACCTGCTCGCGCGCGAACAGCTCCAGCCAGCGAGAACCGATGTTGCCTTTACCGAACAACACCAGGCCGATGCGTTTTTCCGCACGGAACAGAGAGGTATGCAGACCCTGAATCAGGCTCTCAGTTGGTCCTTTACGCAGGACGGCAACGAGGCTGATGCCCTCTTCCGACTGCCAGGTAAATTCAACCGGTTGCCCTTTCAGCTGTTGCCAGAAGCGGTGGCAGTGCAGTGGGTTACGGGTGACGCCCGCGCCCACCATCGCCACCAGCGCTAGCCCCTGACGCAGACGAAGCTCGCCCGGCAGGCCCGCTTCATCCAGAATTTTTAGCGCGCTGTCCGCCACTTCGGCGGTGTAGCAGAACTGCAGCAGTTGACGGTCGTTATGTACGCCAACCGCCAGCGGACGCACCTGAGCACGTTTGAGGATCGTGTCGATATCTTTATGCGCCAGTTTGAAGTCCTGGCCCGCCGGGACCTGGAACTCAATCAGGCAGATGTCGTCGTGGCTGGTGACAATACGCGCCCCCGTACCGGATGCCAGCACGCGTTCGATGCGCGTGGAGCCCTGATCCGGGGTGTAACTGCAGCGCAACTGCAAATCGATATCGCTGCCGGAAACCGGCTGCAGCGTACGCGCGTGCAGAACCGGCGCGGCCAGACGTGCCAGCTCGCTGGCTTCATCCAGGCGCAGCAGCGGCAGCAGGCAGGCGTCTTTCACCTTACGTGGATCAGCGCTGTAAACACCGGCGACGTCACTCCAGATGGTGACGCGGGACACGCCTGCCAGGGCACCGATTTGCGTCGCCGAGTAGTCAGAGCCGTTACGCCCCAACAGCACGGTTTCCCCGGCATTGCTGCGGCTGATAAAGCCGGTCACCACAATGCGTTTACCCGGATGCTGTACCAGCAACTGTTGCAGCAGCGGGTAGGATAGACCTTCGTCCACCTGTGGCTGTGCGGCGCGTTCGGCACGCAGGAAATCACGCGCGTCGAGCCAGGCAGCCTCAACGCCCAGATGTTGCAGCACGGCGGCCATCAGGCGCGCAGACCACACTTCACCGTGACCCACCACTTCGGCGTACACCGCATCGGTAATACCGCTGTCCAGCAGGGCGGCCAGACGCTCAAGGTCATGCGTAAAAGCGCTAATCAGCCCATCCGCCACGTCTGCGGGCAGCAAACCGGCAATCAGCTCGCTCTGGTAACGGCGTAAGGACTGTTGCACCTGATGCGCAGAGAGGCGATCGGTCTGGCTCAATTTCAGCCAGCTAATCAGCTGGTTGGTGGTGCTGCCCGCCGCGGAGACAACCATCATGTCACCCGGCTGTGAATACTCTGTCATGATCCCTGCAACGCGCAGGTAACACTTCACATCAGCAAGACTACTACCACCAAACTTGTGCAGTTGACGACCCTTCGCCCCTGCCTGCGCTATCACACTCATGATTACCCCTTGGCTGCGACCCGGAAGCCATTTTCCAGATCGGCAATTAAATCTTCAGAATCTTCAATACCGGTTGAGATCCGCAGCAGCGTCTCAGAAATCCCGGCGGCGGCACGTGCCTCTGGTGCCATACCTGCGTGCGTCATGGTCGCAGCGTGGGAGATCAAACTTTCAACCCCACCTAACGATTCCGCCAGCGTAAACAATGACAGCCCGCTCAGGAAGCGACGCAGCGTTTGCTCGTCACCGTCCAGTTCAAAACTTAACATCGCGCCAAACCCTTTCTGCTGACGCGCGGCAATCTCGTGCCCCTGGTTTTCAGGCAGCGACGGGTGATAAAGCTTCTTCACCAGCGGCTGCGTTTTCAGGAAATCGACAATCGCCTGGGCATTGCGCTGTGCCACCTCCATACGCGGCGACAGCGTGCGAATCCCGCGTAACAGCAGATAGCTGTCGAAGGCCCCGGCGGTGACGCCAATGTTATTGGCCCACCATGCCAGTTCGGTGACAACGTCGGGATCTTTTGCAATCACCACGCCTGCGACGACATCAGAATGACCGTTCAGATATTTAGTGCATGAATGCAATACCAGATCTGCA
This sequence comes from Enterobacter cloacae complex sp. IR5384, assembly GCF_049237265.1. Taxonomy (NCBI): domain Bacteria; kingdom Pseudomonadati; phylum Pseudomonadota; class Gammaproteobacteria; order Enterobacterales; family Enterobacteriaceae; genus Enterobacter; species Enterobacter cloacae complex sp. IR5384. The sequence goes on along the minus strand of NZ_JBMKHJ010000030.1, from coordinate 42,522 downwards.
CCCAGCGCCAGTGGGTTCTGAAGGGCCGGACTGAGGAACGTATTATCCACTACACTTATCGCTCCCGCATCCCTTGTGAGCTGACAAATTTTCGCAATATCGACAACGCGCAACAATGGATTGCTTGGACTTTCCACCAGCACCAGCTTCGGCTTCTCTGCCAGCGCCTGTTTCAGCGCCTGTTCGTCATTTTGATCGACAAACAGTACCCGGTAACAGCCGCGTTTTGCCAGGCTATCAAACAGACGATAGCTGCCGCCGTAACAGTCGTGCGGCGCAACCAGCAGATCGCCCGGCTTCAGGAACACGGTAGTCACCAGATGAATGGCAGACATGCCGGTATTGGTTAATACTGCCCCTGCGCCACCTTCCAGTTCCGCCAGCGCGCGCTGGGTAACATCACGCGTAGGGTTGCCACGACGCGAGTAGTCATGCGCACGGGGTTCATTAAATCCGGTGAAATTATAGGTACTGGAAAGATGAATCGGCGGGACAACACAGCCGTACTGCTCGTCATCATTCAATCCGCTACGCACTGCGATGGTGGCCTGTTTACGCGTCATGGTGAAGGCTTCCTGGCTAATTAGGTGAAAAGTCAGGCACCAGAGTAAACATTGAAAGTATGGACGTCAATACATCTGGACATCTAAACTTCTTTGCGTATAGATTGAGCAATGCGCAAATAGCCGTTAAAATTATATGCTTTAGTGCACGCTGCAGCGGCAATATCCGTGCCACGGTATCGTCTCTACGGTAAACTACGCAGGTTTACGGTTCAAAACCGACGGTTACAGGTTTTGCACCTTTAGATTAATGACTGAGAGGATTAAAGGTATCTCATGGCTGAATGGAGCGGCGAATATATCAGCCCATACGCTGAGCACGGTAAGAAGAGTGAGCAAGTAAAGAAAATTACGGTTTCCATTCCTCTGAAGGTGTTGAAGATCCTCACCGATGAACGTACGCGTCGTCAGGTGAACAACCTGCGCCACGCAACCAACAGCGAACTGCTGTGCGAAGCGTTTCTGCATGCGTTTACCGGCCAACCGTTGCCGAACGATGACGACCTGCGCAAAGAGCGTAGCGACGAAATCCCGGAAGAGGCGAAGGTGATCATGCGTGAACTGGGTATCGACCCGGAGACGTGGGAATACTGATAAGCGGATACAAAAAAGGCACCTTGCGGTGCCTTTTTTTCGGGAAACTTATTTAGCGCCCGGGATGCTGAAACGCTTGTTGAAGCGGTCAACACGGCCACCGGTTGCAACGTCACGCTGCTTACCAGTGTAGAACGGGTGGCATTTGCCGCACACGTCCAGGTTCAGATCGTGACCCACGGTAGAGCGGATCTGGATAGAGTTACCGCAAGAGCAGTTTGCAGTAATCATTTCGTATTTCGGGTGAATATCTTTTTTCATGGGAGAACCTCAGTTAAGGCCGCGTCGCTCTTCCAGCCCTAACGCCAGACACCACGCGATGTTGAATGTAAGTTCTTTGGCGTAAAGTACACCAAAGGCGGCGAATCATACAGAATTTGACCAACGTATGCAAACTGATCCGCACGCCGCTTTCACTAATGTGTATACTAACGCGCCACTTTTCAAGTCAGGAAGATTCGATGCCCGTCGCTCACGTTGCCCTGCCCGTTCCGCTTCCCCGCACGTTTGACTATCTGCTGCCCGACAGCATGAGCGTTAAAGCGGGCTGTCGCGTGACCGTGCCCTTTGGCAAACAGCAGCGCGTAGGGATCGTCGTCTCCGTCAGCGACAAGAGCGAATTGCCGCTTAACGAACTGAAATCGGTCGTTGAGGTGCTCGACAGCGAGCCCGTTTACTCCACCAGCACCTGGCGACTGCTACTATGGGCGGCGGATTATTATCATCATCCGATTGGCGATGTTCTGTTCCACGCTTTACCGATTATGCTGCGCCAGGGCAAAAGCGCCAGCCACGCGCCAATGTGGTACTGGTTTGCGACCGAACAGGGCCAGGCGGTGGACATTAACAGCCTGAAGCGCTCCCAGAAACAACAGCAGGCGCTGGCCGCCCTGCGTCAGGGGAAAATCTGGCGCCATCAGGTCGATGAGATGGAAGTCAGCGAAACCGCGCTCCAGGCACTACGAAAAAAAGGGCTGAGCGAACTGGCAAGCGAGGCTCCGGCCCTGTATGACTGGCGGGAGCGATTTTCCGTCTCGGGCGATCGCCTGCGCCTGAACACCGAGCAGGCCACCGCCGTGGGGGCGATCCACAGTGCCTCCGGCCATTTCTCCGCCTGGCTACTGGCCGGAGTCACCGGATCCGGCAAGACAGAAGTCTATCTCAGTGTGCTGGAAAACGTGCTCGCGCAGGGCAAACAGGCGCTGGTGATGGTGCCGGAAATTGGCCTGACGCCGCAAACCATCGCGCGCTTTCGCGAGCGGTTTAATGCGCCGGTTGAGGTGCTGCACTCTGGCCTGAATGACAGCGAACGCCTCAGCGCCTGGCTGAAAGCGAAAAACGGCGAAGCGGCGATCGTGATTGGCACCCGTTCATCACTGTTTACACCGTTCAAAAATCTTGGCGTCATCGTCATTGATGAAGAACACGACAGCTCTTATAAGCAGCAGGAAGGCTGGCGGTATCACGCCCGCGATTTGGCCGTCTATCGCGCGCACAGCGAGCAAATCCCCATTATTCTGGGCTCTGCTACCCCGGCGCTCGAAACGCTGCATAATGTTCGTCAGCGTAAATACCATATGCTGCGCCTGACGCGTCGCGCGGGGAATGCGCGTCCGGCCATTCAACACGTGCTGGATCTGAAAGGTCAGCAGGTGCAGGCGGGGTTAGCACCTGCCCTTATCACCCGGATGCGTCAGCATTTGCAGGCGGGCAATCAGGTTATTTTGTTCCTCAACAGACGCGGCTTTGCCCCGGCACTGCTGTGTCACGACTGCGGCTGGATCGCAGAATGCCCGCGCTGCGACCACTACTACACCTTCCATCAGGCCCAGCGCCATTTGCGCTGCCACCACTGCGACAGCCAGCGCCCGGTGCCGCGTCAGTGCCCGTCGTGCGGGTCAACGCACATCGTGCCGGTCGGTCTGGGCACTGAACAGCTGGAACAGGCCCTGGAGCCGTTCTTCCCGGATGTGCCCATTTCCCGAATCGACAGGGACACCACCAGCCGTAAAGGGGCGCTGGAACAGCAGCTGGCAGAAGTGCATCGCGGTGGCGCGCGCATCCTGATTGGCACCCAGATGCTGGCCAAAGGTCATCACTTCCCGGACGTGACGCTGGTTGCCCTGCTGGATGTCGATGGCGCACTGTTCTCTGCCGATTTCCGCTCAGCCGAGCGTTTTGCCCAGCTTTATACCCAGGTGGCCGGACGCGCGGGACGCGCCGGGAAACAGGGCGAAGTGGTACTACAAACGCACCATCCTGAGCATCCGTTGCTGCAAACCCTGCTGCACAAAGGCTATGACGCCTTTGCCGAGCAGGCGCTGGCTGAACGCCAGACCATGCAGCTTCCCCCGTGGACCAGCCACGTGATCATCCGCGCGGAAGATCATAACAACCAGCAGGCGCCGCTTTTCCTGCAGCAGTTGAGAAACCTTCTGCAGGCCAGCCCGCTGGTCGATAATCAATTGTGGATTTTAGGGCCGGTTCCGGCGCTGGCCCCCAAGCGCGGCGGACGTTTTCGCTGGCAGATTTTGCTCCAGCACCCTTCGCGCATCCGTTTACAGCACATCGTCAGCGGCACGCTGGCCTTGATCAACACCCTGCCAGAAGCGCGCAAAGTGAAGTGGGTGCTTGACGTTGATCCCATCGAAGGCTGAAGCCGGATCGAAAAATTTAACGTCCCTCACACTTTTTATGAAAATTCTGTAACCGATTCCATTAACTATCTGTAAAAATGGTGGCGTCAGAAGTTCGGTGTTCAGGCGAGGAGAAGACGTTGAAGTCCAGGAAAGAGGTTGCCACGGCGACCATGAAAGACGTTGCCCAGAAAGCACAAGTCTCTACGGCAACCGTGTCCCGCGCATTAATGAACCCGGATAAAGTCTCTCAGGCGACCCGCAACCGGGTAGAACAGGCCGCGCTGGAAGTGGGGTATTTCCCACAGGCGATGGGGCGTAACGTTAAACGTAATGAGTCGCGGACCATCCTGGTGATTGTACCGGACATCTGCGATCCCTTCTTCAGCGAAATTATTCGCGGCATCGAAGTGACCGCTGCGGAGCAAGGGTATCTGGTGCTCATTGGCGACTGCGCGCACCAGAATCAGCAGGAAAAAACCTTTATCGACCTCATTATCACCAAGCAGATCGACGGCATGCTGCTGCTTGGTTCGCGCCTGCCGTTTGATGCCAGCATTGAAGAGCAGCGCAATTTACCGCCGATGGTGATGGCCAACGAGTTTGCGCCGGAGCTGGAACTGCCAACGGTGCATATTGATAACCTGACCGCCGCGTTCAACGCCGTTAACTACCTGCAGGAGCTGGGGCATAAACGGATTGGCTGCATTGCCGGCCCGGAAGAGATGCCGCTGTGTCACTATCGCCTGCAGGGCTATGTTCAGGCGCTTCGCCGAACCGGCGTGACGGTTGATCCGCACTACATTGCGCGCGGTAATTTTTCCTTCGAAGCCGGTGGTCAGGCGCTGGAAAAACTACTGGCGTTGCCTGAGCCGCCTACCGCAGTGTTCTGCCACAGCGACGTGATGGCACTGGGGGCATTATCGTATGCGAAACGCCGCGGCCTGCGCATACCGAAAGATTTGTCGATTATCGGTTTCGATAATATTTCGCTTTCAGAATTTTGCGATCCCCCGCTCTCAACCGTTTCGCAGCCACGCTACGACATTGGCCGTGAAGCGATGCTTCTTTTGCTCGATCAGTTGCAGGGTCAAACAGTTAGCAGCGGATCGAGGTTGCTGGACTGCGAACTGATTATTCGTGGTTCTACCCAGGCATTGACTTAAAGTAAATGTCTTTAGGACACCCTTATCTGGTCAAAGCCCCGCCGCTTAAGTAACATGGCGGACTGACGAACGAATAAATACAGCGAAACGATAGTGGCACAACGAGATTATGTACGTCGCGGCCAGCCGGCACCTTCGCGACGCAAAAAGAGTAGCGCAAAGAAAAAGCAACGTAACCTGCCTGCTGTCTCGCCAGCAATGGTCGCTATTGCTGCGGCGGTACTGGTGGCCTTCATCGGCGGCCTGTACTTTATCACGCACCATAAAAAAGAAGAGGCTGAGGCCCTTCAGGGCAACAAAGTGGTTGGAAATGGTCTGCCACCGAAGCCTGAAGAGCGCTGGCGCTATATTAAAGAGCTGGAAAGCCGTCAGCCTGGCGTGCGTGCGCCGACCGAGCCATCCGCCGGTGGCGAGGTGAAAAATGCCGATCAGCTAACGGACGAACAGCGTCAGTTGCTGGCACAGATGCAGGCCGATATGCGCCAGCAGCCTACGCAGCTGAATGAAGTGCCGTGGAATGAACAAACGCCGGCGCAGCGTCAGCAAACACTGCAACTGCAGCGCCAGCGTCAGGCACAGATTCAGCAGCAACAACAACAGCAGCAGTGGACGCAAAACCAGCCGGTACAGCAGCCTAAAGCGCAGCCGCGCGTGACGGAACAGCCGTACCAGCAGCCGCAAACGCGAACGGCGCAGTCTCAGCCTGCTCAGCAGCCAAAGGCCCAGACGCAGAAGCAAACGGCTCAACCGTATCAGGATCTGCTGCAGACGCCTGCGCATACCACCGCGCAGCAGCCGAAAACACAGCAGGCCGCACCGGTCACCAAAGAGACCGAGGCACCGAAGCAGACGGCTGAGAAGAAAGATGAACGCCGCTGGATGGTGCAGTGCGGTTCGTTCAAAGGTGCCGAGCAGGCCGAAACGGTCCGCGCTCAACTGGCATTTGAAGGATTTGACTCGCGCATTACCACCAATAACGGCTGGAATCGCGTGGTGATTGGCCCGGTCAAAGGCAAAGAAAATGCCGATGGCACCATTTCTCGTTTGAAAGTCGCCGGCCACACAAACTGCATCCGACTTGCTTCCGGGGGTTGAAACCCCCAAATTCCCCCCCATCTATCTTTCTATTCAGCCCTGAGCACAGGCTCAGGGCTTCTGTTTCCCGATTTTGTAACCAGGGGGTCTGCTCGTGACAACAATAGTAAGTGTACGCCGTAACGGCCACGTGGTAATCGCCGGTGATGGCCAGGCCACGCTGGGTAATACCGTAATGAAAGGCAACGTGAAAAAAGTCCGTCGTTTATACAACGACAAAGTGATCGCCGGTTTTGCAGGCGGCACGGCTGATGCTTTCACGCTGTTTGAACTGTTTGAACGTAAACTGGAAATGCACCAGGGTCATCTGGTGAAAGCCGCCGTGGAGCTGGCGAAAGACTGGCGAACCGACCGCATGCTGCGCAAACTCGAAGCGCTGCTGGCCGTGGCCGATGAAACCGCATCGCTGATCATCACCGGTAACGGTGACGTCATTCAGCCGGAAAACGACCTGATTGCCATCGGCTCTGGCGGCCCTTATGCCCAGGCTGCGGCTCGCGCACTGTTGGAGAATACCGACATGAATGCGCGTGATATCGCTGTGAAGGCGTTGGATATTGCGGGTGATATCTGCATCTATACCAACCACAACCACACCATCGAAGAATTGACCTCTAAAGCGTAAGGATCTCCCATGTCTGAAATGACCCCACGCGAAATTGTCAGCGAACTGGACAAACATATTATCGGCCAGGATAACGCCAAGCGTTCCGTGGCTATTGCTCTGCGTAACCGCTGGCGCCGCATGCAGCTCGACGAAGAGCTGCGCCATGAAGTGACGCCAAAAAACATTCTGATGATCGGCCCAACCGGTGTCGGTAAAACCGAAATCGCGCGCCGTCTGGCTAAACTGGCTAACGCGCCGTTCATCAAAGTTGAAGCCACTAAGTTCACCGAAGTGGGCTATGTAGGTAAAGAAGTTGACTCTATCATCCGCGATCTGACCGACTCGGCAATCAAGATGGTTCGCGTTCAGGCGATCGAGAAAAACCGCTATCGCGCGGAAGAGATGGCTGAAGAGCGTATTCTTGACGTGCTGATCCCGCCGGCGAAAAACAACTGGGGCCAGGCTGAACAGCAGGCTGAACCGTCTGCGGCACGTCAGGCATTCCGCAAAAAGCTGCGCGAAGGCCAGCTGGATGACAAAGAGATTGAGATCGATCTCGCCGCCGCGCCAATGGGTGTGGAAATCATGGCGCCTCCTGGCATGGAGGAGATGACCAGCCAGCTGCAGTCCATGTTCCAGAACCTGGGCGGTCAGAAACAGAAAGCGCGTAAGCTGAAAATCAAAGATGCGATGAAGCTGCTGATTGAAGAAGAAGCAGCAAAGCTGGTGAACCCGGAAGAGCTGAAGCAGGATGCGATCGACGCGGTTGAGCAGCACGGTATCGTGTTTATCGACGAAATCGATAAGATCTGTAAGCGCGGTAACGCGTCCGGCCCGGACGTCTCCCGTGAAGGCGTGCAGCGCGACCTGTTGCCGCTGGTAGAAGGCTGCACCGTCTCCACCAAGCACGGCATGGTTAAAACGGACCACATCCTGTTTATCGCGTCCGGTGCGTTCCAGATTGCCAGCCCGTCTGACCTGATCCCGGAACTGCAGGGTCGTCTGCCTATCCGCGTTGAGCTGCAGGCGCTGACCACTGAAGATTTCGAACGTATCCTGACCGAGCCAAACGCGTCTGTGACCGTACAGTACAAAGCGCTGATGGCGACCGAAGGCGTGAACATTGAGTTCACCGAAGACGGTATCAAACGCATCGCCCAGGCGGCCTGGCAGGTCAACGAAACCACCGAGAACATCGGTGCGCGTCGTCTGCACACGGTGCTGGAACGCCTGATGGAAGATATCTCTTATGATGCGAGCGACCTGAACGGTCAAACCATTACCATTGACGCAGAATATGTGGGTAAACACCTGGATGCGTTAGTGGCAGATGAAGATCTGAGCCGTTTTATCCTATAATCGCGGTTACTGCATTCTCATCACATTTAATGGGGGCTAATGCCCCCATTTTTTTGGCTTAATAACTATGACTGATATCAGCCGTACTCAGGCGTGGCTCGAAAGTCTGCGCCCTAAAACCCTTCCTCTGGCCTTTGCCGCGATTATCGTCGGTACCGTCCTTGCCTGGTGGCAGGGGTATTTCAATCCGCTGGTTGCCGTGCTGGCGCTGGTCACCGCCGGTTTGTTGCAGATCCTCTCTAATCTCGCCAATGACTACGGCGATGCGGTTAAGGGTAGCGATAAGCCTGACCGTATCGGCCCTCTGCGCGGGATGCAGAAAGGGGTGATTACGCAGGCACAGATGAAGCGTGCGTTGATTATCACCGTGGTACTGATTTGTTTATCCGGCCTGGCGCTGGTGACGGTCGCCTCGAAAACCACCAGTGATTTCATTGGTTTTCTGGTGCTGGGCCTGCTCGCTATTATCGCCGCCATTACCTATACCGTCGGCACCCGCCCTTACGGTTATATCGGCCTGGGTGATATTTCCGTGCTGGTATTTTTTGGCTGGCTGAGCGTGATGGGCAGCTGGTACTTACAGGCGCATACGCTTATCCCTGCCCTGTTCCTGCCCGCCACCGCCTGCGGTCTGCTGGCAACGGCGGTACTTAACATCAACAATCTGCGCGATATCGACAGCGACCGTAAGAACGGCAAAAACACGCTGGCCGTGCGTCTGGGGCCGGTAAACGCGCGTCGCTATCATGCCTGCCTGCTGATGGGCGCCCTGCTCTGCCTCGCGCTGTTCAACCTGATCTCGCTGCATAGTCTCTGGGGCTGGCTGTTTGTGCTCGCCGCGCCGCTGCTGATTAAACAGGCCCGCTTTGTGATGCGTGAGCTCAGCCCGGCAGCCATGCCACCGATGCTTGAGCGCACGGTAAAAGGCGCATTGCTCACTAACCTGTTGTTCGTGATAGGGATTGTCCTGAGCCAGACGCTGAGTTAACTGACAAATATCAATTAACAATTGATGATTTTGCCAACAACGCATTTCGCACGATATACTGAACACATTCGCAGCAACAGAGCGTTAAACCTATGAAATACGATACCTCCGAGCTTTGTGACATCTACCAGGAAGATGTCAACGTCGTTGAACCGCTGTTCTCCAACTTTGGTGGACGGTCTTCGTTTGGCGGACAAATCATCACGGTGAAATGTTTCGAGGATAACGGGTTGCTGTACGATCTGCTCGAACAGAACGGTCGTGGTCGCGTGCTGCTGGTTGATGGCGGCGGCTCCGTACGTCGTGCATTGATTGACGCAGAACTGGCCGGAATTGCCGTGCAAAACGAATGGGAAGGCATTGTGGTCTACGGTTCAGTACGCCAGGTGGACGATCTCGAAGACCTCGATATCGGCATTCAGGCGATTGCCGCCATTCCGGTAGGCGCCGCAGGTGAAGGCATTGGCGAAAGCGATATCCGCGTCAATTTCGGCGGCGTGACCTTCTTCTCCGGCGACCATCTCTATGCCGATAACACCGGCATTATCCTCTCCGAAGATCCGCTGGATATTGAGTAGTAAACAGTAAGCGAGCGCCATAAAAAAACCGCCAACAGCAATGTGGCGGTTTTTTTGTCCCTCGGGATTCGCGGTCCGTTGGGAAGGCTTGCAGGCTAACACCAAGGATCTTCATCATACTCTCGTCCAAACCTTGGGCAACCCCTCAGAAGCTTTATAAAATCCTAATTCTTTATGAATACCTTAACACCACGGTTGCTGCTTATTATGATGCAGCGTCCCTTTCCGCCATCTCGCAAATGGGCATCGGTCCAGGGAAAGGTGTATTCACAACCGTAAAACAGGCTAATACCAGGGCTTGTGTCCACCGACTTATCACCGGTGGTGAACGGTGGAGCGGTTAGCTGCAGGGACCGCATAATGAAACGCTATTTATGTATCGCGTTCATTGTCGCCAGCGTACTCGTTGTGAAGAGTGATGAACCCAATGTGTTCTTTGCTTTTGCTACGACAGCGCAGGACAAGTAGCGTTAAGGCCGCCTTGGGCGGCCTTTTTTATGGTTATTACCCATTCGCGATAACCATAAAAAAGCCGGGTGGCGGCTTCGCCTTACCCGGCCTACTCAGTTCTATCCCAGGGGAATTAAACCTCTTCCATACGTCCCAGCAGCGCCTGCAGACGTTCCTGCCAGCCGTTCTGCTGTTCACGCAGCTGGTTGTTTTCGCGCTCCAGTTCTTCACGGCCGTGCTGAGCTGTCTGCACTTCTTGCGCCAGGCTGTTGTTCTTTTCTTTCAGCTCTTCAATTTCCATCTGCAGCAGCGTGATGGTGTCAATCGCCTGCTGTACTTTCGATTCCAGTTTCTCAAACACTTCTAAAGACATGATCCTACCTCTCCTGAATTGCAAGGCGACGCTTTAACGTAAACGCGCACAACATCTATGCCGATTGTATGAAGCCCCGTCGCCCCTGTCCAGCGACACACCGCGCAGATCGCGGTTTGCAACACTTTTCGGCCTCGTCCTGGTGCGTTCGCGGCAATTACCCCTAAGTTGTTAACTCATTAGTTAATGAAATGATTCAGCTCACACTCTCGCGCTGATGCAAAAATGCGCTTTATGGCGCGTAAACGCTCATTTTATTGACGCAGACCACACATTTTGATTTCGATATTTCTCGTTTTTGCTCGTTAACGATAAATTAACACTATGTCTACAGGACATCATGGCTGTCACGGGCGGCCATGCTAACAATAAACATCAATCTCTTCAGGATTCCGATTATGAGTCAGACATCAACCTTAAAAGGCCAGTGCATTGCCGAGTTCCTTGGTACCGGGTTGTTGATATTCTTCGGAGTGGGCTGTGTTGCTGCACTGAAAGTGGCGGGTGCCAGTTTTGGTCAGTGGGAAATCAGTATTATCTGGGGTCTGGGTGTGGCAATGGCCATCTACCTGACTGCAGGGGTTTCTGGCGCACATCTTAACCCGGCGGTGACCATCGCACTGTGGCTGTTCGCGTGCTTCGACGGACGCAAAGTTGTTCCTTTCATTATTTCTCAATTTGCCGGCGCGTTTTGCGCAGCGGCGTTAGTTTACGGGCTTTATTACAATCTTTTCATCGACTTCGAACAGACGCATCATATGGTGCGCGGCAGCGTCGAAAGTCTGGATCTGGCAGGTATCTTCTCAACGTATCCAAACCCGCATATCAATTTTGTGCAGGCGTTCGCAGTTGAAATGGTGATTACCGCTATTCTGATGGGCGTTATCCTGGCGCTGACCGACGACGGAAACGGCATTCCGCGCGGCCCGCTGGCACCTCTGCTGATTGGCCTGCTGATTGCGGTGATCGGCGCATCCATGGGCCCGCTGACCGGCTTCGCGATGAACCCGGCGCGTGATATCGGACCAAAAGCGTTCGCCTTTATCGCTGGCTGGGGCGACGTGGCCTTCACCGGTGGCAAAGACATTCCTTACTTCCTGGTTCCGCTGTTTGCGCCGGTTGTCGGGGCTGCGCTGGGTGCGTTTAGCTATCGCAAATTAATTGGTCGCCACTTACCGTGCGACACCTGTGTGGACGAGGAGAAAGAGACGACTTCTACCGCACAACAAAAAGCTTCGCTGTAATCTGACTACGGGACTTACACCATGACCGAAAAAAAATATATCGTTGCGCTCGACCAGGGCACCACCAGCTCCCGCGCTGTCGTAATGGATCATGACGCGAACATTGTCAGCGTGTCACAGCGTGAATTTGAGCAAATCTATCCTCGTCCAGGCTGGGTAGAGCACGACCCGATGGAGATCTGGGCATCGCAAAGCTCCACGCTGGTCGAAGTGCTGGCGAAAGCCGATATCAGTTCTGACGAAATAGCCGCGATTGGTATTACCAACCAGCGTGAAACGACAATCGTCTGGGAACGTGAAACCGGCAAGCCAATTTATAACGCCATCGTCTGGCAGTGTCGTCGTACGTCAGAGATTTGCGAACAGCTGAAGCGCGACGGTATGGAAGAGTACGTCCGCAGCGCCACGGGCCTGGTGGTCGACCCGTATTTCTCGGGTACCAAAGTGAAGTGGATCCTTGACCATGTGGAAGGTTCACGTGAGCGTGCAAAACGCGGCGAACTGCTGTTCGGTACCGTCGATACCTGGCTTATCTGGAAGATGACCCAGGGTCGCGTCCACGTCACGGACTACACCAACGCCTCGCGCACCATGCTGTTCAACATCAACACGCTGGAGTGGGATGACAAGATGCTGGACGCGCTGGATATTCCACGCGCTATGCTGCCAGAAGTACGTAAATCTTCTGAAGTGTACGGTCAGACCAACATCGGTGGTAAAGGCGGCACGCGTATTCCTATCGCCGGTATCGCCGGTGACCAGCAGGCGGCGCTGTTCGGCCAGCTGTGCGTTAAAGAAGGGATGGCGAAAAACACCTACGGTACCGGCTGCTTTATGCTGATGAACACCGGCGAGAAAGCGGTGAAATCAGAAAACGGTCTGCTGACCACCATCGCCTGCGGCCCACGCGGTGAAGTGAACTATGCGCTGGAAGGTGCGGTGTTCATGGCGGGTGCATCCATCCAGTGGCTGCGCGACGAAATGAAGCTTATCAGCGATGCATTCGACTCCGAGTACTTCGCCACCAAAGTGAAGGATACCAACGGTGTGTACGTGGTACCTGCGTTTACCGGTCTGGGCGCACCGTACTGGGATCCGTATGCACGCGGCGCGATTTTCGGCCTGACGCGTGGTGTGAATTCCAACCACATTATTCGCGCCACCCTGGAATCTATCGCTTACCAGACGCGCGACGTACTGGAAGCGATGCAGGCTGACTCCGGCATCCGTCTGCACGCTCTGCGCGTGGATGGCGGTGCAGTCGCGAACAACTTCCTGATGCAGTTCCAGTCCGACATTCTGGGCACCCGCGTGGAACGCCCGGAAGTGCGCGAAGTGACCGCGCTGGGTGCGGCGTACCTTGCGGGTCTGGCGGTCGGCTTCTGGCAGAATCTGGACGAGCTGCAGGAAAAAGCGGTTATCGAACGTGAATTCCGCCCTGGCATCGAAACCACCGAGCGTAACTACCGCTACAGCGGCTGGAAGAAAGCGGTGAAACGCGCCCTGGCGTGGGAAGAGCACGAAGAGTAATCATACATTCCCTCTCCCCCGGGGAGAGGGTCAGGGTGAGGGGCTCCGGCTGCACCGGTCCCCTCGCCTCGCCCCACTCTGTGATAAACTTCGTGCAATTCCTTTTGATTGCACGAGTACCTCATGAAACGTGAACTTGCTATCGAGTTTTCCCGCGTTACCGAAGCCGCTGCCCTGGCAGGCTATAAATGGCTTGGCCGTGGCGACAAAAATACCGCCGACGGTGCGGCTGTCCATGCCATGCGCATTGTCCTCAATCAGGTCAATATTGACGGCACTATTGTGATCGGCGAAGGCGAGATCGACGAAGCGCCAATGCTCTACATCGGTGAAAAAGTGGGTACCGGCAAAGGCGATGCCGTGGATATCGCCGTCGACCCGATCGAAGGCACACGCATGACGGCGATGGGTCAGGCCAACGCGCTGGCCGTTCTGGCCGTGGGTGATAAAGGCTGCTTCCTCAACGCACCGGATATGTACATGGAAAAGCTGATTGTCGGTCCAGGCGCGAAAGGCGCCATCGACCTCAGCCTGCCGCTGGAAGAGAACCTGCGTAATGTCGCCAGCGCGCTGAACAAGCCGCTGAGCGAACTCACCGTCACAATTCTGGCGAAACCACGTCACGACGCTACCATCGCGCAGATGCAAAAGCTGGGTGTACGCGTGTTTGCCATCCCGGATGGCGACGTGGCGGCCTCCATTCTGACCTGCATGCCAGACAGTGAAGTGGATGTCCTGTACGGTATTGGCGGCGCGCCGGAAGGCGTGGTCTCTGCTGCGGTGATCCGCGCGCTGGATGGCGACATGCAGGCCCGCCTGCTGCCTCGTCATGAGGTCAAAGGCGACAACGAAGAGAATCGCCGCATTGGCGAAGATGAGCTGGCGCGCTGTGAGGCAATGGGTATTGAAGCCAATAAAGTCCTCGCACTTCACGAAATGGCCCGCAGCGACAACGTTGTTTTCTCCGCGACCGGCATCACCAAAGGCGATCTGCTGGATGGCATCACCCGCAAAGGCAACATGGCGACCACGGAAACGCTGCTGATCCGCGGTAAATCGCGCACCATTCGTCGCATTCAGTCGATTCACTATCTCGACCGTAAAGACCCGGACGTACAGACGCACATTCTGTAAAACCGTTTGATCGATAGAGCTTTCCAGCCCGAATGGGCTGGATATCTTCATCACAAATACGGAAGATAGATCCGAGAAACAGCACAGGAGAAGATCATGGCGGACTGGGTAACAGGTAAAGTCACTAAGATAAAATTCTGGACCGATGCGCTATTTAGTCTCACCGTGCACGCCCCCATCCATCCGTTTACGGCCGGACAGTTTGCCAAACTGGGGCTGGATATCGACGGCGAACGCGTGCAGCGCGCTTACTCGTACGTCAACGCGCCCGATAATCCGGATCTCGAGTTCTATCTGGTTACCGTCCCGGACGGCAAACTCAGCCCGCGCCTGGCGGCGCTTAAACCCGGTGATGATGTCCAGATTGTGAGTGACGCAGCAGGTTTCTTCGTGCTGGACGAAATTCCGGACTGCGAAACCCTGTGGATGCTGGCAACCGGCACGGCCATCGGCCCCTATCTCTCCATTCTGCAGTACGGCAAAGACCTGGAGCGGTTTAAAAACATCGTGCTGGTGCATGCCGCGCGTTACGCCGCAGACTTAAGCTATCTGCCGCAGATGCAGGAGCTGGAGCGGCAGTATGCCGGAAAGCTGAAAATCCAGACCGTGGTAAGCCGCGAAACGGCAGCAGGTTCGCTGACCGGCCGCGTGCCGGCATTAATTGAGAGTGGAGCCCTGGAAGAGGCCGTTGGCTTGCCGATGCGTGCCGAAACCAGCCACGTGATGCTGTGTGGTAACCCGCAGATGGTACGGGACACTCAGCAGCTTCTGAAAGATACCCGGCAGATGACGAAACACCTTCGCCGCCGACCGGGTCATATGACCGCCGAACACTACTGGTGATCAGCGGTATTTCACCTCAAGAGTGTCTTTACCGTATTTGTTTTCGCTCTGGGTGCCGATGAACGCACCCAGATCGATAACCATCATCACAAAGATAATGGTCGGTAGCAGTCTGCCCACCACCCAGGGGAGGATGGACGGAAGTATTGACCAGTTCCCGGCGACCAGCATCCACGCCAGAATAATCAGAAAAGCCCATGCACCGGAACGACCGCGATCGTGCAGGCGTTTCACCACCACGGCCGCGGTTGGCCACAGTAAACAAACCAGCGCAAACGCCGCGGTTTGCGTGCTCAGCCATGCGTTATAGGCCACAAAAAACAGAAGCAGCATAGCGATAATCCACGTCGCCATCCAGATCCAGAAATCACGGCGTCCAATACGCCCTTTGAATGAAAACAACCACTGCTGTATGGTCATGTAAGGTTCCTTATTATCATATCGTGCGCATTTTACCCTGGAGTTGTGACCTTTTGACAAGCCGACCAGATATCGATTTAATCATGAGCACTTACGGCCAGGGACAATGTTGATGAAAAATTCGGCACACCTTCTTTTCCTGTGTTTCGCGATGCTGAGCGCCGGTCTCCCCCTGCACGCCGCCGAACCCCCTGCTCCGACAACCGCGCCCTACCTCCTGGCGGGTGCGCCATCGTTCGATCAGTCCATCAGTCAGTTTCGTGAAACGTTTAACAAAACCAATCCAACGCTGCCGCTGGATGAATTTCGCGCCATTGATGGCGCGCGCGATACTCCAAACCTGACCCGTGCCGCCAGCAAGATTAACGAAAACTTGTACGCTTCCACTGCGCTGGAGCGCGGTACGCTAAAAATCAAAAGTATGCAGATCACCTGGCTGCCGATTCAGGGGCCAGAGCAGAAAGCCGCCAAGGCGAAGG
This sequence comes from Enterobacter cloacae complex sp. IR5384, assembly GCF_049237265.1. Classification (NCBI taxonomy): domain Bacteria; kingdom Pseudomonadati; phylum Pseudomonadota; class Gammaproteobacteria; order Enterobacterales; family Enterobacteriaceae; genus Enterobacter; species Enterobacter cloacae complex sp. IR5384. Next base: position 26,463 of record NZ_JBMKHJ010000030.1, on the reverse strand, counting down.
CGCTGGAGTACATGAGCGCGGTGCTGCAGGCATTTACGCCCGCACTGACAAAAAAACAGAGCCAACAAAAGCTGCAAAAACTGCTGGTTACGGGTAAAAACAAGCGCTATTACACCGAAACCGAAGGCGCGGTGCGCTATGTGGTGGCGGATAACGGCGAAAAAGGCCTGACCTTCGCTGTTGAACCGATTAAGCTGGCACTATCTGACACACTCGGAGGGGCGAATTAATGACAAAAAGCAAAGCCTTTCGAGGGAAAATCTCTATACTGATTCACAGACCATGCTGCCCGTCAGGGTGGCCATATTCCTTAATTCGCTTATTTAGCGTGGAGAATTGAAATGCGACATCCTTTAGTGATGGGTAACTGGAAACTGAACGGCAGCCGCCACATGGTAAACGAACTGGTTGCGAACCTGCGTAAAGAGCTGGCTGGCGTGACTGGCTGCGCGGTTGCTATCGCTCCGCCGGATATGTACCTGGATCTGGCTAAACGTGCCGCTGACGGCAGCCACATCATTCTGGGCGCACAGAACGTTGACGTTAACCTGTCTGGCGCATTCACCGGTGAAACCTCCGCTGAAATGCTGAAAGATATCGGCGCCAAATACATCATCATCGGCCACTCTGAGCGTCGCACCTACCACAAAGAATCCGACGAGTTCATCGCGAAGAAATTTGCGGTGCTGAAAGAGCAGGGTCTGATCCCGGTTCTGTGCATCGGTGAAACCGAAGCAGAAAACGAAGCAGGCAAAACGGAAGAAGTGTGCGCACGTCAGATCGACGCTGTGCTGAAGACGCAGGGCGCGGCAGCATTCGAAGGCGCGGTTATCGCTTACGAGCCAGTCTGGGCGATCGGTACCGGCAAATCTGCAACCCCAGCGCAGGCTCAGGCGGTTCACAAATTCATCCGTGACCACATTGCTAAAGCCGACGCGAAAGTGGCAGAGCAGGTCATCATCCAGTACGGCGGTTCCGTAAATGCCTCTAACGCGGCAGAACTGTTCACCCAGCCAGACATCGATGGCGCGCTGGTTGGCGGTGCATCCCTGAAAGCTGACGCTTTCGCGGTAATCGTTAAAGCGGCAGAAGCGGCTAAACAGGCGTAATGCTGTTGTGGCGGGTGGCGCTTGCGCTTACCCGCCCTACAAAATCGCTACAAACGACCTAAAACGCTAAACCACAGATAATCCAGCGGCAGCAGCACCAGATACGTGGCAATTGCCAGCGCCAGACAGAGCACCATCCCCGCCCTTGCAGGCACCTTTCCTAAGCCCATCGCCACCACTATCGGCGACGCCTGATACGGCAGCAGCGGCGTGGAATAGCCCAGCACCTGAATCATGATGACAGACAATAGCGGAAAGCCCGTCGCCTCCGAAAAGTTTTGCGCCAGCGTGGTGTAAAGCGCCGGAACACCGTTAGCCGTCATAATAAAGTTCAGTGCCGTAGTGATCCCGGTCAGCGCCAGGAAACTGGTGAACGGTCTGTCGGCGTCCAGCGGCATTATCTTCAGCAACGCCTCCCCCACCGCCGGACCGATACCGGTTTGCGTCACCACAATGGCCAAACCGAGGATGCCTGCCACATAAATACAGGTGCGCATATTCACCCCCGCCGAGAACTCTCCTCCGGTGATAAAACCTACGCGTGGCAGCATCACAATGACCGATGCCGCAAGTCCGGTCCATGCCGGCCCCACACCGTGCCAGCTCTCCGTCACCCACATTCCCAATACCACCGCCAGCAGCCAGGCAAGGCGTTTTTCATCTCGCCCCATCGGTTCAGCGGGTGCCAGATCCCTGGGCGGCTTCGGGCTACCGGGGAATAACCAGCAGATTAAACCAATCAGAATCAACCCTTTGAGAATACCGAGCACGGGCGTGTGCAGCAGCAGATAAGGCACGTAGTTCAGATGAATACCGTATGATCCCTCTGCCGCACCGCTCATCACCAGATTGGGAACGTTGGCAGGCAGGATGGTGGCCGAAAGCTGGAAGGTGCCGAAACCAACGGCCAGCGCCAGGCCAAACCAGGCGCGCGACCCGTCGGCAATACCGGCACGTTTTGCCATCGCGGCCACGATGGGCATCAGCAGGGCGATACGCCCCATGTTCGACGGCATCACAAACGCCAGGGCATAACTCAGCAGAACCACGCTGGCCACCATTAGCACCCAGGAGTCAGTAAGCCGGGCGGAGAGCGCCCGTGCAGCCCTGTCAGCCAGACCGGTTTTCCGGATTGCCACACCAAGCACAAAGCCGCTGAACACCAGCCAGAAGGCAGACGAGGCAAAGCCGCCAAAAATGACCTCCGGCGGGGCAATTCTGGCGGTCATCGCTGCCGTGAAGAACAGCAGCGCGGTAATGAATTCCGGCAATAGCGACGTCGCCCATAACACAATGGTGACGCCGACGATCGCTGAGGGCACAAACAGAGGGTGGGTTAACCAGAGCGACATGCCTGTCTCCTGTCGTTTTTTTCAGCAAGTCTACGGCGACAGGCAGGACGAGTAAACGCTATTTATGGTGGGGTCACTTCAGGATATCGCATTGATGATCCTGCAATTCCTCAGCCGACGCGCGGTTAAGCATCAGCAGATTACGTTCGGTTGCCAGCAACACAAACGAGCCATCAGACTGCTGGGCCATCGCCAGCGCGAAGCGCCCCATATGGTCACGCGCTTCCGGCAGCTCTTCCGCCAGCATCATAAACGGACTCCGCTGCACCAGCTCGTTCTCCGTCACCCGGCGGGCGAGATATTCATGTCCTTCCAGTCCACCGGGAAGGGGCAGCCATTGGGTGCTGATTTGCCCCTGCGCGGCATTGAGCTTCTCGCGCACGTCCGGGCGCAGGCAGGAGATGTGGATATGGAAATGATTCTGCGTGCGGCCCGTGGGTGAGTTGATGGTCAATGAAATTGCGCTGTCTGGCACCTCGGATCCGTGCTTCATGCTCATAAAGCTACGGGCCTGCCATGCCAGCCAGAAGAAGTTCGGTGTTTGAGGCTTTGTCAGAAGCGGGCTTTCGGTGCCGTTGATGCGGTAGGTGGGCATCAATAAGTATTGCAGTGGACCGTTGCGATCCTTGAACACAACATAGCCCGCGTCAGGTTTCACCTGTGCACACGGCGCCGGATTGCGGTGCTGGATCTGATTCGGCACACACTGGTCCAGCACGATGTGACGCAACGCATTCGGATTACCTGCTTTCATCCAGTACACGCCACCCGCGGCAAGGGCGATAACAATCAGAATCAGTAAGATAATTTTTTTCACAATGCGTTCCCTGTTTTCAGTAGAGGCCAAAGAGTAACGCAAAATGATGACCAAATAAAAAACCCGGCGGATTTCTCACACCGGGTCACCGTGTCGTTCGTTACAAAAGCCTAGCGTTTGCTGATCTGATCGAATGTACCGCCGTTAGAGAAGTGGTCTTTCTGGGCTTTTGTCCAGCCGCCAAACTCATCATCAATGGTGAAGAGCTTCAGTTTCGGGAATACGCTATCGTATTTCTTCGCAACCGCCGGATCGCGTGGGCGATAGAAGTTCTTCGCCGCAATTTCCTGGCCTTCCGGCGAATAGAGATACTTCAGGTAGGCTTCCGCCACCGCTTTGGTCCCTTTCTTATCGACCACTTTATCCACCACAGAAATGGTCGGCTCGGCGAGAATAGATTCGCTCGGGGTCACGATCTCGAATTTGTCTTTACCCAGCTCGTTGGTCGCCAGCAGGGCTTCGTTTTCCCAGGCAATCAGCACATCGCCAATGCCGCGCTCTACGAAGGTATTAGTTGCGCCACGCGCGCCGGAGTCGAGCACTTCAACGTTTTTATACAGCGCTTTGACGAACTCCTGAGCCTTGGCCTGATCGCCATTGTTGTGATGCAGGGCATAGCCCCAGGCTGCCAGATAGTTCCAGCGTGCGCCGCCGGAGCTTTTCGGGTTCGGCGTGATGACCGATACGCCAGGTTTAACCAGGTCGTTCCAGTCATGGATCTGTTTCGGGTTGCCTTTACGCACCAGGAAAACGATGGTCGAGGTATATGGCGCGGAGTTATCCGGCAGGCGTTTGATCCAGTTTTTGTCGATGCGGCCACGTTCGGCAATTGCGTCCACATCGTAGGCCAGCGCCAGAGTCACCACATCCGCTTCAATGCCGTTGATGACGGAGGTCGCCTGCTTACCAGAGCCGCCGTGAGACTGGCGAACCACCACGTTGTCGCCCGTTTCCTGTTTCCAGTGTGCCGCAAAGGCTTTGTTGTACTGCTCGTACAGCTCACGCGTCGGGTCGTATGACACGTTCAGTAACTGGATGTCCTTAGCCAGAACGCTGGTCGATGCCAGCAATAATGTTAAACCCACGCCCCATTTATTCATCGCCCAGCTCTCATGTGTAGAGTTTTGATGAATGCAGCGTGCCAGAAACGGAATTGATGATTAAAGAATAAAAAAAGATTGGCTATAACTTTGAGGAATAAAAAAGTGGATGAGTGGCCTGATGCCCTCACCCCAACCCTCTCCCACGGGAGAGGGCGCAACCATAAAAAACGGTAACCCTGGGGTTACCGTTTTGCATTTACCTTGCCGCCACCCGGCACAATACAAACACCGATCAGTACAGTTTTTTCGCGCAGTCCAGCCAGTCACCTTTGAACGGACGCTTCATGTTTTCGATGGCGTCGATGATGTCATGGTGAACCAGTTTTTCGTTCTGAATACCGACGCAACGACCGCCGTGACCCTGCAGCAGCAGTTCAATGGCGTACGCACCCATGCGGGAAGCCAGGATACGGTCGTATGGACCCGGGGAACCACCACGCTGGATGTGACCCAGAACGGTCGCGCGGGTTTCGCGTTTGGTTTCTGCTTCGATGTACTTCGCCAGCTCATCAACGTCACAGATATGCTCGGTGATCGCAACGATGGCGTGTTTCTTACCTTTGGCGATACCGGCTTTGATTTCTGCAACCAGATCTTCACGGCTGAATTCCACTTCCGGAACCACGACGAACTCACAACCGCCCGCGATAGCCGCAGCCAGGGTCAGGTCACCACAGTAACGCCCCATCACTTCAACGATGGAGATACGCTGGTGAGAAGAAGAGGTGTCACGCAGACGGTCAATCGCTTCCACAACGGTACCCAGGGCGGTGAAGTAACCGATGGTGTAGTCTGTACCTTTGATGTCGTTGTCGATGGTGCCAGGCAGACCGATGCACGGGAAGCCCATTTCAGTCAGACGTTTTGCACCCATGTACGAACCATCACCACCGATAACAACCAGTGCGTCGAGGCCGCGTTTTTTCATGTTCTCGATAGCCACTTCACGCACGTGTTCGTCGCGGAATTCCGGGAAGCGCGCAGAACCGAGGAAAGTACCACCGCGGTTGATCATGTCAGATACGCTGTAACGGTCGAGCTGAACCATACGGTCTTCATACAGACCCAGATAACCATCGTAGATACCAAAAACTTCCAGACCTTCCGTCAGCGCTGCACGAACAACCCCACGAATTGCCGCGTTCATGCCCGGCGCATCACCGCCGCTTGTCAACACACCGATTTTCTTAATCATGACTACCTCTGAACTTAGGAATGCAAAATTGAAATCTGTTGCCGGAAGAAACTTGTCGACCAACGAATACTGCAAATAGTATATCAACCACTTCCAGCTGAATTGATTCAGGTCAGACCAAATGGCGGTAATTTATACACAAAATGCTGGCCTGGCTCACTTTTTTACAACGAATTACGAAAGCCCAACATAACCGGGTACAACCGAGCAGGGATCCTGGTGAATAATGACGTCTGACCCAGGGAAACGCTGCAAAATCGCCTGCTCCACCTGCTCAGCAATAACGTGAGCCTGAACCAATGGCAGGTTGTCTTCCATTTCTATGTGAATCTGAATAAAGCGGGTCGGCCCTGACTGCCGCGTACGAAGATCGTGAGCACCACTGACACCCGGCCAGGAGGTCACGATAGTATAAATTTCATCGCGTTCTGCGTCGGGGAGCGCACGGTCAAGAAGCGATTGCACCGCGTCATACCCCATCCGCAAAGCGCTGTATAAAATATAGATGCCAATCCCTAACGCAAATAACGCATCGGCCCGATGCCAGCCATACCAGGCCAGACCGAGCGCAATAAGAATAGCGCCATTCATCATAACATCAGACTGATAATGAAGCATATCCGCCCGTACAGCCTGACTTTGCGTTTTTCGAACCACCCAGCGCTGGAACGTTACAAGAATAAGGGTGCATATAAGTGCAGCCACCGTCACCACCACGCCCACGCCGGGATCGTTCATGGGTGATGGCGAAACAAGATGCTGAATGCCGGTTAAAAACAGAAACAGCGCAGAGCCGGAAATAAACATACTTTGCGCCAGCGCCGCCAGCGATTCGGCTTTGCCGTGCCCGAAGGTGTGCTCTTCATCCGCCGGTTGCAGCGAGTAACGCACCACCAGCAGGTTGGTCAGCGAGGCGGCAATATCCATCAACGAGTCCACCAGCGCCGCCAGAATACTGACCGAGCCCGTGTACCACCACGCGAATATTTTGATGACCAGTAAGCTTGAGGCCACGACCGTCGCGGCAATGGCGGCCCGGCTGACCAGTCTTCCATAGGATTGATTCATAAATACTCCTGTCATGCCATGCCGCTAGTATAACGGAAGGTTACGGAGTCAAAGGATGAATAAACGGTTAACACATCAGAATGAAGGGCAAAAAAAACCCCCACATCATGTGGGGGAAGACAGGGATGGTGTCTATGGCAAGGAAAACAGGGTTTACTGGTTACTACGGGTACTGCTATTGCTACTGAAAAGCGTCGTTTCTGAGCTTCGCTGCATCCGTGCAACCTTACGCAATTGGTCCATACGTTGCTGATGTTTCTGGTTCAAAACCGCTTGCTGCTCGGGCGACAACAGGTGGAACATCTGGTTGCGAACCTTCGCCATCTCTACCTGGCGGGCAACCTGCTCCTGTGCCATTTTTTCTGCCTGAGCACGTACAGCGTTTTCGTCAAAATTTTCTGCGGTGACAAGGCGATGCATTGTCTCCATTTCGCTAACATTAACAGGGGGCTGATCGTGTCGTGCCCTCTGCATCAGATCTCGCATCTGTTGACGCTGATGTTCGGTTAAACTTATGCCGTCAAACATATGGCTTTGGCTGCTGTGCTGCGCGATGCCCTCTTGTGAGGACGCGTTATCGCCGATGATAGCTACAGCGGCCTGGCTAAACGCACTGAACGCCAGCGTTGAGGCCATGACGGCAGCGGTAACTTTGCGCATCACTTGCTCCCAAAATCTTTCATGTCGCGATTCAACGAGAGACAGTCTACGATTCAGGCTGCAAACATGCGTCAGGGGGTGTAAAACAACGTAAAGTCATGGATTAGATAGCCTTGATGTCGTAATTTCTGCCTCGGAGGTATTTAAACAATGAATAAAATCCTGTTAGTTGATGATGACCGAGAGCTCACATCTCTTTTAAAGGAGTTGCTCGACATGGAAGGTTTCAACGTTCTGGTCGCCCATGATGGCGAGCAGGCGCTGAGTCTCCTTGACGACAGCATCGATCTACTTTTGCTCGACGTCATGATGCCGAAGAAAAACGGCATTGATACGCTGAAAGAGCTTCGCCAGACACACCAGACCCCCGTTATCATGCTGACCGCACGCGGCAGCGAACTAGACCGTGTACTCGGCCTTGAGCTGGGTGCGGATGACTATCTACCGAAGCCGTTCAACGACCGCGAACTGGTTGCCCGTATTCGCGCTATCCTGCGTCGTTCCCACTGGAGCGAACAGCAGCAGAATACTGACAACAGTTCACCGACGCTGGAAGTGGACTCACTGAGCCTCAATCCGGGTCGTCAGGAAGCGAGCTTTGACGGTGAAACGCTGGAGCTGACCGGTACCGAGTTCACGCTGCTGTATCTGCTGGCGCAGCACCTCGGCCAGGTGGTATCGCGTGAACACTTAAGCCAGGAAGTGCTGGGTAAACGCCTCACGCCGTTTGACCGCGCCATCGATATGCATATCTCGAACCTGCGCCGCAAACTGCCGGAGCGTAAAGACGGTCATCCGTGGTTTAAAACCCTGCGTGGTCGCGGCTATCTGATGGTTTCCGCTTCATGATAGGAAGCTTAACCGCCCGCATCTTCGCCATCTTCTGGCTGACGCTGGCACTGGTTTTAATGCTGGTTTTGATGTTGCCAAAACTCGACTCACGCCAGATGACGGAGCTTCTCGACAGCGAGCAACGTCAGGGCGTGATGATCGAGCAGCACGTAGAAGCCGAGCTGGCAAACGATCCGCCAAACGATTTGATGTGGTGGCGCAGACTGTTTCGCGCTATCGACAAATGGGCACCTCCCGGACAACGCCTGCTGCTGGTGACCAGCGAAGGCCGCGTGATTGGCGCGGATCGCAATGAAATGCAGATCATCCGCAACTTTATTGGCCAGGCGGATAACGCCGATCATCCGCAGAAGAAAAAATATGGTCGGGTTGAGATGGTGGGCCCTTTCTCAGTCAGGGATAGGGAAGATAACTACCAGCTTTATTTGATTCGCCCGGCGAGCAATTCCCAGTCCGATTTTATCAACCTGCTGTTTGACCGTCCGCTTCTGCTGCTGATTGTGACGATGCTGGTCAGTTCACCGCTGTTGCTTTGGCTGGCGTGGAGTCTGGCGAAACCGGCGCGTAAGCTGAAAAACGCCGCCGACGAAGTGGCGCAGGGTAACCTGCGACAGCACCCTGAGCTGGAAGCCGGACCGCAGGAGTTTCTTGCCGCCGGGGCCAGTTTCAACCAGATGATCACCGCTCTTGAGCGCATGATGACCACGCAGCAGCGGCTGCTGTCGGATATCTCGCACGAACTGCGTACGCCGCTCACGCGACTCCAGCTGGGCACCGCACTGCTGCGTCGCCGCAGCGGTGAGAGCAAAGAGCTGGAACGTATCGAAACCGAAGCCCAGCGTCTGGACAGCATGATCAACGATCTGCTGGTGATGTCGCGCAATCAGCAGAAAAACGCGCTGGTGAGCGAAACGGTGAAAGCCAATCAGCTGTGGCATGAAGTGTTAGACAACGCGGCGTTCGAAGCGGAACAGATGGGTAAATCGTTCACCGTCAACTTCCCGCCGGGGCCATGGCCGCTGTACGGTAACCCAAACACGCTGGAGAGCGCGCTGGAGAATATCGTGCGTAACGCCCTGCGCTACTCGCATACGAAGATTGAGGTGGCCTTCTCGGTGGATAAAGACGGTATCACCATCATTGTGGATGACGATGGTCCAGGCGTAAGCCCGGAAGATCGCGAGCAGATTTTCCGTCCGTTCTACCGCACCGACGAGGCGCGGGACCGTGAATCTGGCGGTACCGGGCTGGGTCTGGCGATTGTTGAAACCGCTATGCAGCAGCATCGTGGCTGGGTGAAAGCCGACGACAGTCCGTTGGGCGGGCTGCGGTTAACGCTGTGGCTACCGTTGTATAAGCGCGCGTAATCCCCTCACCCTAACCCTCTCCCCAAAGGGGAGAGGGGACTGCTCGGTGCGGTTTTTTCACCCTTGCCCCTTTGGGGAGAGGGCCGGGGTGAGGGGCACTATTTCCCCCACAATCTCCGCGAATTATCCTCAATCTGCCGACTAGTGCGGCGTTTCTTCATCGTTCTTGTCCAGCTGGTGGATAACCCTGCCGCCGACAACAGCCGATGATATTGCTCGTCATCAAACGGCATATGCCAGGCAATGGCACAGGCGTCATACACCGACACATCGCTCAGGCGCGACACCAGCTCCAGCGGCGCATCCGCAGACACCTGCCCCGCCAGCACCACCCGGTACAGCCAGCCGGTTTTGCCCGCGCTCTGCAGCCGTGCGGACATGTCGTTAATGCCAAAATGGAAGTTAAGCTTGAAGCATGGCGAGCGCGGTTGCGTTACCTGAATCAGGGCATCACCCCAGCGGAAAATATCACCAATGAAGACGTTCTTCTCCGTCAGCCCTTCGGTGGAGAGATTCTCACCGAACGCGGGGGCGACGAACAGGTCCGCCTGTTCAGGGAATTCGGTTATCCAGTATTGATAATGCTCGCGCGGATAGTGGCACAGCGCGCGTTCGGGCCCGCCGTGGATTTTCTTCTCGGCCTGCTCGTCGCCCGCAAGCCCGAGTTCGGTTAACGTCAGCTCTCCGTCGACCTGCACTTTGGCGATGGCGCTCGGGCGGCTGCCGTCGTATTCCCTTACCTTGCCTGTAAACACATTCACCGGGTAATGCATCTCTACTCCTTCAGATACAAAAAAAGCGAGTCAACAGACTCGCTTCTCACAGGCGTCAATGCAACCTTATTTTTTCGCGGCGAAACGCGCTGCAGCTTCGTCCCAGTTCACCACATCCCAGAAGGCTTTGATGTAGTCCGGGCGACGGTTCTGGAACTTCAGGTAGTAAGCGTGTTCCCACACGTCCAGACCCAGAATTGGGAAACCAGATGCGCCAGAAATCGCTTCACCCATCAGCGGGGAGTCCTGGTTTGCGGTAGAAACGACCGCCAGTTTGTCACCTTTCAGAACCAGCCACGCCCAGCCGGAGCCGAAACGGGTTGCAGCCGCTTTTTCGAATTCCGCTTTGAAGTTATCAACAGAACCGAAGTCGCGCTCGATAGCCGCTTTCAGGTCGCCCTGCAGGGTGGTACCGGTTTTCAGGCCTTTCCAGAACAGGCTGTGGTTAGCGTGGCCGCCCGCGTTGTTACGCAGTACGGTTTTCTTGTCCGCTGGCAGCTGATCCAGTTTAGTGATCAGCTCTTCAACAGGCAGGTTAGCGAACTCTGGCAGGCTTTCCAGCGCAGCATTCGCGTTGTTCACATAGGTCTGGTGGTGTTTAGTGTGATGGATTTCCATCGTCTGCTTGTCGAAATGCGGTTCCAGTGCGTCATAGGCATACGGCAGGGATGGCAGTGTATAACTCATAATCCTCTCCATTAGTGTCGGGCGGCACAGCTGTTAATGCCGCGTAAGCAGTTGGTTCATTATAGTTAATTAAATGATATTGAAAATGATTATCAATGCCGTAGTTTTTATAAGGTTATTTGGGTTTTGCCAAATGACAAAATTGTGAGTCTGCTCACCCGGTTAACGTGCTGATTGCCATCCAGAACCAAAGTGCGGCAACCTTCTGAAGGTTCCTGAACCGCCTAATTTTTACACTCATCAAGTCGGGGGGAAGCCACCGGCTATAAAAACGATGAGGACGTAAAAATGAATCATGCGATTACGATGGGTATCTTCTGGCATTTGATAGGCGCAGCCAGTGCAGCCTGTTTCTATGCCCCGTTCAAAAAGGTGAAAGGGTGGTCGTGGGAAACCATGTGGTCGGTTGGCGGTACCGTCTCCTGGCTGATTTTGCCGTGGACCATTAGCGCCATGCTGCTCCCGGATTTCTGGGGCTACTTCACCTCCTTCAGTGCCTCCACCCTGCTGCCGGTGTTTCTGTTCGGTGCGATGTGGGGCATCGGCAACATCAACTATGGCCTGACCATGCGCTACCTCGGGATGTCGATGGGTATCGGCATCGCAATTGGCATTACCCTGATCGTCGGCACGCTGATGACGCCCATTCTTAACGGCAATGTCGATGTGTTGCTCAACACCAAAGGCGGGCAGATGACGCTGCTGGGCGTGCTTGTCGCGGTGATCGGCGTGGGTATCGTCACCCGTGCGGGTCAGCTGAAAGAGCGCAAGATGGGCATCAAAGCCGAGGACTTTAACCTGAAGAAAGGGCTGCTGCTGGCAGTGATGTGCGGCATCTTCTCGGCGGGCATGTCGTTCGCCATGAACGCCGCAAAACCTATGCACGAAGCGGCCGCCGCGCTGGGCGTCGACCCGCTGTACGTGGCGCTGCCAAGCTACGTGGTGATCATGGGCGGCGGCGCGCTGGTAAACCTCGGCTTCTGCTTCATTCGTCTGACAAAAGTGAAGGATCTGTCGGTAAAAGCCGATTTCTCACTGGCAAAATCCTTAATCATCACCAATGTGCTGCTGTCGATGCTGGGCGGCCTCATGTGGTATCTGCAGTTCTTTTTCTACGCCTGGGGTCACGCCAGCATTCCACCGCAGTACGACTACATAAGCTGGATGCTGCACATGAGCTTCTACGTACTGTGTGGCGGACTGGTTGGGCTGGTACTGAAGGAGTGGAATAACGCCGGGCGTCGTCCGGTGGGCGTCCTGAGCCTGGGCTGCGTGGTGATCATCATTGCCGCTAACATTGTCGGCCTCGGCATGGCGAACTGATTACGCTGCCTTTCGACTGCGATGACGCCACTGAACCGGCGTCATCCCCACCTCGCGGTTAAATACCACCGAAAAGTAATTACTGTCCTCAAACCCGCAGCGCATCGCCACCTCACTGACCATCAGCTCCGTATGCTGCAACAGATACTGGGCGTGGCAGATGCGCAACTGGCGCAGGTAGTGGTTCACCGTCATCCCAGTCTGGGTGCGGAACTGCTGGCGCAGCGCGCGCTCGCTGCACTGCTCCTGCTCGCAGAACTTTTCCAGCACGAAACTTTTATTCAGGCTGCCCGCAAGCCGGGCGATCAGCTTGTCCAGCAGCGCTTCCTGAACGGTCGCGGAGGGGTTATCGGTAGCGTAACGATGGCGTTTGAGGGTCATGACCAGCTGGGCGAACAGCAGTTCCGCCATCGGGTTTGCCACCGGATCGTGCTTCTGGCTCTCCTGCTCCAGCTGGGAGATCGTCTGGCGCACCTGTGCCATGCCGCTGCTGCTCAAGCGCCAGTGGGGTTCGCCTCTGGCATTGAGAAAACCCGGGATATGGGCCGCCCAGTCGACGTTCAGTTTGAGCCTGTCCGGGCAGTAGATCACGTTCTGCAACACCAGATCGTTAACCGAGGCGTAGGCGTGTTTGTCTTCGGCGCGAATGTAAAACAGATCGCCACGCGTAATGCGGTAGGGCCTGTCATTGAGGATGTGTAAGCCGTTGCCGCGCCACACCAGCACCAGCTCGCAAAATTCATGGGTATGCTCGGCAAAGACATTTTGCGGGTAGCGGTCGGCCACCGCGACGGCCTGACTCGCGGAGGCAAAAAAATCATCTTTGCGAAGAATTAACTGAGCGGCCACACCACAACCTCTACGGTGAATAACCGGACATTATTAGCCTTTTTGCGGCAATAAAACGGTGATTGCCTTCGCGTTACTGGAGTGAAGCATCCTTCCCCTGACGGATATCGCGCGGCGACCAGCTAAACTCGCGGCGAAAAAGGGTTGAAAAGTGATTACTGTCGCCGAAACCGCAGCGATAGGCGATATCCGTGACGCTTTCATCGGTATGACGTAAAAGATGACGCGCCTTAATCAGGCGCAGGCGATTGAGGTAGCGCTGGGGCGTCAGCCCGGTGTGTTGCTTGAGCTGACGATGAAGCGTGCGTAACGACAGCGAAAAATCATCTGCCAGCGTTTCCCAGCACACATCCTCGGCGAAATGGTCCTCCAGCCAGGCCATCAGCTGGTTCAGCCGCGCGTCGTTATTTGCCAGCCCTTCCACCAGAGAGCTGCGACGCAGCAGCACCAGCAGCTGCATAAACAGCAGCTCGCGGGTGGCAATGGCATGGGTCTCCTGCCCGTCCTCGCTCTGCTCCAGTTGATTCACCAGCTGGCGCACCTGCTGCAACGTGGACTGATTCACCCGCCAGTGAGACGGGTAGTGCCCATCCTGCTCCTGAGGCAGGAGCTTGTTCAACCCCGACAGAAACTGGAACGCGTCTGGCGAACGATAGAGCACGTTGGTCAGGCACAGATTGTCGGTATGTTCATACAAATGCCTGTCGTGATCGCGCACGAAGCACACCATACCGCCGCTGATGGTGTACGGCTGGCCGTTAAAGACATGAATGCCTGTCCCATGCTCGACAATCACAATTTCATGAAAATCATGATGATGTTCAGGAAACGCAGCCTGCGGGAGCCGTGGCTCAATCGCGACCGGAGACGTTCCCGACGGGAAAAAATCGACGCTGTGCAGTACGGTCATAACGGCCCCCACCAATGAGAAAAGTTCTCAAAATAGTAATTAAGGCCTTCCACACTCACCTTAAATTTTTGACAGCAAACGTCGCAAAAGCTGTCCATTTTTCAAGAAACAGACGGAAAAATCGGGAAATGCGGTCAACGTCACATTGCCCGAAAACCCCGCCCTGACTGGAAATTGTGAACTCCCTCACGTTCATCTTTGCTTTCTTGCCAGCGCGAGATTCGGGCTGTCAGTGACGAGAAGGTGGTCTTTTCTTCCCTTTTTTACACTCAACACCAATGACTTAAGAAGGGACCTGACCATGACTTTTCGCCATTGTGTGGCTGTCGATTTAGGCGCATCCAGCGGCCGCGTAATGCTCGCCACCTGGGACTGCGGCAAGCGCACACTTACGCTTCGCGAAATGCACCGTTTCGCCAACTGCCTGCAAAAACAGAACGGTTTTGATACCTGGGATATTGATGCCCTGGAAGCGGAGATCCGCACCGGGCTGAACAACGTCTGCAACGACGGCATTCGCATCGACAGCATTGGCATTGATACCTGGGGGGTGGACTACGTTCTGCTCGACAGCCACGGCGAACGCGTCGGCCTGCCCGTCTCGTATCGCGACAGCCGCACCGACGGGCTGATGGCACAGGCCATCGCGCAGCTTGGCAAGGACAACATCTATGGCCGCAGCGGCATTCAGTTTCTGTCCTTTAACACGCTGTATCAGCTGCGCGCGCTGGTTGAGCAGCAGCCGGAGCTGGTCAAAAAGGTGGCGCACGCGCTGCTGATCCCGGACTACTTAAGCTACCGGCTGACCGGCAACATGAACTGGGAATACACCAACGCCACCACCACGCAGCTGGTCAACATCAACACCGACAGCTGGGATGAAACCCTGCTGGCCTGGACCGGCGCTTCGCCTTCCTGGTTCGGCACGCCGACCCATCCGGGTAACGTAATCGGTTACTGGATTTGCCCGCAGGGGAATGAAATCCCGGTGGTCGCCGTCGCCAGTCACGACACCGCCAGCGCGGTGATTGCATCGCCGTTGGCCGGTAAAGACGCGGCCTATCTCTCTTCCGGCACCTGGTCGCTGATGGGCTTTGAGAGCAAAACGCCGTACACCAGCGACGCCGCAATGGCAGCAAACATCACTAACGAAGGCGGTGCCGAAGGCCGCTACCGCGTGCTGAAGAACATCATGGGGCTCTGGCTGCTCCAGAGGATGCTGAAAGAGCAACACATTGCCGACCTGCCTGCGCTTATCGCAGAGACCGAAAAGCTGAAGGCCTGTACGTTCCTGATCAACCCGAACGACGACCGCTTTATTAACCCGGTGCATATGAGCGCCGAAATCCAGGCCGCCTGTTTCGAAGCCGGTCAGCCGGTGCCTTCCCGTCCTGCCGAGCTGGCGCGCTGCATTTTTGACAGCCTGGCCCTGCTCTACGCGGATGTTCTGAGCGAGCTGGCGAGCCTTCGCGGCAAACCGTTCAGCCAGCTGCATATCGTGGGCGGCGGCTGCCAGAACCAGCTGCTGAACCAGCTCTGCGCCGATGCCTGCGGCATCACCGTGGTGGCGGGTCCGGTGGAGGCCTCAACGCTCGGCAACATCGGTATTCAACTGATGACTCTGGACGAACTTTCAGACGTCGACGAATTCCGTTCGGTGGTCACCGCGAATACCCGCCTGACCACCTTTACCCCTAATCCCTGCCATGAAATTGCCCGCTACCGGGCGCAGTTTCAGCAAAAACGACTGACTAAGGAGCTTTGCGCATGACCACTCAACTTGAACAAGCCTGGGACCTGGCTAAACAGCGTTTCGCCGCCGTCGGCGTGGATGTCGACGCGGCGCTGCGCCAGCTCGACCGTCTGCCTGTCTCCATGCACTGCTGGCAGGGCGATGACGTCGCCGGCTTCGAGAACCCGGGCGGTTCTCTGACGGGTGGCATTCAGGCGACGGGTAACTATCCGGGCAAAGCGCGCAACGCCACCGAACTGCGTGCGGATCTGGAACTGGCGCTGAGTCTGATCCCGGGGCCAAAACGCCTGAACCTGCACGCGATCTATCTGGAGTCCGACGAGCCGGTGGCGCGTAACGCAATCAAACCGGAGCACTTTAAAAACTGGGTGGAATGGGCCAAAGCCAACAAGCTGGGTCTGGACTTTAACCCGTCCTGCTTCTCGCACCCGCTGAGCGCAGACGGGTTTACCCTTGCGCATGCCAACGACGAGATCCGTCAGTTCTGGATCGACCACGTTAAAGCCTGCCGGCGCGTCTCAGCCTGGTTTGGCGAGCAGCTTGGCACGCCGTCGGTGATGAACATCTGGATCCCGGACGGCATGAAAGACATCACCGTCGACCGTCTCGCCCCGCGTCAGCGCCTGCTGGCCGCGCTGGATGAGGCCATCAGCGAAAAACTCAACCCGGCGCACCACATCGACGCGGTGGAGAGCAAGCTATTCGGCATTGGCGCTGAGAGCTACACCGTCGGCTCGAACGAGTTCTACATGGGTTACGCCACCAGCCGCCAGACCGCGTTGTGCCTGGACGCCGGTCACTTCCACCCCACAGAAGTGATCTCCGACAAAATCTCCGCCGCCATGCTCTTCGTGCCGCGCCTGCTGCTGCACGTCAGCCGTCCGGTGCGCTGGGACAGCGACCACGTGGTGCTGCTGGATGACGAAACCCAGGCGATTGCCAGCGAAATCATCCGTCATGACCTCTTCGACCGCGTGCACATTGGCCTCGACTTCTTCGACGCCTCCATCAACCGCATCGCGGCGTGGGTGATCGGCACCCGCAATATGAAAAAAGCCCTGCTGCGCGCCCTGCTGGAGCCAGTCGCCGCGCTGAAACAGCTGGAAGCAAACGGCGACTACACCGCGCGCCTGGCGCTGCTGGAAGAGCAAAAATCCCTGCCGTGGCAGGCGGTGTGGGAGATGTACTGCCAGCGTCACGACGCCCCGGCAGGCAGCCAGTGGCTGGAAAACGTGCGGGCGTATGAAAAAGACGTATTGAGTCAGCGCGGGTAATTTTGCCCTCACCCTAACCCTCTCCCACAGGGAGAGGGAACTTTTACCCCCTCTCCCTGTGGGAGAGGGCTGGGGTGAGGGATTTCACCTCACCGCGATAACTGGAAAAGAAAACTATGCAGACCATCACCACCTCCTGGTTCGTCCAGGGCATGATCAAAGCCACCTCCGATGCCTGGCTGAAGGGTTGGGACGAGCGTAACGGCGGCAACCTGACGCTGCGCCTGGACGACGCAGATATCGAACCCTACACTGCCGATTTCCACCAGAAGCCGCGCTATATTGCCCTGAGCCAGCCCATGCCGCTGCTCGCCAACACGCCGTTTATCGTCACCGGTTCCGGCAAGTTCTTCCGTAACGTCCAGCTTGATCCGCAGGCCAACCTTGGCGTGGTGAAAGTGGACAGCGACGGCGCGGGCTACCACATCCTGTGGGGCCTGACCGATGAGGCGGTACCCACCTCTGAACTGCCGGCGCACTTCCTCTCGCACTGCGAGCGCATTAAGGCGACTGACGGCAAAGACCGCGTGATCATGCACTGCCACGCCACCAACCTGATCGCCCTGACCTACGTGCTGGAAAACAGCTCTGACTTCATCACCCGCAAGCTGTGGGAAGGCAGCACCGAGTGTCTGGTGGTCTTCCCGGACGGGGTCGGCATTCTGCCGTGGATGGTACCGGGCACCGACGAAATCGGCCAGGCGACCGCCAGAGATATGCAAAAACATTCGCTGGTGCTGTGGCCGTTCCACGGCGTCTTCGGCAGCGGCCCTACGCTTGATGAAACCTTCGGCCTGATCGACACCGCCGAGAAATCCGCTGAAGTGCTGGTAAAGGTTTATTCCATGGGCGGTATGAAGCAAACCATTACCCGCGAAGAACTTATTGCGCTCGGCAAGCGCTTCGGCGTAACCCCGCTCCGTTCAGCGCTGGAAATATATGCATAAACCCTCGCTGACCGAACGGTCCGGGCGATAGTTAAGGAGAATTATCATGAGCTTTATGTTGGCACTGCCAAAAATCAGCCTGCACGGCGCGGGCGCTATTGGCGACATGGTCAGGCTGGTGGCGAACAAACGGTGGGGCAAAGCGCTGATTGTCACCGACGGCCAGCTGGTGAAGCTGGGCCTGCTGGACAGTCTGTTTACCGCGCTGGATGCGCACCAGATGTCATATCAGCTGTTTGACGGAGTCTTTCCCAACCCGACGGAGGCGCTGGTGCAAAAAGGCTATGCAGCATACCGGGACGCGGAATGTGATTATCTTATCGCCTTTGGTGGCGGCAGCCCGATTGATACCGCCAAAGCGATTAAAATCCTCACCGCCAATCCGGGTCCGTCCACCGATTATTCCGGCGTCGGCAAGGTGAAAAACCCGGGCGTGCCGCTGGTGGCGATCAACACCACCGCAGGCACGGCGGCGGAGATGACCAGCAACGCGGTGATTATTGACTCCGCGCGTCAGGTGAAAGAGGTGATCATCGACCCGAACATCATTCCGGATATCGCCGTGGATGATGCCAGCGTGATGCTGGATATTCCTGCGTCCGTCACTGCCGCAACGGGAATGGATGCGTTAACCCATGCCATTGAAGCCTATGTGTCCGTTGGCGCGCACCCGCTGACCGATGCCAACGCGCTGGAAGCAATTCGCCTGATTAACCTCTGGCTGCCCAAAGCGGTCGACGACGGTCATAACCTGGAAGCACGCGAGCAGATGGCGTTTGGTCAGTATCTGGCGGGCATGGCGTTTAACAGTGCTGGCCTCGGCCTCGTGCATGCCCTGGCGCACCAGCCGGGCGCGACGCACAATCTGCCGCACGGCGTGTGTAACGCCATCCTGCTGCCGATCGTTGAAAACTTTAACCGCCCGAATGCCG
This sequence comes from Enterobacter cloacae complex sp. IR5384, assembly GCF_049237265.1. NCBI lineage: Bacteria > Pseudomonadati > Pseudomonadota > Gammaproteobacteria > Enterobacterales > Enterobacteriaceae > Enterobacter > Enterobacter cloacae complex sp. IR5384. Next base: position 7,492 of record NZ_JBMKHJ010000030.1, on the reverse strand, counting down.
TAGCACGGTTTGCTCGCGTGGCGCAGGCGATGGGCGTCGACACGCGCGGCATGAGCGACGAGGCGGCCAGCATGTCAGCGATTCAGGCGATTCGCGATCTGAGCACCCGCGTCGGCATTCCGTCCGGCTTCAGCCAGCTTGGTGTCACCAAAGCCGATATCGAAGGCTGGCTGGATAAAGCCCTCGCCGACCCGTGCGCGCCATGCAACCCGCGCACCGCCAGCCGCGACGAGGTGCGCGAGCTGTATCTGGAGGCATTATGATCCGCAAAGCCTTTGTGATGCAGGTAAACCCGGACGCGCACGAAGAGTACGCGCGTCGCCACAATCCCATCTGGCCCGAGCTGGAAGCGGTGCTGAAGGACCACGGCGCGCACCACTACGCCATTTATCTCGACCGGGAACGTAACCTGCTGTTTGCCACCGTAGAGATTGAATCGGAGGAGCGCTGGAACGCGGTCGCGAATACCGACGTCTGCCAGCGCTGGTGGAAACACATGCGTGATGTAATGCCGTCGAACCCGGACAACAGCCCGGTGAGTACCGGGCTGGAAGAGGTGTTTTATCTGGACTGACTGGTTAACGCTGCCGCGCCCGCGGCAGCGGCTATCTCCTGCCTGCTGCTCAGCGTAAACGCCGACACCACCGTAATTGCCAGCACGAAGCAGCCCAGCATCAGATACGTCTCCTGGAAGCCGATCCGGTCATACATATTTCCGGCAAAGGCGGAGAGGAAAATGGCCGCTGACTGTTTGGCAAACTGGAAGCCAATCAGATAGATAGTGGCCGAGAGTCGCGTATCAAACACGCCGGTGATGTACTTGAATGCCCCCACCAGCAGGAACGGGACCTCCAGCGCGTGCAGCATTTTCAGGGCGATGACCTCCACGGCGGTGGTGGCAAACGACGAGCCGATGATGCGCGTCGCCATAATCAATCCGGCGATCAGCAGCGTATTTTTCGCCCCAATACGGTTAATGATCCACGGCGAGCAGAACATAATAATGGCGTTACAGATCTCCCCCGCCGTCGTCGCGAAACCAAAGGCGCGAGTGCCCTCCTGCGGCGTGGCGAAGAAGGTTTTGAAGAAGGTGGCGAACTGCTGATCAAAAACGTCATAGACGCAGGCCACGCCAATCACGTACAGAATAAACATCCACATTCTGCGCTGACGGAACAGGTTAAAGACCGTTTTCGCGGTGATCTGCGGCTGGTTGGCCCCCAGGGCATTCATCACCTGTACCGTCTGATTGGGCTTCGGCTTTGCGACCACCAGCAGCAGCATCAGCAACAGCGCCGCCGCCGATCCCATCCAGAAAACGTATGACGGATCGATACCAAACAGGATGCCCCCCGTTGAGGCGCACAGCCCCCAGCCAAGGCAGCCGAACATGCGCGCCTTGCCGTATTCAAAGGCGCTGTTGCGGCTCACGCGTTCGATATAGGCCTCAATCGCCCCGGACCCGGCCGAGAAAACAAAGCCGATATACAGCCCGCCGCTCAGCGCACCCAGCCAGATGTTGGTTTTCAGCAGCGGCGCGAAGACGTACAGGAAGAAGGGCGCGAACAGAAAGAGCAGTACAGAGATAATCCACAGCAGATGCTTCTTCAGCCCCAGCTTGTCCGAAATCACCCCCAGCACCGGCTGGAAGGCGATAGCCGACAGCGAAATGCAGGAGAAAACAATGCCGGTATGGGTTTTGTTCAGGCCGATGATGTCCGACAGCCAGATAGGCAGGAACGGAAAGCAGGTGGCCATGATGAAGAAGTAGAGAAAGAAGAACAGCCCGAAGATCCAGAAGTTAGGGTTGTCTTTGTGGGTACAGGTTGTTGTGTTCATTATTTTTATCCTCAACGGAGGGCCAGTTTCCCGGCCCGTCACCCTTACACGCGTTCCACACCAATCAGAATGGCGGTTTCCGGATCGAGAATCGGCAGCGCAATACCCGCCTGCATCAGCCACTCACCGCTCACCGTTTGCGGTGTCTCCATCCATGCTGGCAGCTTGCGCATGGTGTGCCCCCCCTCTCCCGTAATCTGAATATTCGGGTGATCGAGCAGCGAGATACGGTACTGCGCGCTGGCCTCCAGCCCCGGCATGCGCAGCGGCATCATCAGGGTATAATCCGGCATCGCGAGCTGGCTGACGATAAACAGTCCCTGCGACTTGTCTTCGCTCACGATCCCCTGTGCCAGCGTGGTGACGTCCGGCATATCTACGCGCCACTGGGTGCCATGGTGGATCACCTCGCGCCACTGCTTATGCAGCGCAGCGTAATGGCGATAACCTTCGCGCTCTTTCTCATCGACGGTGAGCGGATCCAGCTCCAGCCCCATATGGCCAAACAGCGCCGTCAGGCCGCGGAAGGCAATGCTGTGCTGGCGGAACGTCGCGTGGCATTTATGATGACCGATATGCGCGCCCATCACCTCCGGCGGGAAGAAGTAGCTCATGCCGCGCTGAATAGCGTTGCGCTCCAGCGCGTCGTTGTTGTCGGACGCCCAGAAGCGATGGCTGCGAGTCAGCACCTCGTAATCGATTCGTCCGCCACCGGAGGAGCAGGATTCAAATTCAATATGCGGGAAACGCTCGCCCAACACATCTAAAAGTCGATAAAACTGGCGGGTCTGCGCGTCGGCGGCCGCTCTGCCGTTATGGCCAGGCTGCACCAGCTCGCGGTTCATATCCCATTTCACATAATCAACCGCATGCTCACCCAGCAGCCAGCTCATGCGCTCCACCAGGTAATCAAACGCTTGCGGAATGTTCAGGTTGAGCACCAGCTGGTGTCGTCCGGTCGCCTGCGCGTATCCCGGCAGCGCCAGAACCCAGTCAGGATGCTCGCGGTAGAGATCGGAATCCGGGTTGATCATCTCCGGTTCAATCCAGATGCCGAACTCCATGCCGAGGTTTTTGACATGGTCGATCACTGGCCGCAGGCCGTTCGGGTATTTTTTTTCATCCAGATACCAGTCGCCCAGCGCAGCATGGTCGTCGTTGCGCCCTTTAAACCAGCCGTCGTCGATGATAAAGCGTTCCACACCCAGCGCGGCCGCCTCGTCAGCCATACGCATGATGTAGTTCGGATCATGGTTGAAGTAGATCCCCTCCCAGGTGTTGAGATGGACCGGACGCGGTTTGTTTTCCGGGAAACGGATGATGTTGTCGCGCAGGTAGCGGTGAAACTGCTGGCTCATGCCGTTCAGCCCGTGCGCGGAGTAGCTCGCATAAAGGCGTGGCGTCCAGAGCGTTTGTCCCTCTTCCAGCGCCATCTCTCCTGGCAGGTAGAGCGCTTCCGCTTGCAGATAGCGACGGCCATCGGTTTTGGCTTGAGCGCGAAGGCGATGGTTGCCGCTCCAGCCCAGATGCACACCCCAGACGTCGCCGTGCATTTCGCTGAACGACGGCGTGCCTGAAATGAGCGCCGGGAAGTGTTCGTGAGACGTTCTACCCCGGCGGTTCTCAATCAAAAAGCTGTCATGCTCCAGCATGACGCGGTGCGGCTGGAATTCACGGATCCAGCGGCCATGAAACGCCATCACCTCCCGGGCGCGCTCCGCCACGGGCAGCGTGACGGCAAAACGGTCCACCTGCCACGCCTGCGATTTCAGGTTGGTTACGCCGTGCCGCACGACCAGCACGCCGCTGGCGTCCAGCGCCAGCACGCTGGTCAGGCGCAGGCCCGCGTGTTCATCTTCTGCCGTTATCGTCAGGGTTTGTCCCTGCTGCTGCACGTCGGTGGTGCTGAAAACCGGGGAACCATCCAGCCCCTGCCGGTGCCCCTCAATGCCGGGTGAACCAAACAGGCCGTGTCCAGGTTCAGCCATCAGCGTAACCGGGGAATCCACGTCGAGCCTGCCGTTAGCCACCGGGCGTTCGAGCGTAGCGGCATCCTGCGGCGAAAAGTGCTGAAGGTGCGGCCCCCAGTAGAGAATTTCGGCAAACGGGTGCGTTTTTATCACCACGTCCACCGTGTTGCTTACGAGTCGAAAAACGGAATCTTGCATCAGACATCTCCAGTCATCGGGATGTCCTGAGTGTTGATCCGAAACGTTTCGGATACAAACCAAAACGTTTCGGATCTGTGATCGGGTTTGGAATTTTGCGTTGTTTACGCCGTCTGGCCTGGGGAGAATTCCGGCTGCCAGAGCACCTGAAGAGTGTCGATGTCGTCGCCGTTAATCAGCTGGCGCACCATATCGGCAATCTGCTTCCCGACGCCCTGACGGGTAGACTGGATCACCGCCGCCACGTCGATATCGACGATGCTGTCCTGGGGCAAACCGTCGTAGACCACCAGCGATACGGCATTCTCGCCGGTTAGACGGCCAAGCTGTGCCAGCGCCATTGCCGCGCCGTCGCCGTGGGTGTTGCAGTCGGTGATGATGGCCGTGGGGGGTTGCGGCAGAGAGAGCAGCTCTTTTGTTGTGGCGTAGCCGACCCGGCGGGAAGGCGGCATGGCGCGCAGCCACTCGCTGGACAGCCCGGCTTCACGCAGCGCATCCAGATACCCCTGGCGACGCTGGGTGATGAACGCCTGGTTGTTACTTTCGCCGAGCAAAGCAATGCGCTGATGGCCTTTTTCGATCAGCCAGCGGGTGGCCTGATACGTACCGGCGTAGTTGTCAAAATCAAACCACGCGTAGGGCTGCGGCAGCTGACTGCGTCCGAGAGCCAGAAAGGGGAATCCGGCAGCCTGAAGCTGCTCAAGGCGCGGATCGTGATCCAGCGTGTGCGCCACAATCAGCGCATCCACGCGACGGCTTTGCACCATGCGCATATAGCTGTGTTTATCGGCCAGATCGTCATCGGCAATCAGCAGGAGATCGATTTCATGTCGCGCCAGTTCGTGGCTAATTTCGCCGACCATGTCCATAAATACGCTGTTATTGAGCGGAACAGGATGTACCGGAAAAACCAGCCCCACCGCGTCGATCTTGCCCATCTTCAGACGACGGGCAAAGGTATTGGGCCGATAGCCGCGTCGCTGGGCTTCCGCTTCCACGCGGGCGCGCGTCTCGCTGGAGACGTCGTCATATCCGTTGAGGGCACGACTGACGGTGGTAACCGAAAGCCCCAGTTCTTTGGCGATAGCTTTAAGCGACATGCGTTTCCGTTTCCTGGTTAATTTTGTTCCGCCACCAGTAGCGCGTAGGTGTCTGGCTCCAGGGCCTTGAAGATATGCGGTTCGTCGGCGGGATAGCAAATGTAATCCCCTGCCTCCAGCACCTCCGCGGCATCAAGCAGACCGACCAGTGCCCGGCCCTGGGTCACAATAATATGTTCAACCGACCCCGGTGAATGGGGCTGGGAAATACGATCGGCACCTGGCTGGGTGATGAGCAGGTAGACATCGCGCCGTGCGCCCGGGGGGCATGCCGCCAGCAGAATGGCTTCGTAATTGGCCTGCCCGGCGACCACTTTTGTGCCTTCACCGCGGCGGATCACCTGCGTGGTCGGCTGCTGCGGCTCCAGCAACCGTGCAAAGGGAATATCCAGCGCCACACATAGCGACCACAGCGTCTCAAGGCTGGGATTGCCATTGCCGGACTCCAGCTGCGAAAGTGTGGATTTGGCGATACCGGCACGGCGGGCAATTTCCGCCAGTGAAAGTCCGGTTCGCAGGCGTTCTCGCACCAGACTTTTGGCGATCACGCTGATTGGCTGCGTCATAAACGGCCTCTTGTTCTATAAATCGAACGATTCGTTCATCTTGTAAACCGAATCTGATCCGTTCATTATAATGGATACACGTTCGATATGGCTAAAATTGTATGAAACGTTCTCTCTCTTGCCTGAAAGGCGACACCATCAAAGCAATTATCCTCGTTTGCCTCGCCGTTGGCGTGGTGGGGATGTCATACGGCTCGCTGGCGATGGCCTACGGTTTCCCGCTGTGGGTACCGTTTGTACTGTCTATTACCGTGCTGGCGGGGGCCTCGGAGTTTATGTTTATCGGTATCGTGGCGAGCGGGGGTAACCCACTGGCGGCGGCCGCGGCCGGGCTGCTGGTGAACGCCCGCCATGTGCCGTTTGGCGTTACGGTGCGCGAGCTGGTGGGTAAACGCGGTTTAAGTTTTTTGGGCTGCCACATCATGAACGACGAAAGCGTGGTGTTTGGGCTGTCGCAAAAAACCCCGGAGCAGCGCAAAACGGCCTACTGGCTGTGCGGCCTGGGCGTTGCCATTCTCTGGCCGCTGGGTACCCTGCTGGGTGCCATGGTCGGAAAACTGTTGCCGGCCCCGGAAACCATCGGGCTGGACGCGGTATTTCCGGCCATTTTGCTGGCCTTAGTGGTTCCGGCGTTTAAAAACCGCACCACGTTCATCCGCGCTTGCAGCGGCGCCGCCCTGTCGCTGGCCGCCGTACCGTTCGCTCCGGTGGGCTTACCGGTACTGCTCTCTTTACTCGGTCTCGCCGCGAGGAAAAAATAATGGAAAACATGACCCTCTTTATCCTCGGTATCGCCATTCTGTCAGCAGGGACCTATCTGATGCGTCTTGGCGGGGCGAAACTGGGTAGCCGACTGGCGCTGTCCGAGCGATCTCAGGCACTGCTGTCGGATGCGGCAACGGTGTTGCTGTTTTCCGTGGCGCTGGCGACCACCTTCTATGAAGGGGAACATTTCGCCGGAATGGCGCGGGTGCTGGGCGTGGCGTTTGCGGTGTTTCTGGCCTGGCGAAAAATGCCGTTAATTGTGGTGATCGTGGCGGCGGCGGTCGTTACGGCGCTGCTGCGTCTGGCGGGCATGGCATAAAAAAGCCCGACAGCACGCGTCCGTCGGGCAAGGCGGCGTTTACTGCGCCGCGAGGGTAACGTAATTCACCGTCAGCATTTCTTCGAGTTCCGCCGTGTTGCCGGTCCTGAACGCGTTATCGTTGAGATAAGTGACCACCGAGAGCGTAACAACCAGCTGTTTGCCCGCCACCTCGCTGCCGTTCACCGCCACAAGCGACGTATCCGGTGGCAGCGTAACCTCCGCTGCACCCGCGGTGACCTGCGCCGCGCCGCGCGGCACGGCCGCCAGCTGCACGGCACCATTATCCATGCGGGCCTCTTTCGCCGTGATTTTCAGCACACCGTTGTCGCTAAAGCGATACGCTTTATTTCCACGGGCCGGGCCGTCCACCTGCAGGCGGATCTTGCGCGCGTCCGGGCAGATCACCGACACCTGGATCTCACGTTCTGACGAGGCATAACCCCGGTACGTTTTTCCGGCAATATCCGTGCTGACCTCGCGCATCGCCTCCCGACGTAGCAGACCATTATTGATACTCTTTACAGACGAAACCACCTGACACTCTTCTTCTGCCAGGACGAAGGGAGCATGGCTGAGGGCGACGCAGGCCAGCAGCAGTAAACACGTGCGATGAATAATCAGAGACATTTAATGAGATGGTCACTCCCTCCTTCCCGGTACTATGCTGAGGACAGGCTTTCATTCGGAGAACTATCATGGAAAACATTGCGCTCATTGGTATCGATCTGGGTA
>NZ_JBMKHJ010000029.1:0-68145 GCF_049237265.1 Enterobacter cloacae complex sp. IR5384 | reverse complement strand
ACGGTCACGCTGCCGTCGCTGAGGCCGGAAATGACGCTGGCCGGTACGCCCACGCTCCAGTTGCCCGCCGCGTCCAGCACGGTGGTGTAGCTCTGGCCGCCAATCGTCACGGTGACCTTATCGCCCGCCGCCGCGCCGGTGGCAATGCCGCTGATGATTTGTGCCTGCCCGTGTTCTGCGATGTTAATGACGTCATCGCCCGCGATGGTGCTGATGGTCACCGTCGGGACGGTCACGTCCACCGTCAGATTGTGATCAACCGACGCCGGGTTACCCGCCTTGTCGCTGACCGATGCGGTGACGGTCACGCTGCCGTCGGCTAAACCTGCCAAATCCGCCGCCGGGACGTTCAGCGTCCAGTGACCGTCTGAACCGACCGTTGCGGTGTAGTCCTTGCCGTTCAGGCTCACGGTCACCGTCTGGCCCGCTTCCGCGGTGCTGGTGCCGGAGACGGTCAGGTCGGCCTGTGCTTCTGCGGCGTTGAGTATGTCGTCAGTTGCAAGGGTGTTGATGGTCACGGACGGCGCGGTAGCATCCACGCTGTACTCGCGCCCTGCGGACGCGCTGTTGCCGTTGACGTTGGTAACGCTCACCTGCACGCTGGCGTCGCCGTCTTTCAGACCGGCAAGATCCGCCGCTGGCACTGTGGCGGTCCATTTATCGTCTGTCCCCACGATGGCAGTGTAGCTCTTGCCGCCGAAGGTAATCGTGACGGTCTGGTTCGCTTCCACGTTCGAGGTGTTGCCGGAGAGCACCAGATCCGCGCCCTTCTCGGCCGCATTAATCACGTCGTCGGTGGCAATGGCGTCAATGCTGATGGCGACGCTTGCCAGATCCACCGTGACATCGTGGCTGATGGAGACCGGGTTACCCGCGCTGCTCTGACCTTCAACGGTCACGGTGACCGTGCCTGCAGCCAGCGCCCCGACGTCCGCCGCCGGAACCGCTGCGCTCCAGGAGCCGTCGGCCAGCACCGTCGCCGGGTAGGTTTTGCCGTTCACGGTGACGGTTAATCCCGTACCCGGCGTCAGACCGTCGCTGGAGCCGGTGATAATCAGGTTCTGTCCGTGCTCGATGGTGTTGATCACATCATCGCCCGCCACGGTGTCCACACGCAGGCCCGGCAGATTGGCGTCGATAGCAATATCGCGCTCAGCGGAGCCGCTGTTGCCCACATTGTTGGTTACGCTGGCGCTCACCGTCAGTTCGCCGTTGCCCAGCGCCGTTAGATCGGATTGCGGTACGTTGACAGACCAGGTGAGATCGCTCTGCACCGTGGCCGTGTAAGTGTTGCCTCCCAACGTCACGGTCACGGTATTGCCCGCTTCTGCATTCACCACGGTACCGCTGATGGTCTGCCCGGTTGCCAGCTCTGCCGCGTTAATGACGTCGTCACCCGCGACGGTATTTATGATCACGCCCGGCAGAACGGATTCCACGTTCACGGTGTGCGAGGTACTGGCACTGTTGCCGACGCTGTCCGTGGCTGACGCGGTGATGCTGTAAAGCGCTTCACCCAGTTGCCCCACCTCGCTCGCCGGAACGGTGGTGCTCCAGAGACCGTTATCATCCACCGTCGCGCTATACGCTTTGCCGTTGAGCATCACGGTAACAACCGCACCTGCCGTCAGGCCGGTGGCCGTACCGGTAATGGTCAGATCCTGCGTTTTCTCGGTGCTGTTGATCACATCATCACCGGACACGGTATCGATGGTCAGCACCGGGGCGGTCAGGTTCACCTCGACGTCATGGGTCGCGCTATTGCTGTTACCGGCTTTATCGGTCAACGCGGCGGTGATGGTGTAATCGCCCGCGGTCAGCGCACTGACGTCCGCCGCAGGTACCCCCACGCTCCAGTTGCCTGAGGCATCCACGGTGGCGGTATACGATTTGTTGTTAATGGTGACGGTAACCACATCGCCCGCTTCGGCGCCGGTCACGGAACCGGTCACCATCAGGGCCTGCGCATGCTCGGCGCTGTTGATCACGTCATCGTCGGACACGGTGTTAATGGTCAACTGCGGAACCGTGATATCCACCAGCACGTCGCGATCCGCAGAGGCCGGGTTGCCCGCTTTATCGGAGACGGCGGCACTGATGGTGTAGTTGCCGTCCACCATGCTGCTCAGGTCCGCAGACGGCACGGTGACGCTCCAGTTGCCATTGGCCTGTACGGTGGTGGTGTAATCCACGCCGTTCAGGGTCACGGTGACGGTCTGGCCCGCTTCGGCGTTGGTCACACCGTTGATGTCCAGATCCTGCTGCGCTTCAAGCGCGTTGATGATGTTGTTATCGCTGACAATCTCAATGGAAACCGTCGGCGCGGTAGCGTCCACGCTGTATTCGCGGCCTGCCGACGCGCTGTTGCCATTGACGTTGGTGACGCTCACCTGCACGCTGGCGTCGCCATCTTTCAGGCTACCCAAATCAGCCGATGGCACGGTGGCGGTCCAGTTACCGCTGGCATCTACGGTTGCGGTGTAAGACTTACCGCCGAAGGTGATGTAAACCGTCTGGTTTTCTTCCACGTTAGTGGTGGAGCCGGACAGCACCAGATCCGCCCCTTTTTCTGCCGCATTGATCACGTCGTCGGTGGCGATGGCGTCAATACTGATAGCCACGGTCGCCAGATCTACGGTCACGTCATGGCTGATAGTCACCGGGTTACCGGCGCTGCTCTGGCCGTCAACGGTCACGGTGACCGTGCCCGCATTCAGCGCGCTGACGTCTGCGGCAGGGATCGCTGCCGCCCAGGTGCCGTCTGCCAGCACCGTGGCCGCGTAGGTTTTACCGTTGACGGTGACCGTCAACGCCGAGCCAGCGCTCAGCCCCTCGCTGGTACCGGTGATAATCAGGTTCTGTCCGTGCTCGATGCTGTTAATCACATCGTCGCCCGCCACGGTGTCCACACGCAGGCCCGGCAGGTTGGCATCAATGGTGATGTCACGCTCGCCATAACCGGTGTTACCGTGGCCGTTGGTGACGCTGGCCGTCACGGTCAGGTCCCCGTTGCCAATGGCGGTTAACACGTCAGACGGCACATTCACCGACCAACTTAAATCGTCCTGAACGGTTGTCGTATAGTTGTTGCCGCCAATGGAAATCGTGACAGTGTCACCGCTCGCGGCACCGCTCACTTTCCCGCTCAGCGTCTGGCCAGACGCCACTTCCGCAGCGTTAATGACGTCGTCGGTGGCAACCGCATTAATGGTGACAACCGGCAGCGCGCTGTCCACCAGCACGTTATGGCTTGCGCTCGCGCTGTTGCCTGCCGTATCGGTCACGCTCGCCGTCACGGTGTAGCTGGCTTCACCCAGCGCCGAGACGTTGGCTGCCGGAACGGTCACGCTCCAGTTGCCGCTGGCGTCGGTGGTGGCGGTATAACTGATACCGTTCAGGGTTACGGTGATGGTGGTGCCGTCCGGCTGATTGCTGGTGCCGGAGAGCAGCAGATCGTCGCCCTTTTCGATCGCGTTAATCACGTCATCGCCCGCAAGGGTGTTGATGGCGATAACCGGCGCGGTCAGGGAGACCGTAACATCATGCGTGGCGGTGGTGCTGTTACCCGCTTTATCGGTGAGGGTTGCCGAGAGGGTCTGATCGCCGCTTACCAGCGCGCCGACGTCCGTGGCCGGAATGCCGGTGCTCCAGTTCCCGGAGGCGTCCAGCATGGCGGTGTAGTCTTTGCCGTTGAGGGTGACGGTAATCACGTCTCCCGCCTGGGCACCCGTGACCTTACCTGAGACGATCAGCGCCTGGCCGTGTTCGGCGATATTCAGGATGTCATCACCCGCCACAACGTCAAACACGATCTGCGGCACGGTGGTATCCACCAGCACGGCCGCATCGGTGCTCGCCGGGTTGCCGGCTTTATCAGAAACGGATGCCGTGACCGTGGCATTACCGTCGGCGATGCCCGCCAGATCGGCCGCCGGGACGTCGAGCGTCCAGCTGCCGTCTGCCTGCACCTGCGCGGTATAGGTGTTGCCATTGAAGGCCACGGTCACCGTCTGGCCCGCTTCGGCGGTGGAGGTACCGCTGAGGGTCAGATCCTGCGCCGCCTCTGCCGCATTCAGGATGTTGTCACCGCTGATGGTATTGAGGGTGACCGTCGGCGCGGTGGTATCCACGCTGTACTCGCGCCCCGCCGATGCGCTGTTGCCGTTAACGTTGGTCACGCTCACCTGCACGCTGGCATCGCCGTCCTTCAGGCTGCTCAGATCCGCTGCCGGAACGGTGGTGGTCCAGTCGCCGTTGGCGTCTACCGTCGCCGTATACGTTTTCCCGCCCAGGGTAACGGTCACGGTCTGTCCCGCCTCAACGTTGGCCGAGGTGCCGCTGAGCACCAGGTCTTCGCCTTTTTCCGCCGCGTTCAGCACGTTGTCAGCGGTCACGCTGTTAATGCTAATGGCGACCGGGCTGAGATCCACATCAACGACGGTGCCAATCGTGACCGGGTTGCCGGAGGAGTCCTGCGCGCTGGCGCTGATGGTCAGTGAACCGTCAGCCCACTGGGAGACGTCCGCCGCAGGCACGGCCGCCTGCCAGGTGCCGTCTGCCAGTACCGAGGCGGAATAATCCTTGCCGTTAATGGTGACGGTAACGGTGCTGCCTGCCGCCAGATCGGTGCTGGTTCCCGACACAATCAGGTTCTGACCGTGCTCGATGATATTGATGACGTCATCGCCTGCGACCGTATCAATACGCAGGCCCGGCAGCTGGGCGTCGATGGTGAAGTCCAGCGAGGAAGAGCCGGTGTTGCCGTGCACGTTGGTGACGCTGGCTGATACGGTCAGTTCGCCGTTGCCAAGCGCGGTTAACTGGCTCTGGGTTAACGGCAGGCTCCAGGTGAGATCGTCCTGAACTGTTGTGGTGTAGGTCTGGCCGCCGAGCATAATGGTGACAGTGTCACCTGAAGCAGCATTCGTAACCTTACCGGTCAACGTCTGCCCCGTGGCCACTTCCGCCGCGTTAACGATGTTATCGCCCGCCAGCACGTTGATGGTCACAACCGGCAGTGAGCTGTCCACCAGCACATCGTGCGTGGTTGAGGCGCTATTGCCCACGCTGTCGGTGACGCTGGCAGTCACGGTGTAATGTGCCTCGCCCAGCGCGCTGACCGCAGAGGCAGGTACGGTGACGCTCCAGCTGCCACTGGCGTCGGTGGTCGCGGTGTAGGTGATGCCGTTAAGGCTAACGGCAATCGTCGTCCCTTCCGGCTGGTTGCTGGTCCCGGAAAGCAGCAGATCCTCGCCTTTCTCAGCCGCATTGATCACATCGTCCGCCGCCAGGGTATTGATAGCGATTTCCGGCGTCACGGTGTTGACCACTACGTCCACTGCGCTACTGCCGGTATTACCGGAGCGATCGGTCACCGAGACGTTAACGGTCCAGGTCCCGTCTGTCAGACCCTGTACAACGGAGGCTGGCAGGCCGAGGCTCCAGCTCCCCGCCGCATCCACCACGGTGGTGTACTCCACGTTATTCAGGGTGATGGTCACCAGGTCACCCGCTGCCGCACCGGTGACCGACCCGCTCAGGATCTGCGCCTGTGAATGTGCGAGCTGGTTAACGGTATTGGTGTCGGTGACAAAATCGTTAATGGTTACCTGCGGGACGGTCGCATCCACCAGCCCAACGCGGTCTGCGCTGCTGCTGTTGCCTGCCACGTCACTCACGGTTGCCGTTACCGTGACGGTGCCGTCGGTCAGAGCGCCGAGATCCGCAGCCGGTACGTTCACCGTCCAGGTCCCGTCACTCTGGACCGTGGTCTGATAGTGCTTGCCGTTCAGCGTAACGGTAACCGTCTGTCCCGCCTCAGCATTGCTGCTGCCGCTTAAGATCAGATCCTGCTGCGCTTCGGCCGCATTAATGATGTTGTCGTCGGTCAGGTTATCGATCGTAATGGACGGCGGTAAGGTATCCACGGTCACCACGCGCGACGCGTCGGCGCTGTTGCCGCTGACGTTCGTCACGCTGACGCTGACCTGCGCGCGTCCGTCAATCAGCGTCTCCATGGCGCTGGCCGGCACGGTCAGGCTCCAGGAGCCATCCTGCTGCACCTGCGCGGTAAAGGTCTGGTCGGCGAATTTCACCACCACGGTCTGCCCGGCCTCTACGCCCTGCGTCTGGCCCGACAGCACAAGATCGGCGCCTTTTTCAGCCGCATTCAGCATGTCATCGCTGCTGACGGTATCGATGGTCACCGCCACGGCGTTCAGATCCAGCTCGATGGGGTGCTCAGCTGAAACGGTATTTCCCCAGGCATCTGTCGCGCTGACGTGAACAGTGATATCCCCTGCCGTCCAGCCCTGCAGATCGGACGCCGGGACGCCGATTTGCCAGCTGCCGTTGGCGTTGACCACGGCGGCATACTCGACGCCGTTGATGGTGACGGTGACGTGCGTGCCCGCTGCCAGGTGGGTACTGGAGCCGGTCACGGTCAGATCCTGCTGCTGCTCGATGGCGTTGATCACGTCATCGCCAGAAATGGTATTTACCCGCAGGCCAGGAAGCTCGGCGTTGATGTTGATATCACGCTCGCCGCTGCCGGTGTTGCCGTGGGCGTTGGTGACAGAAGCGGTAAAGGTTAACGCCCCGTCGCCAAAGGCCTTCAGATCGGCTGACGAAATGGTCACGCTCCAGGTCAGATCGCTGCCTACCGTAGCGGTGTAGCTCTTACCGCCCACCGAAACAGAGACCGTGTCGCCCGCCGCCGCACCGGTGACGCGCCCGCTCAGGGTTTGATCCACCGCCACTTCAGCGTTGTTGACCAGGTTGTCACCGGCGAAGGTATTGATAATCACCTGCGGCAGCACGGTATCCACCAGCAGCGTCGCTTCGGCGGAGCCGCTGTTACCGGCGGCATCGGTGCCGCTCACGCTGACGGTGTACAGGGTGTTTGCAAGGTTCAGAACGTCAGACACCGGCACCTGAACTGACCAGATGCCGTTATTAACGGTGGCCTGATAGCTCACGTTATTCAGCGTGACGTTTACCACGCTGCCGTCTGGCAGGTTGCTGGTGCCGCTCAGGCTCAGCGGCTGTATCGCCTCCTGCGCGTTCAGCACGTTATCCTAGCTGATGGCATTCAAGGTGAATTCCGGTGGGTTACCGCTCAGGGTAATGCCGTGGGTGGCGTTACCGGTATTGCCCGCCGCATCGGTCACCGAAACCGCAATGCTGTGGTTACCTTCCCCCAGCGCGCCAATGACTGACGCCGGTACGCCTACGCTCCAGCTGCCGTTCGCCTGCACCACGCCGGTAAAGCTCTGGCCGCCAACGGTCACGGTGACCACATCGCCTGCTGCGGCTCCGGTCGCCTGGCCGGTAATAATCTGCGCCTGGCCCTGCTCACTGGTGTTGAGAATATCGTCGCCCGCGACGGTATTGATGGTCACGACCGGGGCGACAGTATCCACGGTGAAATGCGCCTGGGTGGATGACCCGTTCCCGGCTTTATCGCTGACGTTCACCGTCAGGGTGTGTTCACCATTCGCCAGCGACTGCACCTCGCTGGCTGGCAGCGTGACGGACCAGGTACCGTCGCTGCCCACCGTGGCGGTATGGTTTTTACCGTTCACTGTCACCGTGACAATCTGACCGGCTTCCGCCGTGGTTTTCCCGCTCAGCGTCAGCGGCTGATGGTGTTCAGCGGCATTGATAATATTGTCCTGCGCGACAGTATCGACCGCGATGGTCGGTGCCGCAGTATCCACGCCAATCGTCTGACTGCCGTTCACGGTATTGCCCGCCGCGTCCTTGCCGCTGACGTTCACCGTCCAGGTACCGTCGCCCAGCGCCTGCGCATCCGCCGCAGGCACCTTCACACTCCATGCGCCGTTTGCACCCACCTCAGCCGTATAGGATTTGCCGTTCAGCGTAACGGTCAGCTCTGTTCCCTGCGCCAGGTTCTTGCTGGCACCAGAAAGCGTAAAGCCTGCGGACTGCTCGCTGGCGTTGATGACGTTATCTCCCGCCGTGGTTGCCAGCGTCACGCTCGCCACGGCAGTATCAACGGTCACGGTGATGCTGCCTGCGGAGGTCGTTTTACTGCCGTCGATCTGCACGACTGACCAGGTATGTTCCCCGTCTGTCTGGGTCGGCAGTTTTACCGTCCAGGAGCCGTCTTTACTGACCATCGCGCTGGCAAGCGTATTGCCGCTGCTGTCTTTGATCTGAATGGTCGCGCCCGGTTGCCCGGTACCGCTAAAGGTTGGCGTGTTATCGTCGGTGATCGCATTTGCACTCAGCACGCCCTGCTTGTCGCCCGCAAGATCGGTGAGCATGAAGGTTGGCGTTGCGCTCTCAACTTCTTTCGTATTATCAATAACTTTTGTTTTTGTTTCGCCGTCGCCACCGTGAGCCAGCAGTGCCCCAATAGCACCGCCGCCTAACGCCGCCCCCGCAATCCAGCCCCATGGCGCATCGCTCAATATGCTCTCCTGGGTCAGGAAAGGTTCAATGCTGCTAATCGGTGTGGCTTGCGCGGTTAATTCAGTAACGGCTGCGCCTGACGCTTCCCCGGCATCGGCAAAAGAGATATGTGTTAATTCCTGATTATCGTTAAATACCAGTTCAGACTGGTTATGGGTTTCAGGATCTTCAACGAAATAGTTATTGCAGCGAATAACGCTGCCATCTTTCATATAAATGAGAAGGTCTTTCCCCTGGCGGACGTAACGCACCACGTCCTGTGCAGAACCCTGGATTTCAATCACGCTCGGAGAGGAAATGGAGACCGACAGATTTCCTTCGCCGGTTAATTTCGTTTTCTCCGCTGTCTTGCGAATGATGACATCTACAACTTTTACGTTACTCATATTTCTCTCCTTGCAGGTGCTCGGATTCCTGTGGATATGTCCACCAGATGGATGTAGCTATCCCTGGGAAATTTCACCCATTATTTTCAGATTTATTTCGCGCAGAAAGGCGCGGCTTTTTTCAACTCAAATCGGGTAATTTTGCGGCAGCGTTTTTTTCTACTCCAATAAGCGTCATGAGATTATCAACAGCAGAGGCGTAATTAATTGCCGCGCTCCAGCCATCATATTCAGCCATTATTTTGGCAGACGTGGCCTGCCAGACATCCTGCTCTACGCTGAGCAAATCATTAATGCTCCGCTTGCTCAGGGTGTATTCGTTTTTGTAGACCGCGCGGGCACGTAACGCGTTTTCTAGCTGTAAGCTTCCGGCGGCCATTCTTCCACGCGCGCCGGTCCAGTCTGCCTGCGCGACGGAGGCTTTTTGCAGCACATCAAACCGCGCCTGATCGACCTGAGAGGAGGCCATCGCCCTGGTGCCTTCAGCCTGACGAACGCGTGCCGAAACGGCGCCGCCCTGATACAGCGGTGCATCGATATTGAGCTGGATCTGGTCATCCCAGTAAGCGCGGTTATCCGACTCATAGCGCGTGCGGCCTCCTTTCAGGCTTAGCGTTGGCCAGTGCTGAGATTTTGCGGTTTCCACCCCATACTGGGCTGAACGCTCCATATTCTGCGCGGCCATGACCGCCGGTATCAGCGAGTAATCGATCTGGTTGACGGCATTCTGCTCTACGGCAAGCTTCTCAGGGACCGGTGAATAGGCTTCAGCCTGCATGCCCGTCAACACAGCGAGCCTTGCGCGGGCGCTGTTGAGCGCGGCGTTGTACTGCTCAACCGTCGCCTGCATACCGGCGATCCGCGTGCGGGTCTGCAGCTCATCGGAGGTTGAGCTTACGCCTGCATCCGCGCGCAGTTTCGCCAGCTGCTCCACGTTTTTGAGGGCCTGCACATTCTCTTTAGCCGCCTGCAACAGATCGCTATAACGTCTGACCTCCACGTAGCTCAGCGCGGTTTTTTCCGCCACGGCGGTGAGCGTCTCCATCAGCTGATAACGATAGCTATCGCGTCGCGCTGAAGACTGGCTGATGCTGTTATTCGTCTTGCCAAAGTCATAAATGAGCTGCGTAAGGCTTAATCCCCATGCCGCTGAATTTCTCAGTGAACCGCTGGAATCGGTGGTTTGGCTATGGCCCGTACTGCCGTTCAGCGATATTTGCGGCATCCATCCGCTACGTGCTTCATCTATTTGCGCCTGACCAATACCCAATTGTGCCGCCTGCTGGCTGACCGACGGATCGCGATCGATGGCAAAAAGAATACTTTCTTTTAATGTTGTCGTCGGCACCGTGGCAAAACCCAACGCGCCGCTATTGGCATAGGTCGTATTAATGCATGCCGAAATTAACACCAGCACTGCGGATAATCGGACCCACTTATAATTTCGCTCTCTCATCATTTATATCTCCCTGAGCCTGCGAATGGTTTAACCCTTTACCCAAAAAGAGGTATAGATAATCAGAAAAATATTATTAATCCCCCGTACTGAATTTCGGGTAATAGCTCCCCATACCCATTTCCATTGGAGATGAGAGCCGACCTTAGCCTAATATGAATTAAGAATTTACTTACTTCTTAACTGATTCGCAGCATAACAAAATGTGGTATGGGCAACTACACCCACAATGTTAATGTGGTGTTACAATTAAGAAAAATCATGGGGTTTCTGGACAAACTCTTAAAAATGACCTTTCAAATGAAACTAATAAAGTCATTGTTATTTAAGTGAAATTTAAAAATACCCGGATGTACATTTTTGCGTTAATTTCCACGCGCGTCAGACACAAAGATTTTCAAAGAAATGTCAACTTAAGTAGCGCCGCCCTATTTATTGGCATAAAAAGCCGTTAAAATTCACTTTTGCGGAATTTTGTTGGTTTAAATAGTTTTTTAATAGACCAACAAACCAGTAAAGCGAAGCTAACTGGTTACAAAATCCAAACAGCCAGATAAAACATCGTTATAACATATTGATTACCCTTAGAAACCGTTCACTTATATTTAATCAATAACAGCTCAATTATCACGCAACTGAACTAATGTGCGGTTGCCCTTTTCACTGCGACAAAATGCTGTATTATGCGAACTATTGCGACATTTTGCAGGATTGCTGCCATGCACAAAACCGCGCGTCAAAAATATGTGCTCGACATCATCAGCGAGCAGGGACAGGCCAGCATCACTGAGCTGGCAGAAAAGCTGCAGGTCTCTGCGGATACCATTCGCCGCGATCTCACGGACCTCGAAAAACAGGGGCTGGCGCAGAAGAACCACGGAGGCGCTATCGCGCTCAATCTTTCGGCCATGAATCGCCAGGGCAGAAATACGCTCCTGCCGGCGACCAAACAGCGGCTGGGAAAACAGGTGGCACAGCAGATTCCGCCGGGCTCTACGCTGTTTCTGGATGCGGGCAGTACGGTCATGGCGGTGGCCTCTTTTCTTCAGGGGCCGCTGACGGTGATCACCACCTCGCTGGATATCGCCCACACTTTTAGCGACCGGGAGGATATCGAGCTGATCCTGCTCGGCGGGAAATGGGATCAGAAGCAACGCCTGTTTGCTGGCGGTGCCACCCTCTCCCTGCTTTCACGGTATCGGGCGGATATCGCCATCCTTGGCGCCTGCGCCCTTCATTCATCACTCGGTCTGAGTGCCGGGACGGAAGCCGATGCAGAAGTCAAACGGGCGATGCTTGCCGCCAGCCAGACGCACTGGATCGTCGCAGACCATCTGAAAGTCAACCGCTGTGAGCCGTATCTGGTGTGCGGGTTAGACGAAATTCATCAACTGTTTTTAGATCGTCCCTGGCCTGAGCTTGGGGACCAGAGCACCGTGCCCGTCACGGTTTGCGCTCATTAACGTGGAGAAGGTCATGAATAAAATGAAGACAATCAACATTGCGCTGATCGGGTATGGTTTTGTTGGTAAAACCTTCCATGCCCCGCTTATCCAGTCTGTGGACGGGCTTACGCTGGCGGTAGTTTCCTCCCGTGACGAGGAAAAAGTTAAGCGCGATCTGCCGGATGTGCAGGTGGTTGCTACCCCGGAAGAGGCCATTACGCACCCGGATATTGACCTGGTGGTGATCGCCTCCCCTAACGCCACCCATGCTCCGCTGGCCACGCTGGCCCTGAACGCCGGAAAACACGTGGTGGTGGATAAACCCTTCACGCTCGATATGCAGGAAGCGCGCGATCTTATTGCCCTGGCGGAGGAAAAGCAGCTTCTGCTCTCCGTGTTTCATAACCGCCGCTGGGACAGTGATTTCCTGGGCATTAAGGACGTTATCACACAGGGCACCCTCGGGAAGGTGAAACTGTTTGAGTCGCACATTGACCGCTTCCGCCCGGAAGTGCGCGTGCGCTGGAGAGAACAAAACGTACCGGGAAGCGGGCTGTGGTTTGACCTGGGGCCGCACCTGATCGACCAGACGCTACAGCTCTTTGGTCTGCCTCACTCGGTGCAAGGGAATATCGCGACGCTGCGCGACGGCGCGGAAGTGAACGACTGGGCGCATGTGGTCTTAAACTACCCTGATCATAAGGTTATTTTGCACGCCAGCATGCTGGTCGCCGGGGGGACCGCGCGCTTTACCGTCCATGGGGATAAGGGCAGCGTGGTGAAGGCCCGTATCGATCAGCAGGAAGCCCAGCTGCTGACCGGTATCATTCCGGGAAGTGAAACCTGGGGTGAGGACAGCGACAGTATGGTGTTCTTTGGGGCTGACGGCGCGCCGCAGAACATTACCACGCCGAAAGGCGATCAGCGCCAGTATTACATTAATGTGCGCGATGCTCTGCTCGGGAAGATTGCCAATCCGGTTCATCCTGTCGAGGCATTAGCGGTGATGGCGGTACAGGAAGCGGCGGTGAAATCGTCAGAGACCGGGTCAACCCAGGGACTGGCGTTAACGGCTGAAGAGCGTGCTCTGCTGCAATAAAAAAACGGGTTTTGTAGGCCGGGTAAGCGCAGCGCCACCCGGCGAGAAAGGCGGCAAAAGTGTTGAGGACTATAGCCGCTTTTTCGGCATCATGCGCAGCAGCGTATTATCTTTCCAGAAATAGTGATGCATCAGCGCCGCCGCTGCGTGCAGGCCAATGACAAAATAGCCGAGGTTAGCCAGCGTCTCGTGCCACTCTTTTAGCCCATCAGCCAGGTCAAAGTTGGATTCCGCCGCGTGCGGCATGGCGATGCCAAAGGCAAACCAGTCGTTTCCACGGTTATACATCATCACCAGGCCAATCAGCGGCAAAGCAATAAACAGCAGATAAATCACCAGATGCCCCAGATGCGAAAGGCCTGTGATCATCGCTTTCGGTTTCGGCTCAATCGGCGGCGCGCGGAACTTCAGGCGCACCAGCAGACGTGTCACCATCAATACCAGGATAGCGATCCCGCATGAGACGTGGATCATATTGATCAGCGGTCGGTCGGTACGCGGAAAGAAGCCTCTGAACTCCATGGCGCAGTAGGCGACGATAACTAACAGAAACACCAGCCAGTGAATGCCGATTTGCAGGCCTGTATATTTAGTGCGCATGTGATTTTCCGATAAAAAACAGTTACCGCGCCAACATAACGACCTTTCCTTAAAAATTCATTAACTTTTCTGTATGGATTTTCAAATACTTCCCGGGGCATGAAGCATCTTCAATTGCTGCCCTGCCCCTCATGGTCTAAGCCTGGATAAGTTCAAACTGTCGCATCGACACGTTTACAGGAGAAAATCATGAGTAAAATTGGCATTAACGGATTTGGACGCATTGGACGCCTGGTACTTCGTCGCCTTCTTGAAACCCAGGACAGCAACACCGTCGTCGCCATCAACGACCTCACCTCTCCCAAAGTACTGGCCTATCTGCTCCGGCATGATTCTAACTACGGCGGCTTCCCATGGAGCGTGGATTTCACCGAAGACGCGCTGATTGTGGACGGTAAAACCATCGCGGTGTACGCCGAGAAAGAGGCCAGACATATCCCGTGGAAAGCCGCTGGGGTGGATATCGTCGTGGAATGCACCGGTTTTTATACGTCGGAAGAAAAATCCAGAGCGCATCTGGATGCTGGCGCCAAAAAAGTCCTGATCTCCGCGCCAGCAGGTGAGATGAAAACCATTGTGTTTAACGTTAACGACGACACCATTGACGCCAGTGATACCATTATCTCTGTCGCCTCCTGCACCACCAACTGCCTCGCCCCGCTGGCAAAAGCCCTGCACGATGCTTTTGAGATTAAAGTGGGCACCATGACCACCATTCACGCCTACACTGGTACTCAAGCGCTGGTGGATGGTCCGCGCGGGAAAGATCTGCGCGCCTCACGCGCGGCGGCGGAGAACATCATTCCCCACACCACGGGTGCTGCCAAAGCGATTGGCCTGGTGATCCCGGCACTCAGCGGCAAACTGAAAGGTCATGCCCAGCGCGTACCGGTGAAAACCGGCTCGGTAACGGAACTGGTCGCCATTCTGGGCAAAAAGGTCACCGTTGAAGAGGTGAATGCCGCACTGAAAAAAGCGACGCAGGGGAATAAATCCTTTGGCTATACCGATGAAGAGATTGTGTCGTCAGATGTGATTGGCTCACACTTTGGCTCGGTGTTTGACGCCACGCAAACCGAAGTGACCGAGGCGGGCGAACTGCAGCTGGTGAAAGCCGTCGCCTGGTATGACAACGAGTATGGCTTTGTGACGCAGCTGGTGCGCACGCTTGATAAATACGCCGCACTTTAATAACGCTGACGGGTGGTCATACCATCCGTCGCTCTCCCTTACCGCATGGCTTACTCTTCATCATCTGTTTTCCAGAATAAAATTATTCACGAAATTTTTAAATCACACGTTAATTATCATTAGAACTTCTAAAATGAAGTTTTAAATATGCTTGCTTTAATTTTATAAACACTCCAAATAATATAAATCACAAGACAGGCAAGCGGTCTGTTAAAACAAACACCACCAATGAAATTGTTAAGGAACAACAATGAAAAAAGTTATTTTGGCTTCATTAATTGCACTGGCCAGTGCATCAGCTTTCGCAGAACCTACCGCTGTATTAAAAGTACACGGAACGTTGACCAATGCGGCGTGTACGCCTTCTATCGGCAACGGCGGGGTCATTGATTACGGCTATATTCGCCTCGGAGAACTTTCTGCACTGGAAAATAATAATTTGGGACAAAAACAGGTGCCTGTCACCATTACCTGTTCTTCGCCAACCAAAGTGGGCTTTACCATTCTTGATAACCGTAGCGACAGCAACGCGCGGCTGCCGGTTGATATCGGTAAAAACTTAAACCAGTCGGTGAAATATTATACTTACGGCGTGGGTACCACGTCCGAAGGCGTAAATATTGGTGACTACGGCATGTGGATGACGGATGTCACGGCAGATGGCAAAGTCGTAGACCCGATTGTCAACAACCACGACTGGAATCCTGATATCTGGAAAAAAAGCGGTATTCCGCGTAGTGATGCGTTCCAGACCGTCGCCTTTGCTGATACAGGGACCACAGCACCGTTGGCTATCACCACAGCTAACTTTAACTTTGTTACTAATCTGACGATTCGTGACACTACTGCGCTGGCGATTACCGACGATACTCCTCTCGACGGTCAGGCGACGATGACCCTGGTATATCTCTAATCATATAATTTGCTTATACCGGTTCAGCGTAACCCTGAACCGGTACTTTTTTCCCGTTATATTCACACAACAAATAAAAAGTCTTCTTTTATTTGTCGCTTTCGCATATCTTTAGTTTTTCTACAAAATAAATTCAACTTTAATAAATATACCAAAAACTCAATACTCAATATTATTTCCGCCAGGTGAATGGGAACGCCATCGCTGCGTTCACTTATCATTCCCGCATGTCTTATATTCATGAAAAGGAAAAATCAAGGATGAAAAAAATCATTCTGGCTACAGCCATCGCGTTGAGCACCACATCAGCTTTTGCAGCCGGAACTGCTGTTATTAAGGTTAAAGGTACATTAACCAACGCAGCATGTACTGCTGAGCTGGGTAACGGCGGTGTTATCGATTACGGCTTTATTCGTCTCGGTGAGTTATCCGAAAACTCACATAATCAACTCGGTCAGAAACAGATACCTGTGACCATAAATTGCTCTGCGCCAACCAAAATAGGTTTCACTATCACCGATAATCGCAGCGACAGCAACGCACAACTTCCTGTTGATATTGGTAAGAATAAGAATATTACAAATAAATATTATACTTATGGCGTTGGTTTCACGAACGACGGGAAAAAGATCGGTAACTACGGCATGTGGATGACCGGTACCACCGCAGACGGTAAAACTGTAGACCCTATTGGGCATAACCACGACTGGTCCGCAACAAGCTGGAAATATTCCGGTATTCCACGCAGCGATACTTTCCAGACCATCGCCTTTGCTGAAACCGGCACCACCACCCCATTGGCTATCACCACGGCTAACTTTAACTTCGTGACCAACCTGGTGATTTGGGATACCTCCACCCTGGCCATTACCGACGATACCCCACTGGACGGCCAGAACACCATGACGCTGGTTTATCTGTAATTTTTCGCGCTTTGTTCAATACCGGGTCAGCGGCAAACGCTGGCCCGGTATTTTTTTGCGTCCACATTCACAACAGGGATCGGCTTACCAACGCATCGGTCAAAATGACATCGTTGCGTAAGATATTCCACGCCGCCTCGATCTCATCAGGTATCTCCACATGGGCAATAAAATCACGTCCTGCCGGACCGTAACCGTTAACATCGTCGCGAAGGCGCGGCAGTTCACCCAGCACCAGCGACAAATAGCGTTCCACCGGCCAGAGCCCTTCACCGGAATCGCTGAACACCAGTCCATCGTCGCCGTTTTGCAGGACGGGCGTAAAGCCCGCGTGGCTTACCCATTCCGGCGATACGGGTTCGTCCCGACATACACGGGCGAATGTTGCCATGGTGCGGCGCTGCATGGTTGGATCCTGCACCACCAGCACCCTTTCAGGGGCAAATTGATGGTGCTTCATTAACTCGCGGCTAAAGCGGGCGTTCTCCCCGCAGTTCGTCGATTGATCTTCCACCCACACCCGGTCGGCCGGGATCTGCCAGAATTGACGGGCGATATCCGCCAGGATAGCCGCCTCTGCCCGGCCCGTGGTGGGAATGGTGTGATAGCGCGGATGTTTCGCAATCGCGGCATAGAGAAAAGTGGTGGAGTGTCCGATGCCTCCGCTAATGATCATGGGCACCCCCTGCTCCGCCGCCAGACGGCAGGCAGCTTCGATGGTTGGAATGACGGCATTCCCCGCCAGAATCACCATATCCACGGACTGACCCGGTTGCAGGTCATCCTGCGCCAGCCACTGCCCAACCGTGTTTACGGCACTGAGCGTGCTGCCGGGCAAACAGGGAAAAATTGTCGGTATCATCGTCACCTCCTTACAGCATTTGGATTAGCGTACCGCACTTGTCGCGTCAAAACAGGCGTTGATTCCTAAAGTGCCAGAGATAAGGCCGCTCTTTTTCCTAAAACCTTCAGTTCAACATTTGATTAACATGCGTAAATCATATTCACTTGTATTATGTTTTACGGCAGACGTAGAATCGCCAGCCTGTTAATTCTCCCATTTTATCAAAGGTAAACGACGTTATGCGCCTGCCCGAACGCGACCCTTATGCTCCTCGCGAGTGGCAGCCACACGAGAAACCCGCCCTGCTGGGTTCCCCCTCCACGCCGGAGCACAGCACGCCAAAGCGGATTGCCTATGGTGTTGTCGGTCTGCTGGTTTGCCTGACGGGCGCCCTGGGGAATGCGGTGGTCACCGCCAACCTGCAAAATTTGCAGGGCACCTTCGGCGCCTGGTCAACCGAGATCGCCTGGCTACCGGCGGTCTATGTGATGACCAATATCTCCATTAACCTGCTGCTGGTGAAATTCCGCCAGCAGTACGGTCTGCGCGCCTTCACCGAAGGTTTTCTGGTGCTGTATGTGCTGGTCACTTTTTTCCACCTGTTTGTCAACGATCTTAGCTCGGCGCTGATGGTGCGCGCCGCACACGGGATGGTGGCCGCCGCGCTCAGCTCGCTGGGGATTTATTACCAGATCCAGGCCTGGCCGGCGAAACACCGCCTGAAGGCGTTGACCATTGGCATCACCGGCTCGTCGCTGGCCATTCCGCTGGCGCGACTCTTTTCAACCGAGCTGTTGCAGCTTGATGAGTGGCGCGGGCTCTATTTCTTCGAGCTGGGGCTGGCTCTCATCTCGCTGGCGTGCGTGATTGCGCTGAAACTGCCGCCGGGCGATCGGCGTAAGGTCTTTGAGAAAAAAGACTTTATCACCTTCTTTTTACTGGCACCGGGTATGGCGCTGCTGTGCGCGGTGCTGTCGCTGGGCCGTCTGGACTGGTGGTTTGAAGCGCCGTGGATCGGCTGGTCGCTGGCGCTCTCACTGGTGCTGATTGTTTCCGCCATCGTGTTTGAACATAACCGCAGTAACCCGCTGCTGAACACCCGCTGGCTGTCGAGCGGCAGTATTGTGCGCCTTGGGTTGATTATGCTGCTGATCCGCATCGTGCTGGCCGAGCAAAACACCGGCGTCATCGGCTGGCTGCAGTACGTGGGGTTACAGAACGAGCAGATGACGCACCTGGCGTGGTCCATATTTGCCGGGATCGTCTGCGGGATCGTCACCAGCTGTCTGACCATTAAGCCGACCAAACTGGCATGGCCGATTATCACCTCCCTGGTGCTGATGATTGTCGCCTCGCTGCTGGACAGCCAGTCCAACAACCTGACGCGCCCGGATCAGTTGATGCTCAGCCAGTTCCTGCTGGGCTTTGGCAGTGCCTTCTTCCTCGCCCCCGCGATGCTGGCCGCAATTGGCGGCGTCATCGCCGACCCGCGTAATCTGGTGAGCTTCTCGGTAATGTTCGGCATGAGCCAGAACCTCGGCGGCCTGCTGGGCTCGGCTATTCTCGGTACCTTCCAGACCTGGCGCGAAAAGTATCACTCCAGCCTGCTGGCGGACCAGCTCACCACGCTCAATCCGCTGGTTAACGAGCGGATTCAGCTTTATACCCAGATGTACAAAAGCCTGATTGGCGACAGCGCCCTGCTGGGCACGCAGGCGATCACCCAGTTGCAGACGGTGACCGCCCTTGAGGCAAACATTCTGGCTTACAACGACACCTATTTACTGACCGCGAGTATTGCCGCGGCCACGCTGATCTGGATTTTATGGCGCTTGCTGCGCCTGCGCATCACTGCCCGTATGGCGCTTAAGAACGCCACCGGCAACAAATAATTGAAATATTTCTGGAGAGTTTATGAGTCAGCAGGATGCCGCCAAAGAGCAGGCCAACACCCGCAAAAATGTGCGCATTGTTTCCGTTTTCACCGCCGCGGCAATCGGTATTGTCGGCGTGCTGGTGATCCTTTACGCGTGGCAGCTCCCGCCGTTCACCCGCCACGCGCAGTTTACCGATAACGCTTACGTGCGCGGCCAGACCACGTTCATCAGCCCGCAGGTAAATGGCTATATCACCGAGGTGAAGGTACAGGATTTCGCGCAGGTTAAAAAAGGCGAGCTGCTGCTGCAGATCGATGACCGTATCTATCGCCAGCGGGTACATCAGGCCGAGGCGCAGCTGGCGATGAAAATTGCCGCCCTGAATAACAATCTCCAGCAGCGTAAAAGCGCGGAAGCCGTCATCGCAAAAAATGACGCTGCGCTGAAAAATGCCCGCGCCCAGAGTCTGAAAACCCAGGCGGATTTAAAGCGGGTGAAAGATCTGACGGCTGACGGCTCGCTCTCCGTCCGCGAACGCGACGCGGCGCTGGCCAGCGCGGCCCAGGGCAGCGCCGATATTGAGCAGGCCAAAGCGACGCTTGAGATGTCGCGCCAGGATCTGCAGACGGTGATTGTGAACCGCGGTGCGCTGGAGGCGGATGTGGAAAACGCCAAAGCGGCGCTGGAGCTGGCACAAATCGATCTGCAAAACACCCGCATCGTGGCGCCGCGTGACGGCCAGCTGGGGCAGATCGCGGTGCGTCTGGGCGCGTATGTCACGGCCGGAACCCATCTCACCACCCTGGTACCGCCGCAGCACTGGGTGATCGCCAATATTAAAGAGACCCAGCTCGCGGAGCTGCGCGTGGGCCAGCCGGTGAAATTTACCGTCGATGCGCTCAATAACAAAGCCTATCAGGGCCGCGTGGAGAGCATCTCCCCGGCGACCGGCGTCGAATTCAGCGCCATCACGCCGGATAACGCCACCGGGAACTTTGTCAAAATCGCCCAGCGTATTCCGGTGCGTATCGAAGTGCTGGGTAAACCTGAAGAGTCAGCACTGCTACGTCCTGGCATGTCGGTACAGGTGACCATTGATACGCGGGAGGCGAAGCAATGACCCTTCGCCCGCTAGCCTGCCTGCTGGTTGCCGTTCTGCTTACCGGATGCCAGTCGGTGGATGTAAAACCTGCCCAACCGTCACTGCACATTCCTGCCCAGTGGCGGGCGGCATCCGGCCCTGCCAGCTCGCCTGAACAGCTGTGGTGGCGAAATTTTCACGACAACAATCTCAACCGCTATGTGGATCAGGCGCTGAAAAATAACAGCGACGTGCTGATCGCCCGCGAACGGATCAATGAGTATCAGGCAAGAGTCTATGCCGCTGACGGCAGCCTGTTTCCGTCGCTGGATGCGGGCGTAACCGGCACCCGCGCCCGGACGCAATCGGCCGCCACGGGGTTACCGGTATACAGTACGCTGTACAAAGGCAGCCTCACCGCCAGCTATGATGTGGATATCTGGGGCGTCAACCGCAGCACGGCCAATGCCGCGCAGGCCTCGCTGGAGGCGCAAAAAGCCGCCGCCGCTGCCGCAGATTTAACTGTCGCCTCGTCGGTGGCCTCCGGGTATGTCACCCTGCTCTCGCTTGACGAACAGCTTCGCGTCACAGAGTCCACGCTGAAATCACGCGAAGAGGCATTTAATCTTGCTAAACGGCAGTTTGAAACGGGCTACAGTTCGCGCCTGGAGCTGATGCAGTCTGACTCTGAGCTGCGGGCCACCCGGGCGCAGGTGCCGCTGCTGCTGCATCAGATCGCGCAGCAAGAGAATGCCCTGAGTCTGCTGCTGGGCAGTAACCCGGGCGAGGTGGCGCGCAGTGAAAGCTTCAGCATGCTTACCCCGCTCAGGCTGCCTTCACAGTTGCCGTCATCGTTGCTTAACCGACGACCTGACATCGTTCAGGCGGAGCGTCAGCTTATTGCGGCCGATGCCAGCCTTGCCGCCTCGCGCGCCAGCCTGTTGCCGTCGATCAACCTGACGGCGACCGGATCGATTCAGGATCGCACCCTTTCCGGCCTGCTGGACAACCCGTTACAGCTCTGGAGCGCAGGCGGCAGTATTCTCGCCCCGCTGCTGAACCGCCAGGCGCTGAATGCGCAGGTGGATATCTCCCAGTCGCAGCGTAATCAGGCGCTGTACGCCTATGAGAAAACCGTGCGCAATGCGTTTGCCGAAGTGAACAACAGCCTTGACGCCATTACGCGTTATCAGGAACAACTTAGCGAACTGCTGGCCCAGCAGGAGGTGGCCCAGGAGACGCTGCGCATTGCGCAGAACCGCTATCGCAACGGCTATTCATCTTATCTGGATGTACTCGACGCACAGCGTACACTTTACTCGGTGCAAACCAACGTGGTGCAGGTGAAAAATAACCTGCTGCTGGCGCAGATTGATTTGTATAAAGCGCTGGGCGGCGGTTGGGTCAATGTCTGAAGGCGCTTAACGGGCCTGGATTTCGTCACACAGGCCGGGTCAGGCGCAGCCGCCACCCGGCGATTCCCCCTCAGGAGACAATTTATGCAACAACAGTGGTCTGCAGTTGATAATTTCATGATTTCGTCGCTTATTCCTGAAGATGAGGTACTGAGCAAGGTACTGGAAAACAACCAGCGCGCCGGACTCCCCGAACACGATGTTGCGGCCAATCAGGGGCAACTGCTGGCGCTGTTCGTGCGCATGACGCAGGCACGGCTCGTTCTGGAGATCGGTACGCTGGGTGCTTACAGTTCAATCTGGATGGCGCGCGCCCTGCCGCCGGACGGAAAGCTGATTACGCTTGAGGCCGATTCCACGCATGCCCGCGTGGCGCGGCAGAATATTCAGCTTGCCGGTCTCAACCAACGCATTGAACTCATCGAAGGCCCGGCGCTGACTTCTCTGGAAAATTTCGGCGACGTTCCGCCGTTCGACCTGATCTTTATTGATGCTGATAAGCCAAACAATCCCGGCTACCTCGAATGGGCGCTGCACTACTCTCGCCCCGGCACGGTGATTATCGGCGATAACGTGGTGCGCGATGGCGAAGTGATTAACGGCCAAAGCGACGACGCGCGCGTGCAGGGTGTTCGCCGGTTTATCGAGATGATGGGGGACAATCCGCGCTTAACCACCACCGCGCTGCAAACGGTCGGGGTTAAGGGGTGGGATGGGTTTACGCTGGCAATTGTGAACGGGTGAAAATTGTGCGGCCTGATGCCCTCACCCCGGCCCTCTCCCACCGGGAGAGGGATCCCCAGTAATTTTTTACCGAAAGCGATGAATGTTGCTTCAGGAAAATGAATGACTTACAGCGACGCCCTGGTCCGGCTGTAAATCGCTGAGGCGTTTCCTGCAGGCCGGGGCGAGGCGCATGGATGCGCCGAGAGGGCGGCTTTACAGGGACGTTACATCCGCCCGTCCCCGATAAGCCGGAAGGAATAAGCCGAAGGCACCGCGAAGCGGCGATTTACCGCCGGGAGCCCGGGTCGCCAGGGCGGCGGCGACTGAGCCGCCCTGGCACGTTCACAAGTCATGCCGTTACAGAGTAGCAAGGAACATAAAGTGAACGGAATGACCTCCACAGCCGTATGTTCCCCCTCACCCCAGCCCTCTCCCAAAGGGAGAGGGGGCCGTCTGTGCAGGCATTATTTATGGGGATCCCTCAGCCCGGAGAGAGAGGGAGAAAACAGGGTGTTAAGCCGAAATCTGCTCCATCGCCTGCAAAATACGTTTATCCGAAATCGGATACGGCGTACCGAGCTGCTGGGCAAAGAAGCTGACGCGTAACTCTTCGATCATCCAGCGGATCGCCTGAACGTCTTCATCGTCACGACGTGCCGGTGGCAGTTTGTTTAACCACTGCTGCCACGCCTGCTGCACGTTTTCAACTTTCAGCATCTGGGCACGGTCACGATGCGGATCGATGGCCATTTTCTCCAGCCGTTTTTCAATCGCCTGCAGGTAACGCAGCGTGTCGCCGAGACGGTTGAAGCCATTGCCGGTGACAAAGCCCCGGTACACCAGGCCCGCCATCTGCGCTTTGACATCCGACAGCCCCAGCGCCATGGTCATATCCACGCGCCCTTTCAGGCGTTTGTTGATATTGAACACGGTGGTGAGGATCTGCTCGACCTGTTTGGCAATATCCACCACGGTGTCGTTCAGCTCCGCGCGTACCTTTTCATGAAGCTGAGCAAAGCCCTCTTCTGACCAGACCGGACCGCCCGCCTCGTGGATCAGCTTGTCCACGCCGCAGGAGATGCAGTCGTCAATCAGATCCAGCACTTTGCCGTACGGGTTAAAGTACAGCCCCAGCTTGGCTTTGTTCGGCAGCTTCTCGTGCAGATACTTGATCGGCGACGGGATGTTGAGCAGCAGCAGGCGGCGCAGCCCGCGCCACATCATCTGCTGCTGTTCCTGCGGGTTATCAAACAGCTTGATCGCCACGCTGTCGCGCTCATCCACCAGCGCAGGCCAGGCCTTCACTTTGTAGTTACCGCGTTTTTGCTCGTAGCTTTCGGGGAGCTGACCAAAGCTCCAGATGTGCAGCCCGCTCTGCTCAATCCCATCATCCGCCACCGCGGATAAGGTCTCCTGCACTTTGCCTTTCAGCGCCTCTTTCAGCGCGGTGAGCGAACGGCCTTCCTGCAGCTTCTTGTTTTTATCGTCCACCACGCGGAAGGTGATTTTCAGGTGATCGGGCACCTGATCCCAGTTCCAGTCTTCGCGGTCAATCGTGGTACCGGTCATGCGGCGGAACTCACGCTCCAGCGCATCCAGCAGCGGCATCTCCAGCGGCGTGACGCGGCCTAAAAACGCTTCGGCGTAGTTAGGGGCCGGAACAAAGTTACGCCGCACCGGTTTCGGCAGCGATTTGATCAGCGCAATCACCAGTTCGCGGCGCAGGCCGGGAATTTGCCACTCAAATCCACTCTCATCCACCTGGTTTAGCAGTGGCAGCGGGATAT
The DNA here is from genome assembly GCF_049237265.1 of Enterobacter cloacae complex sp. IR5384. NCBI lineage: Bacteria > Pseudomonadati > Pseudomonadota > Gammaproteobacteria > Enterobacterales > Enterobacteriaceae > Enterobacter > Enterobacter cloacae complex sp. IR5384. Next base: position 43,966 of record NZ_JBMKHJ010000029.1, on the reverse strand, counting down.
GAACGGTGACACCATCCGCATCCGTTCCCGGCTCAAACTGATAGGTCAGCCGCAGCTTAAGGTTGCCCTGATGCCAGAAGTTCGGGTAGTCGAGCTTACTGACCGACTCCGCCCCTTCTTTAATCAGCATGCTCTTTTCAAAGTTGAGCAGGTCCGGCGTCTCTTTGCTGGCCTTCTTCCACCAGCTGTCAAAGTGACGGGCGGAAATGACATTGTGGCTGATGCGCTGGTCGTAAAATTCGAACAGCGTCTCGTCATCCACCAGAATGTCGCGACGACGGGATTTGTGCTCCAGCTCTTCCACTTCAGCACGCAGCTTGAGGTTTTCACGGAAGAAGGCGTGACGCGTCTGCCAGTCGCCCTCCACCAGCGCGTGGCGGATAAACAGCTCGCGGCACAGCGCCGGGTCAATCTGGCTGTAGTTGACCTTACGCGCGGCCACCACCGGCAGGCCGTAGACGGTCACTTTTTCGGTTGCCATCACCGCCCCCTGCGCGCGCTCCCAGTGCGGTTCACTGTATGAGCGTTTCAGCAGGTGTTGCGCCACCGGCTCCACCCATTCCGGATCGATACGCGCGGCAATACGCCCCCACAGACGGCTGGTTTCCACCAGTTCAGCAACCATGGTCCACTTGGGTGGTTTCTTGAACAACCCGGAGCCGGGGAAGATGGAGAAACGGGCGTTGCGCGCGCCGGTATACTCCTGCTTTTCGGCGTCCTTCATGCCGATATGGGACAGCAGTCCGGTCAGCAATGCGATGTGAATCTCTCGGTACTCCGCCGGTTCACTGTTCACCGGAATACCGAGCTCTTTCACCACCTGGCGCAGTTGGGTATAAATATCCTGCCACTCGCGCACGCGCAGGTAGTTGAGGAAATCCACGCGGCACTGACGGCGGAACTGGTTAGATGACAGCGCTTTCTGCTGCTCGCCGAGGTAGTTCCACAGGTTCACGAAGGCAAGGAAATCCGACTCTTTGTCGTGGAAGCGACGGTGTTTCTCATCCGACGCCTGCTGTTTGTCCATTGGCCGTTCACGCGGATCCTGTATTGAGAGCGCCGAGGTGATGATCATCGCCTCACGCACGCAGCCGTGTTTTTGCGCTTCCAGCACCATGCGCGCCAGACGCGGGTCCACCGGCAACTGGCTGAGCTGCCGTCCCAGCGGCGTCAGTTTATACGCGGTGGCCTGCTCGTCAGTGGTGATCGCCCCCAGCTCTTCCAGCAGGCGTACGCCGTCCTGAATATTGCGTTTGTCCGGCGCTTCGACAAACGGGAAAGCGGCGATATCGCCCAGCCCCAGCGCGGTCATCTGCAGGATGACGGAAGCCAGGTTGGTGCGCAGGATTTCCGGGTCGGTAAACTCCGGGCGGGAGAGGAAATCGTCTTCTGAATAGAGACGAATACAGATCCCCTCCGACACACGTCCACAGCGCCCTTTACGCTGGTTGGCCGACGCCTGTGAAACCGGCTCAATCGGCAGACGCTGTACCTTGGTGCGGTAGCTGTAGCGGCTGATACGCGCCGTACCCGGATCAATCACATACTTGATGCCCGGCACGGTCAGCGAGGTTTCCGCCACGTTGGTTGCCAGCACGATGCGGCGCCCGCTGTGCGGCTGGAACACGCGGTTCTGTTCACTGTTGGAGAGACGTGCGTAAAGTGGCAAAATTTCCGTGTGGCGCAGATCGCGCTTGCTGAGCGCGTCGGCGGTATCGCGGATCTCACGCTCGCCACTCATAAAAATCAGAATGTCGCCCGCGCTCTCATTGCCCAGTTCGTCAACGGCATCGAAAATAGCCTGCAACTGGTCGCGCTCGGTATCCTCCGCCTCCTCCACGATCGGGCGATAGCGCACTTCTACCGGATAGGTACGGCCGGAGACTTCAATAATCGGTGCGTTATTGAAATGTTTTGAGAAACGCTCCGGGTCGATGGTCGCGGAAGTGATTATAATTTTCAGATCCGGACGACGCGGCAGTAGCTCTTTAAGGTAGCCGAGCAGGAAGTCGATGTTCAGACTGCGCTCGTGCGCCTCATCAATAATGATGGTGTCGTACTGCATCAGCAGACGATCCTGCTGAATTTCCGCCAGCAGGATACCGTCGGTCATCAGCTTGACCATGGTGTTATCGCTCACATGGTCGCTGAAACGCACCTTATAACCGATGCAGCCGCCCGGCTCCGTTTGCAGCTCCTCGGCAATACGGTTCGCCACGGTACGCGCCGCCAGACGACGCGGCTGGGTATGACCAATCAGGCCCTTCACTCCGCGGCCGAGCTCCATACAGATTTTTGGCAGCTGTGTGGTTTTCCCCGAGCCGGTCTCCCCCGCCACGATCACCACCTGGTGGTCGCGCACCGCGTTGAGGATCTCCTGCTTTTTCTGACTGACGGGCAGATTTTCCGGATAAGTGATTGCCGGACGTGCCGCTTCGCGCAGCACAACTTTCCCTGCCGCCTGTTCAATCTCTTTCGCCATCTCCTGGAAAATGGCCTGTTGTGCATCAGGATTTTTAACCTTCTTCACCCCGTGCAAGCGGCGAGCAAAGCGCTGTTTATCGCGCAGCATCAGTGAATCAAGCTGTTGCAGGAGCATCGGGAAGGTCAATTTTTGTTGTTCTGTCATAGCATTAACGGGCAGTGCACTGCCGGATAAAATCTCTTTGTAATGATTGCTATAGAGTACCACATCAGCGCTTTCCACGCCTTATTCAAAAAATTCGAACATAGGCTTCGATATATTGCGCTATCTCTGTGGCAGGATTGTGAATAAAGTGTCAACAAGCAACGGGGCAACCCCCTTCAATCAAATGCAAAACAGGAATCACCCATGAGCAAAGTATTAGTTTTGAAATCCAGTATTCTGGCAGGGTACTCTCAGTCTGGTCAGCTGTCTGATTACTTCGTTGAACAGTGGCGTGAACACCATTCCGCAGACCAAATCACCGTGCGTGACCTGGCTGCAAACCCAATTCCTGTGCTGGATGGCGAGCTGGTTGGCGCGCTGCGTCCAAGCGATGCACCGCTGAGCCCACGCCAGCAGGAAGCCCTGGCGCTCTCTGATGAGCTGATTGCTGAACTGCAGGCGCACGACGTTATCGTGATCAACGCCCCAATGTACAACTTCAACATCCCAACCCAGCTGAAGAACTACTTCGACCTGGTGGCTCGCGCTGGCGTTACCTTCCGTTACACCGAAAATGGCCCGGAAGGTCTGGTGAAAGGCAAGCGTGCCATCGTGCTGACCAGCCGTGGCGGTATTCATAAAGATACCCCAACCGACCTGGTTGCGCCTTACATGAGCCTGTTCCTGGGCTTCATCGGGATCACCGACGTGAACTTCGTGTTTGCAGAAGGTATCGCTTACGGTCCTGAAGTGGCGACCAAAGCACAGACCGACGCGAAAGCCGCGATCGACAGCCTGGTGGCTGCCTAAGATTTCCCCCTCTCACCGCCCGGTGAGAGGGTTTTTCTTTTCTCCCGCATTTCGTTATCATCCGCTCCCACTCTCCAGCCGGGCGGCCTGATGTCTGCGATTATTGATTCTTTTATTGCCCCACCGTGTCATGACGACATTGAGATCCTCTGGCAGGATGAACATCTGCTGCTGATCAATAAACCTTCCGGTCTGCTTAGCCTCTCGGGTAAAAATCCGCAAAATCTCGATTCGGTGCACTATCGTCTGGTTCAAAACTTTCCTGGCTGCACGCTGGTGCATCGCCTGGATTTTGGCACGTCCGGCCTGATGGTGATTGCACGTAATAAGCCGATCAACGCCGCGCTGTGTCAGCAGTTCAGCCAGCGCAGCGTGGAAAAAGTCTACAGCGCCCTGCTTTGCGGCCACCTGGAAAACAATGAAGGGATAATTGACGCGCCGATTGCCAAAGACCCGGCGCTGTTTCCGCTGATGTCGATCTGTGCCGTTAACGGCAAACCCGCCCGTTCCCGCTATCGGGTGGTGGAACGCCTGCATCAAAACGCGGCGATGCCGCTCACGCGGGTAGAACTGACGCCTGAAACGGGGCGAACCCACCAGTTGCGCATTCACTGTCAGCTGCTGGGCCACCCGATTTTAGGCTGCGATTTATATGGAGGACGGACGTGGCCTGGCAGCGGAACAACGCCGAGGCTGATGCTGCATGCCAGTCAGTTGAATTTTATTCATCCGGTGAGCGGCGAGCCGGTTAACGCCCGTCACGCCGCACCGTTCTGAACCGTCTTACCACATCAAATCGTCAGGGATTTTGAAATCGGCATACGGATCGTCTTCATCCTGCTCTTCCTGACTCAGGGCGCTATTTAACACAATACTGTCGGCATCGCGCTGGGCAATTTTATCCGCCACCACCGCCGGGATAATGGCGTATTCGCAATCGCCATTAGCGTTAATCACCAGACGTGCGATGGCCAGACGACCGTTAATTAACTGGGTCTGGGTTGCCTTATCCACCTCGATTTTTTTGATCAAATTGCCGTCGGTGAAGTTAAAGGTGATGTTGCCTTTTGCCACCGTGATGCGGTTCATCTCAATCAACTGCTTCACCTGCGCCTTAAACTCTTTGGCGAGCACGGCCTGTTTTTGCTGCTCGCTCAACTGTTTGTCACGCTCAAGCTGCGCTTTTTTGTTCTCTTCTACCGCCTCTCTGGCCTCACGCGCCTGCACGCGGGATTTCTTGGCCGTGCGCTGAACTTTGGCCATTTTCTTGCTGGAGACTAAGCCCGCTTTCAGCATCTGCTCTTGTAAGGTGAGTTTTGTCATGAGTGTGTTTAAACCGGTTGGAAATTTTGGGCAGTATAACTGGAACTGAGCAGTTCATGAAGTTCGCTCATGTTGCTGTGAAATTAAGTCACTTCCCCTGCGCCACCGCGTCAGGCATAAATTATGCATTGATAACTTCCTGGCAACATGAACTTAGGATGCATAACCAAGATGAGTAAAGCTTTTACATTTACCCTTAAGCGCAGTTGCTTCGATGAAAATTATAACCCGTCAGAGAATACGCGTACGACCACCAACTTTGCCAACCTCGCCCGCGGGGAAAAACGTCAGGAGAACCTGCGTAATACCCTGGTGATGATCAATAACCGCTTTAACGCCCTGGCGCGCTGGGATAACCCCAATGCCGATCGTTACGCGGTCGAGCTTGAGATCGTCTCTGTGGATCTGAATATTGGTGGGGAGAAAACCTTCCCGGCCATTGAAATATTGCAAACCACAATCGTCGATAAAAAAACCAATGAACGCATCGACGGTATTGTCGGCAATAACTTCTCCTCTTACGTGCGCGATTACGATTTCAGCGTCCTGCTGCTGGAGCATAATAAAAACCAGCCCCATTTCACCATTCCGGAGAAGTTTGGTGTCTTGCACGGCAATATCTTCCGCCATTTTGTTAATTCACCGGAATACCGGGAGAATTTCAAAAAAGCACCGGTGATTTGCCTGAGCGTGTCCAGCAAAGACACTTATCGTCGCACGGGTAACCAGCACCCGGTGCTGGGCATTGAGTACACGCCGGATGGCGAGTCATTGACGGAGCAGTACTTCGCGAAAATGGGCCTGAAGGTACGCTATTTCATGCCTGAAAACAGCGTGGCGCCGTTTGCCTTCTTCTTCACCGGCGATTTGCTCAGTGATTACACCAATCTTGAACTGATCGCCACCATCAGCACGATGGAGACGTTCCAGAAGATCTATCGCCCGGAAATTTATAACGCTAACTCGGCGGCAGGACACTGCTATCGCCCCGATCTGAATCAGCAGGATCACTCATTAACCAAAATTGTTTACGACCGTGTTGAACGCAGCCAGCTGGCCATTGAGCAGGGTAAATTCACGGAAGAACAATTTATCAAACCTTACAAACACGTACTCGAGCAGTGGTCTGATAACTACGCGCGTTAATTAATCGAATTTAAAAGGGTTATACATATGAAAACATTGCTCCCGACGTCAACCGCTGGCAGCCTGCCTAAGCCAACCTGGCTTGCACAACCTGAAACGCTGTGGTCACCGTGGAAATTAGAGGATCAGGAGTTACTGGCCGGTAAGCAGGATGCGCTGCGTTTATCGCTTGATGAGCAGATCCGCGCGGGGATTGATATCGTCAGCGATGGCGAACAGACGCGCCAGCACTTTGTGACCACCTTTATTGAACACCTCAGCGGCGTGGATTTTGAAAACCGTCAGACCGTGCGCATTCGTAACCGCTACGATGCGAGCGTGCCGACGGTGGTCAGCGCCGTGGCGCGTCAAAAACCGGTGTTCGTGGACGACGCAAAATACTTACGCCAGCTCACGGATAAGCCAATCAAGTGGGCCCTGCCGGGGCCAATGACCATGATCGACACCCTTTACGACGCGCACTATAAAAGCCGCGAAAAGCTGGCCTGGGAGTTCGCTAAAATCCTCAATCAGGAGGCAAGAGAGTTAGAGGCCGCAGGTGTCGATATCATTCAGTTTGATGAGCCGGCATTTAATGTCTTTTTTGATGAGGTCAACGACTGGGGGATTGCGGCGCTGGAGCGTGCCATTGAAGGGCTGAAATGCGAAACAGCGGTGCACATCTGTTACGGATACGGCATCAAGGCCAATACCGACTGGAAAAAGACCCTTGGCTCAGAATGGCGTCAGTATGAAGAGGCGTTTCCTAAGCTTCAGACATCGAATATCGACATCATCTCGCTGGAGTGTCACAACTCCCGCGTGCCGATGGATCTACTGGAGCTGATCCGCGGCAAAAAAGTGATGGTAGGCGCCATCGACGTGGCAACCAACACCATTGAAACCGCGGAAGAAGTGGCTGACACCCTGCGTAAAGCGCTGCAGTTTGTCGATGCCGACAAGCTTTACCCGTCAACCAACTGCGGTATGGCGCCGCTTTCCCGTCAGGTTGCCAACGGTAAGCTGAAGGCGCTGAGCGCCGGAGCCGCGATTATCCGCAACGAGCTTGGCGCGTAATCACCTGCCCTGCGTTTGCCAGTAGAGCGGCGTACCGAAACACCCGACGTAATGATCAATCACCGCCCTGACGTTAAGGGGCGGATGCCGCGCGTTTGGGTAGATCGCCGCAATATTCAGGGGCTCCGTATGAATGGCGCACTCCAGCCCTGGCAGGAGTGCGATCAGTTCGCCCTGCTGCACGCGGTCGCCAATCAGCCAGTCCGGAAACAGCACAATCCCCATCCCGCCCAGCGCGGCAGCAAGCAGCGATTCCGCATTATTTGACGTCATTAATGGCATCACCGGGTAGTGCACCCACTCCTCCCCCGCACCGCGCAACAGCCAGCGGTTAGGCCCCGACGAACCACGGTAGACCAGGCATTTATGATGCGCCAGATCGTCCGGCCCTTGCGGTGCGCCGTGCTGTCGCAGATAGTCCGGCGAGGCGGCCAGATGGTAGCGCTGCTGACCAAAAATGCGCGCGTGAAAGGTGGAGTCCGTCAGCACGCCGATGCGAAAGATCACGTCGGCGGCATTCTTGTGCGGGTCGATAAAATCATCGGTCAGCGTCAGCTCGATATTCAGCCGCGGATAGCGCGCCGTCAGACCAGGCAGCCCTGGCGCAATGTGCCGCTGGCCGAAAAAGACCGGTGCATTAATGCGGATCGTGCCGGAAGGCTCCGTTGCACGTGCATCCAGCTCCCGACGAGCCTCCTCAAAACTCGTCATCATCTCCCTGGCATAGCGGATAAACAGATGACCACTTTCTGTGGGGATCACCGCCCGGGTATTGCGGTAAAAAAGCTGCTGGCCGAGTGCGTCCTCAAGCTGGTGGATAATGCGCGAAACCTGCGAGGCGGAAAGGCCCTCGCGACGCGCGACCACGGAAAAATTTTCGGCTTCAAAAACCGCGATAAAAATCTTCAGCGAACGGAGGTTCATGCTCCCGGCGTCGTACATTCGTGCATATCCTGCAAAGGTGTTTCCTGCATTATGGCATTTTTCTCATGACCAGACCGACGTAATCTTCTCCGCCTGCAAAACGGAGGAATAACAATGCAGCTTGTTTTGATTTTACTGGTGATTGCCGGGGGGATGGGGCTTTCCGTAGAGGCTGGCCTGCTGGGGCCGTTGGGTGGAAAAGTCGGTGATTTATGGGCCACGTTCAGCATTTTTGGCGTCGGCGCCGCGCTGACGTTTCTGCTGATGCTGTTCTTCAGCCCGCGCAACAGCCCGTCGTTTTTTGCCCAACCTGGCTGGCAGTTGCTCGGCGGGGTACTTGGCCCGGTGTACGTGGTGATCCTGACCCTCGCCACCCCGGCCATCGGCATCGCCCTGACGATGATTGGCATTCTGGCAGGGCAGGTTTTTAAAAGCCTGCTGATCGACCATTACGGTCTGCTGGGGACACCGCACAGGAAGATCAACGCGAAACGAGTCGTCGCGCTGGGTTTTATAATTGCGGCACTGATTCTGGTCGCACAGGGGTAACACGATGACACTGATGATGATTATTCTGGCCGTGTGCGGCGGCGCGACGCTAAGCGTTCAGGCGGCGATCAACGGGCAACTTGGCAGCCGCGTGGGCGTATTCAAAAGCGCGTTCCTGACGTTCTCCGTTGGCGCGCTGGTCACCGCCCTGCTGATTTTTTTCTTTGAACCAAAACAGACAGTCACCCTGCTGGACGTGCCGAAATGGCAGCTTCTCGGGGCAATGTTTGGCGTACCGTACATTGTGATCATGGTGTTGGCGGTGCAACGCATCGGCACCGCCGTCGCCACGGTCGCGGTAATTTTTGGTCAGCTCACCATGAGTATGCTGATTGATAACTTTGGCTGGCTGGGCAATGCGGCCATTCCGTTTTCGATGAGCCGACTGGCCGCCGTCCTCTGCCTGGGTATTGCGCTGTTTTTCATTTACTCAGGCAGTAAAAACGCCCCTCCCCACGAGTAACGTTACGCCTTGCGGGTAAAGAACAGCGTCACCGTGGCGACGGTGACGCCAAATTTCTTCATCTCGGTTTTATTAAACAGGTGTGTACCATCCTGCAGGTACATCCAGTCGTCGAAGTGCAGCAGCCAGGTGCTGCCGTTGGCCTTCACGTTCATGCTGTACCGCCAATTGAAGGCATTGCCCGCCGCCTGCCCCGTCGCCACGCCGTCAATATCGCCCGCCGTGCCCTCATAACGATCGGTCGCCACGCGGCGGATATGCCATACCCGCTGCTGTTTTTCACCATCGTCGTAGACAAAATGTTCATTCAGCGTCAGCGTGTCGCCAATCACGTCCCCGGCAATCTCCACGTGGAAGCGGCGGAGCTGCTTCCCGCTGCGATCCTGCACCATCCCCCACGCTTCCGTTTTGCCCTGAAAATAGTGGAATATATCAAGCCGCGGCTGCTGCTGGCGGTACTCCGTCACGTCCGTGCTGCAGCCTGCCAGCAACATCGTCACACCCAGCGCCATGATCAAAAAACGTTTCATTGTTGTCCTCCGATTAACTGCTGACGCAGCTCAGGGTATTGCGTGCGGGGATCAAGCCAGATCCCCAGAAAACGGGTGCTGAACGCTTGCGACTGAGGCGGCCCCAGGGGTCTGAAAGTGCCCGATGCGGCAGGCGCGCGGTACCAGAACTGTCCCTGCTTATCGTTAAGCACGAACGCCAGCTGCGCCCCCGGCCCGACATCCGGCCACAGCGAGGCAAGCATTCGCAGCCAGGCTTCGCTCTGCGGTTCCTGCTGCAAAACCCCCTGTGCTCGCCACTGGTCGCGGGTTGCCTCGACCAGGTCTTCACTGTCGATGTCACGCGCGTAGGAGATAATGAGCGCCTGATCCTGCATCTTGCCGGTGTAGCGCCCTTCAGGGGTGCGCAACTGGGAGGTATAAACGGTGAAAGGCCCCCAGGTCAGCGTGGCATCCCCCACCTTACGCCAGCCAAGCCAGTCGGTTGCCTGGGCGAAAGGCGTCAGGGTGATGAGCCAGAGGAACAGGAGTGCGGCTCTCATTGTTGCCTCCCTGTCAGCAAGTGGTAAAACAGCATCAGCACCAGCCAGCCCGGCACCATCCAGCTGACGACGATAAAGGTTGGCTCCAGAAAGGCGATGGCACCGAGCCGCTCACCGATAAGATACGCCACCGGACCGCCCACGGAAGCCAGCAGCATCAGCATCCAGCCGGGTAACGTTGTGGTGCGGGTGAGCTGCGTCCAGACGGTGGCAAACATCAGCCACAGCGCCACCATCCACACGGGCATCAGCGATTCACCGGTGAAGGCGATCAGCCCCGTCAGCGCCCAGAGTGCATCCAGCAGAGTGCCCGCGAGTGCCAGCAGAATGGCATAAACGCGGTGTGCAGGCGGCAACATCAGGCAGGCGAAGATCGCCAGCACGCACCAGATAATCAGGCCACGCTCGCGAAACAGCACCACCAGCGTCCAGTAGAGATCGAACGCGATAGCCATGGCGAAAACCTGCACGTAACGTTTCATACGCGCTCGGCGGTCAGTTGCACCACGCTGATGGTGCGGGCGTTAAACCCGGCTTCGCAGTAGCCAAAGTAATAGAGCCACATCCTGCGAAACCGCTCATCAAATCCCAGTTTTTCAATCTCCTGCCAGGCATGGAGAAAGCGCTGACGCCAGTGCGCCAGCGTGCGCGCGTAGTCCGGCCCCATATCAAACAGGTTGCGCACCACAAAATCGGTGTGGCGCGTCATCAGCGCATTCATCGCCGTTATGCTCGGCAAAAAGCCGCCGGGGAAGATATACCGCTGAATAAAATCCACGCTTTTGCTGTAGTCGCGATACCGCTGATCCTGAATGGTGATGGCCTGAATCGCCATGCGCCCACCCGGACGCAGACGCGCCTGACAGGTGCGGAAGAACGTTGGCAGATAGCGTTGCCCGACGGCTTCAATCATCTCAATCGACACCAGCTTGTCGTACTCGCCGGTTAAATCGCGATAGTCGCAGAGCAACACCTCAACGCGGTCCTGCAGACCGGCCCGGGCAATCCGCTCTGTCGCCCAGCGATACTGCTCCTGCGACAGCGTGGTAGTGGTCACCCGGCAGCCGTAGTGACGGGCCGCGTATTCCGCCATCGCCCCCCAGCCGGTACCAATCTCCAGCAGATGATCGCTGGGGTTCAGCGCCAGCTGTTCGCACAGACGCGCCATTTTCGCCCGCTGCGCGTCGCTAAGATCCTGCTCCTCCCCGCTAAACAGCGCGCTGGAATAGAGCAACTCCTTGTCCAGAAAATGGGCATAAAACGCGTTACCCAGATCGTAATGTGCCGCAATGTTTTCCCGCGCCTGCGCCCGGGAGTTGCGCCGCGTCCAGTGGCGAAGCCGCTCCAGCGGTCTGCCAAGCAGGCGGAACCCGTTTTCGAGCCGCCCCAGTACCTGGCTGTTTAGCGCAAGCAGTTGCAGAAGCGGCGTGAGCTGCGTGGTTTCCCATTCGCCATCCATCCAGGCTTCCGCCGCAGCCAGGCTGCCCCCGGTCAGGACGCGCCAGTAGACGCCCGGGCTGAGGATCTGCACGTCGGCATGCAGCGCGGCAGACAGCTCACCGAAATGAAAGGTCTGCGCCCCTTCACGCAGCGTGAGCGAGCCGCCACGAAGGCCGCTCAGCACGCGAAAGAGCAGCCAGCGCGCGACGCGAACGTTGCGCGGGATATCGGGTTCAAGCGCGAAGACAGGATCGGTCATGAGCGTTCACTCCTGCTGACAGGATGGTTATACAGAGGCATGCGCTTAAGCCACAGCCGCAGCGCCTGCCAGTAAATCGCGAAAACGGTTTTGAGTGTCATCAGCGGAATACGCAGCAGCAGTCCACGCAGTGCCGGGCGGGTCAGCGGTGCGCGGCGAAGCGCCAGCGTGGCATCAAATACCTTTGACGCCTGATGATTTTCAATGTGCATATGCAGCGTGTTATCCGGGTTGTTGAAGCGCCAGTGGTAAATCATGTCCATGGGGTTAAACGGAGAAACGTGAAAGGCTTTCTCCGTGGGCTGGGCGTGCTGACCATTGACGGCGTAATAATGTCGTTCGTTCCAGGGCGTATTGCGCACTTCGGCCAGCACCCAGCGCAGCGTCTCTGCCGGGTCATAGCAGTAGTAAAAATTGACGGGATTAAAATGAAAGCCGAAGTAGCGCAGCTGCGTCAGGAGCATCACCCGCCCCTCAGGACGTTCGCCGGTCAGGCTTTCCAGCCGATTCAGCACGTTCTCTTTAAGCGGCGAACCCAGCGGATAATCCGCATCATGGAACGATGCGGCGGCAAACCGGTTGCGCCGCACGCCAACGGTGGGCAACTTCTCCAGTTCGTCGAGATCGAGCCAGGCCATAAAGACGCCGTAGCTGAACTCATGCGTTTTCGGCTGGAGACGGCGGTGGCGTAATACGCCGTGATAGAGGCAACTGTTCATCGGTTTCCCTCCCCGGCTGTTATCGCATTGACGACATCCAGCGCGCTGCGCACGCCATCTTCATGAAAGCCGTTGTACCAGTACGCGCCGCAGAACCAGCTCCGCTGGTGACCGTTGATTTCGCTGCGGCGCGCCTGTGCCCGCCAGCTTTGCGGGTTAAACAGCGGATGTTCATACACGAAGCGCCGCAGCACGAAGCGTTCGTCCACTGGCGTTTCCGGGTTTAAGGTGACGCAGAACAGCGGGCTACCGGCGGGCAGCCCCTGCAAGATATTCATGTTGTACGTTACGCAGGCGCTGGCCTGATCCTGTTCGCTCAGGCGGTAGTTCCAGCTGGCCCAGGCGCGCTGACGCACCGGCAGCCAGCGCGGATCGCTGTGCAGCACCACCTCGTTACGTTGCCAGCCAATATCGCCCAGCACCTCCTGCTCAGCGGCGGAAGGTGCGTCGAGGATGGTCAGCGCCTGGGCGGAGTGACAGGCAAAAATCACCTGATCAAAACGGTGGCTCGATTCTTCAAGATGGAGGGTGACCCCCTGTGCATCACGGCTTACCCGCTGCACCGGCGCGTTGAGGTGCAGCGTGAGCCGGTCACCCAGCTGTGCCAGAATAGCGCGGATATACTCCCGCGAGCCGCCGGGCACCACGTACCACTGCGGGCGCTGAGTGATATCCAGCAGACCATGATTCTCAAAGAAGCGTAAAAAGAGCGGCAGCGGAAAACGTTTCATTTCCTGTAGCGACGACGACCAGATGGCCGCCCCCATCGGGAGAATATAATGACGCGCAAAGAACGGCGTAAAGCGATGCTGTTCCAGGAACGTTTGCAGCGTCGCGCCGGGCTCCACGTCCTCTTTCAGAGCCTGTTTCGCCAGGCGATTAAAACGGACAATCTCCCCAAGCAGACGCCAGAACGCCGGGTTCACCAGGTTACGACGTTGTGCAAAGAGCGTCGTCAGGGTGTGGCCGTTGTACTCCAGCCCACTTTGCGGATTGTGTACCGAGAAGCTCATCTGCGTTTTTTGCCCGCTGATGCCCAGCTCGCTAAGCAGCCCCATAAAGCGCGGATAGGTGCGGTCGTTGTAGACGATAAAACCGGTGTCGATGGCGTAGGTACCCTGCGGCGTCGGCACGTCAACCGTGGCGGTATGGCCGCCGGGGGTGGCACCGGCTTCAAACAGGGTGACCTCATGATGGCCGGCAAGGCGCCAGGCGCAGGTCAGCCCGGCGATGCCGCTGCCGATAATGGCGATCTTCATGAGCGCACCATCCTGCGCAGCAGTGCGCGCTGTAAGAACGCTGGCAGCCCGGAAAGCAGCCGCAGCATCAGACCAAATCCCGCTGGAAACGCGATGTGGTTTTTACCTTTTTCCAGGCCACGGCGAATGGCTTTTACCGCCTCTTCAACGCTCACCCTGCCCGGCATAGCGAAATCATTTTTGCGGGTCAACGGGGTGTCGACAAAACCGGGCGATACCACGGTGACTGCAATCCCTTTTGGCTCCCAGTCGAGACGCAGGCTCTGCGCAAACCAGGTGAGCGCGGCTTTAGATGCACCGTACGCTTCAGCGCGTGGAAACGTCAGCCAGTGAGCCATAGAGCTCACCAGCACCACGCGGTTACCGGCCACAAGCTGTGGCTGCAGCGCGGCAAGGCAATTGACAGGCCCCTGAAAGTTAGTGGTCATCACCCGCTCTACCAGCGCGGCGTCCACCACGCCGTGTTCCAGATATTCGCAGGTTCCGGCACAGAGGATCGTCAGGTCGGCCGCGCAGCCCGTCAGCGCCTGGCGACAGGCGTCCCTGTCTGTCATATCGAACAGGCGTACCGTAATGTTTGAACTGTGCTGATGCAGGGCTTCCAGACGCGCCGGATCCCGCCCGCAGGCGATGACATGGTGACCGTCACGGGCAAAAGATTGCGCCAGCCCCGCCCCAATGCCTGAACTGGCGCCGGTGATCAGGACCGTCATCATGATTTCACCCTCCGCTTCACGCCGCGAACCGCCCAGCCAAGCAAAGGCAGATGTTCGTAGATCATCTCTCCGGCATCGTAGTAGTCCCGCTGGCGAATAATCCGATCCTTTTCCACGTCCACCACGGAGCAGCCAGGCAGTTCCAGAGGCTCGCCACCGGCAATGCGCGGGTGCGACCAGTGCATGACCCAGGTGACAACAAAGCGATGCTCGCCGATCAAAGGGGAATCAAGCGTGAAACGACAGTGTTCGACATTCGCCAGCAGATGGGTGAAATAGCGTTGCAGGGCGAACAGGCCGTTATGTTCACCAAACGGATCGATAAGCGTGGCATCGGGATGGTAAAGCCCCGCCAGCGCCGAGGGCGGCTGGGAATCCAGCGCGGTGTAGTAATCAACAAACCGACTGATGACGTCAGGCAAAAGGTTCATGGGTCACATCCTGGCGGTAAACAACGTAGCGTAAGCGCATAATTAAAACTTACACAATTCGAGTTATTTGTCCAAGTTTGTACGGAAATATATTTTTATTATTTTAATTATCAGTGAGTTGGGCAAGTTACTTTCGTGCCGGAACTCGAGGCGCAATAAGGGCTGACCGCCATCGGGCTACTTTTTCAGGTTAACCCTAAGGTAAATTCCCCCGTTCTCTTCCAGGCTTATTCTTTTTATTCATAAGGATGACATGCGATGAGACGTTTCTTTCTCTCCCTTTTCTCCAGCCCGGAATCGTTACTTCAGGTGATGAGTCAGCAGGAAATCATTGAAGCCGTTGAGGATGGCGACCGGATTATCATCGACCAGGATGGTAATGCCTCGGTGAACTATAAAAGCAACGAGGTACGCCAGGATTTTCTGCGCCACGTCAATGCGTTAAAGAGGGCGTAATATGGGAACGGCGATATTTATGGTGCTGATGGTCTGCGGGTACTGGTACACCAGCCGCGACCTCTCTACCCGCTTCAAAATCAAGCGATCCTTCGGCTGGGATGTCTATTTTCTGGTTGCCCTTTACGGCTCGATCTTCGTTCTGCAAGGCGTGATCGCCACCGGGCTGCTCTGGCTGCTGCTGCTCGCCCTCTCCGCGGCTGACAACACCTTCCACTTTACGTCAGAGCGTTATGCCGACTGGCAAATGGACTTTATGAACTGGAGTTTCCTGGGCATCCAGGCGCCCGTAGTGGTGATGCTGGCCTTCGCCATCCTGTTTTGTCTTTACCGCTCAAACTGGGCGGGCAGCGCCCGACTGGACGGTGAAGGCAGGAAAAAGCTCTATAAGCGCCTGGCGCAGGCGAGCGGGATTGAACAACTGCTTTATCAGTGCATGGAGCAAGGCGAGCTGGCGCAGGTGACGCTACGGTCGGGGCGTATCTATGTCGGCATGATCCATACGGCGACGCTGGAATATGAGAAAACGGCCAATATCGTGCTTATTCCCATGCTGAGTGGCTATCGCGATCGCCAGACGATGAATTTTCGCATCGAAAATAACTACAGCAAATGGTATGACGGGCATGACATCACCCTCGACTCTGAGCCCAGAAGTGCGATGGATTTCAGAAAGGTGATTATGCTCAACCAGATTGAGAGCCTTGCGCTGTTCGACCCGGCAAGCGCCAGCGTGCTCGACATGGCTCAGCAGGAAAAAGCCGCGCAATGAGCTTCTCATCCGTTCAGTAAAACGTGTAAACTACCTTTGGTAGTTAACTGATTTGAGGAAAAGATGGTTGTTAAGCGCTTAAGAAAAGAAGAACGCCGCGCACAGCTGCTGGAAGTCGCGCGCGGAATTGTGCGCCAGCAAGGCACTGAGGCCCTTACGCTGGGTTTCCTGGCCGAGCGCGCCAACGTCACCAAACCCATTCCTTACGATCATTTTGGCGATCGTGAAGGGCTGCTGATGGCGCTCTATCAGGACTTCAGCGACAGGCAGCTCAAGAAATTTCGCGAGACGTTGAACAGAGACAATAAAACGCTGGCACAGACGATCCGTTTTTTCAGCGCCGCGTATATCGATTGCGCGATCTCTGCGGGCCCCGAAACGGGCCCCATAGCGGCGGCTCTGTCCGGCTCGCGGGCGCTGCAGATTTTCCGCGAGGCCTGCGTGGCCGACTGCGCAGACTGCCTGCGGATGGCGCTTGCCCCTTTTATTGTGCTGCAAGGGGTAACAGGTGAAGCGGCCCTGACGGCCATTATTGGGGCCGCGGATGCGCTCAGTACGGCTGCCGGAAATGGGATTCTCGCGCGTAACGTTGCCGAAGAGATGCTCAGCGGCGCGATGACCGGCGTCCTCAATACCTATCTGGACAGCACAAAATGAGTGCCCTGCCAGATTGACAGTTAAGTTACCAATAGTAACATAGAGGCATCTTCACTCACCCTGTTGAGGTCTCTATGTCTGCATCAAACGCCATCAATACTGCCCTGATCGTGACGGCTCACCCGGTCGAAAATTCGTTATCCCAATCCCTCGCGCAGCGAATTGCCGGGAAGTTACAGGAACAGGGTACGCAGGTTGAAATAGCCGATCTGCATGCCGAAGGTTTTTCCCCGACCATGATTCGACCCGATCTTGACCTCTACCACGGCGATGCCCGCGCGCTGCCGGACGAGGTGCTGCGCGAGCAGCAGCGTGTCGAGCGCGCGGATATGCTGGTATTTGTCTTCCCGATTTACTGGTGGTCCGTTCCCGCCCTTCTGAAAGGCTGGTTTGATCGGGTGCTGACCGTGAACTGGGCCTATAAAGTGGCTGAAGATGGTCGCATTGTGGGTAATTTACGTGATGTGCCCGTGCGCCTGGTCGCAACGGCGGGCAGCGATCTGGCCGGGTTCGATAAGCACGGTTATTCCGGTGCCATTCAGACCCAGATTGTTGAAGGGGTGTTTGGCTTCTGTGGCCTTAAAAACGTGACGCTCGATATCCTCTATCAGGCCGATTCAGCCACTCCTCAGCAGGTGGACGAATTCCTGCAAAGCCTCACTAAGATCTGAATCGTACGGCGCAGCCATTCCCGAGGTTTGGCTGCGCACGCAAAGCCGTAATTAGCGCGGTATCAGCGCTTCAAGTCCCCTTCGCAACTGGCTGACCACCTCTTTGGTATCCATACCCATTTGCGCATGTATGATGGCACCGTCTATCAGCATTAAAATCTGCGTGTTAATAGCCTCATCGGCAATACCGGTGAGGGAGGCAATTTTTTCCCGGGTTTCAGATTTATGGTTGCGGCAAATGGCTTTTATTTCACTTTCATTGTCTTCTGATTCTGATTTTGCTTCTGCGCTGGCATTAATAAACGCACAGCCATGAAACAACGGGGAAATAAACCACCCGTTAAGCGTTGCAGCTAATGCGTCCGATGCAGCCCGCCCCTCTTCGAGATATTGTCGAAGCGTGGTTTCAAACCAGGTAATCCACAGCTCGTGCCGATATTGCAGATAGGCAAGAATAAGCAAACTCTTACTCGGGAAATGGCGATAAAACGTCACTTTAGTCACTTTTGCCTGTTTGATAAGCGTATCAACGCCCGTTGCTCTGAACCCGGTGGAATAAAAGAGTTCGTGCGCGGTGAGTAATATTTTATCTCTGACGCTGACTTTTTGATCATTATTCGTAGTGAGAGTATTCACGCTTATCTGGCCTCAAACAGTGTGTTGACAGACGGTATTTACAGGCATAGATTAACGCAAGTAGACAGACCTGTCTACATACTATCAACCCGAGGTAGCCGAGATGAACACACGCCCCCCTTTACCGCCGTTTACCCGTGAAAGCGCCATAGAAAAAGTCAGGCTGGCAGAAGATGGCTGGAACAGCCGCGACCCGGCAAAAATCGCACTGGCCTATTCGCTGGACACGCAGTGGCGTAACCGTGCGGAGTTCGCCACGAATCGCGCGGAGGCGCAGGCGTTCCTTGAGCGGAAATGGAAGAAAGAGCTGGATTATCGCCTGATAAAAGAGCTTTGGGCATTTACCGACAACCGCATCGCCGTACGCTATGCCTATGAATGGCATGATGATTCAGGGAACTGGTTCCGCTCTTACGGCAATGAAAACTGGGAGTTCGAGCCGGACGGCCTCATGAAGCGGCGTTTTGCCTGCATCAACGATATGCCCATCAAGGAATCTGAACGGCTCTTTCACTGGCCGCTGGGCAGACGCCCGGACGATCACCCGTCCCTGAGCGATCTGGGGTTATAGGATCCTTCATCTCTCCGGGCTTCTGCAATAACTCCGGGCAAAGAGTGATACACTCAGGCTCACAGCACTGAAAAATACATGATTAAAAGAGTGACCAAATCATACAATGGTCACTCGTTGTCAACTGATGCCCGTCGCGCTAAGCTGAAACAATGACGAAAAATATGAACACCCCATCAACGCGTGGTCCCCTTGACCACTCTGTCCGCGAGCAAATCGTCGAAGCGGCTTTTGAGCACTTCGGCCATTACGGCTATGAAAAAACCACCGTGGCAGAACTGGCTAAATCCATCGGTTTTTCAAAAGCCTATATCTATAAATTTTTCGATTCCAAACAGGCAATTGGCGAGGTTATCTGCGCTAACCGCCTGGCGCTGATCATGACGGCGGTGGAAACAGCCATCGCCGACGCGCCGTCGGCCAGTGAAAAAATGCGCCGCCTTTTCCGGGCGTTAACCGAGGCTGGCAGCGAACTCTTTTTCCACGATCGTAAACTTTATGACATCGCCGCCGTTGCCGCGCGGGATAAGTGGCCGTCTACCGAGCGGTATACCGAGAGCCTGATGAAACTGATTGAAAGCATCATTGTTGAAGGCCGCCAAAGCGGGGAGTTCGAAAGAAAAACGCCCCTGGATGAGGTGACCTACGCTATATACATGGTGATGTGCCCTTTCATCAACCCCGTGCAGTTGCAATATAACCTCGAAACCGCCCCGACCGCAGCACTCCTCCTCCCTTCCCTGATTTTACGAAGCCTGGCCCCCTGATTTGTGACCATTGACTTTATTGGTCAATGGTCTGAGAATGCGGAAACCGTCCTTTGATACGATAAGGTTTCCCCATGCTCAGGCTTCATTCCGCCCGTTTTGCCGTTTGTCTCCTCCCTTTCGCCCTGGTGGCATGCGGTGATAACCCCGCCACCGACGATCCGCGCACCCAGCCACCGCTTGTCAGATCCGCTTCCGTTGAACCGGCGAACGATGCGTCCCGCGCGTTTACGGGTGTGGTCGTTGCCAGAACGCAAAGCGATCTCGGTTTCCGGGTTCAGGGCAAAATCCTTGAACGCCTTGTTGATACGGGGCAGACCGTTAAGCAGGGCCAGCCGTTAATGCGTCTGGATCCGGTTGACCTGAAGTTACAGGCACAAGCACAGCAGCAGGCGGTGGATGCCGCCCAGGCCCGGGCGAGAAAAGCCACCAGCGATGAGGCGCGCTATCGCGGCCTGGTGGCAACAGGTGCTGTCTCTGCCTCGGAGTATAACCAGATAAAAGCCGCGGCGGATGCCGCCAGAGCTGAACTCAGTGCCGCACGCGCTCAGGCCACCGTCGCGCAAAATGCGACCGGCTATGCCGTGCTGTTGGCCGATTCCGACGGCGTGGTCATGGAGACGCTTGCAGAACCCGGCCAGGTGGTCAGTGCGGGACAGGCGGTGATCAGACTGGCCCGCTCAGGGCAACGCGAGGCGCTCGTCCAGTTACCAGAGACATTGCGCCCTGCCGTCGGTAGTGAAGCGCTGGCAACGCGTTATGGCAGCGAGGCACAGCCTGTTACCGCGACACTGCGCCTGCTCTCTGATGCAGCCGATACCACCACCCGCACCTATGAAGCGCGCTATGTGCTGGAAGGCTCGCTGGCTAACGCGCCGCTGGGTGCGACCGTCACCCTGTATATTGAACAAAATGCTGAACGTCAGGTAATGCAGGTTCCGCTGGCGTCTCTGTACGATGCAGGCAAAGGGCCCGGCGTGTGGCGGATCTCCGCGCAGCCCGCAAAAGTGATGTGGCAGCCCGTCAACGTGCTGAGCGTGAGCGACGATGCCGCGCAGGTGACGGGCGGCGTCAAACCTGGCGAGAAAATTGTGGCGTTGGGCGCCCATCTTCTGCATGACGGTGAAGCTGTCCGTCTGGCTGAACAACGCGGTACGGCTCAGGCGGGGAGTCAGCCATGAGCGACGGACGCTTCAACCTCTCAGCGCTTGCCGTGCGCGAGCGTGCCATCACGCTGTTTCTGATTATTCTGGTGACGCTTGCCGGTATTTACGCCTTCTTTGGACTGGGACGGGCTGAAGATCCGCCCTTCACGGTAAAGCAAATGACGGTGATTACCGTCTGGCCCGGCGCAACCGCACAGGAAATGCAGGATCAGGTTGCTGAACCGCTGGAAAAACGGCTGCAGGAACTCAGGTGGTATGACCGCACCGAAACCTATACCCGCCCGGGCATGGCGTTTATCACCCTCTCCTTACAGGACATGACGCCCCCCTCCGAGGTGCAGGAAGAGTTCTATCAGGCGCGCAAAAAGCTTGGCGATGAGAGCAAAAATCTCCCGGCAGGTGTGATGGGCCCGATGATCAATGACGAGTTTGCGGATGTCACCTTTGCCCTCTTTGCGTTGAAGGCAAAGGGTGAACCGCAGCGTCTGCTGGTGCGTGATGCTGAAAGCCTGCGCCAGCAGCTCCTGCACGTGCCTGGCGTCAAAAAAGTGAACATCATCGGCGAACAGGCCGAGCGGATTTATATCGCCCTCTCTCATGACCGTCTGGCGACGATGGGGCTGGCGCCGCAGGATATTTTCAACGCGCTGAACAGTCAGAACGTTCTCACGCCAGCAGGCTCCATAGAAACACAGGGTGCACAGATCTTTATTCGCCTTGATGGTGCTTTTGATACGTTGCAGAAGATCCGCGATACGCCGCTGGTCGCTCAGGGTAAAACGCTCAGGCTGTCTGATGTGGCAACGGTTGAACGCGGTTATGAAGATCCTCCGACTCTGCAGATCCGTAACCAGCGTGAACCGGCGCTGCTGTTAGGTATTGTGATGCGGGAGGGCTGGAACGGTCTGGCGCTGGGAAAAGCGCTGGATGCCGAAACGGCTAAGATCAACGAGAACCTGCCGCTGGGAATGACCCTGACCAAAGTCACCGATCAGTCCGTGAATATCCGCTCGTCGGTGGATGAATTTATGATCAAATTCTTCGTCGCCCTGCTTGTGGTGATGGTGGTGTGCTTTGTCAGCATGGGCTGGCGCGTGGGCGTGGTAGTCGCGGCGGCGGTTCCCCTGACGCTGGCAGTCGTCTTCGTGGTGATGGAGGCGGCGGGGATAAACTTTGACCGCGTAACGCTGGGCTCACTGATCCTTGCTCTGGGTTTACTGGTTGATGATGCCATTATCGCCATTGAAATGATGGTGGTGAAAATGGAGGAAGGCTACGACCGAATCAAAGCCTCCGCTTACGCCTGGAGCCATACCGCCGCCCCCATGCTGGCCGGTACCCTCGTGACGGCAATTGGCTTTATGCCAAACGGGTTCGCCCAGTCGACCGCCGGGGAATACACCAGCAATATGTTCTGGATTGTCGGCATCGCCCTGATTGCCTCCTGGCTGGTTGCGGTGGTGTTCACGCCCTATCTTGGCGTTAAGATCCTGCCAGATATCGCCAAAGTCGAAGGGGGCCATGCCGCCATCTATAACACCCCGCGCTATAACCGTTTTCGCCAGCTGCTGGCCCGGGTAATTGCCAGAAAGTGGATCGTGGCCGGTTCCGTGATCTTCATTTTTACCCTGGCCGTAGTGGGTATGGGACTGGTAAAAAAACAGTTTTTCCCTACGTCCGACCGCCCTGAAGTGCTGGTGGAAGTGCAGATGCCTTATGGCACCTCAATTGAGCAGACCAGCGCCGCAACGGCGAAAATCGAAGCGTGGTTAAAACAGCAGCCGGAAGCCAGCATCGTGACCGCCTACGTCGGGCAGGGTTCACCACGTTTTTACCTGGCCATGGCACCTGAATTACCCGATCCCTCTTTTGCGAAAATCGTGGTGATGACGGACAGCCAGACGTCACGCGAGGCGCTCAAGTTCCGGCTCCGGGAAGCGGTCGCCGGTGGACTTGCGCCGGAAGCGCGCGTGCGTGTCACACAACTGGTGTTTGGCCCCTACTCCCCCTTCCCGGTTGCCTGGCGTGTGATGGG
This sequence comes from Enterobacter cloacae complex sp. IR5384, assembly GCF_049237265.1. Classification (NCBI taxonomy): domain Bacteria; kingdom Pseudomonadati; phylum Pseudomonadota; class Gammaproteobacteria; order Enterobacterales; family Enterobacteriaceae; genus Enterobacter; species Enterobacter cloacae complex sp. IR5384. The sequence continues at coordinate 21,460 of NZ_JBMKHJ010000029.1, read as the reverse complement.
GCCCGATGTCGATACGCTTCGCGACATCGCCGATAAGGTTAAAGGCGTTCTGCAGGCCAGCCCGATGATGAGAACCGTCAACACCGACTGGGGTTCACGGGTGCCCACACTCCATTTCACCCTCGATCAGAACCGTCTGCAGGCCACCGGCTTAACCTCAAATAGCGTGGCTCAGCAGCTCCAGTTCCTGTTATCGGGTGTACCGATTACCGCCGTGCGTGAAGATATTCGCGCTGTACAGGTTACAGGACGCGCTGCGGGCGATATTCGTCTTGATCCGGCGAAGATCGAAGGGTTTACCCTGGTTGGCAGTGCGGGACAGCGGGTGCCGCTGTCGCAAATCGGTCAGATTGAGGTCAAAATGGAAGACCCGCTCCTGCGTCGTCGCGACCGCACGCCCACCATTACCGTGCGCGGAGATATCGCCGACAATCTTCAGCCACCGGATGTGTCGGTGGCGATCATGAAACAGCTAAAACCGATTATTGATACGCTCCCGCCCGGATACCGCATTGAGATGGCAGGCTCAATTGAGGAATCAGGTAAAGCCACACAGGCCATGGTGCCGTTGTTCCCGATAATGATTGCCCTGACGTTACTGATCATCATTGTGCAGGTGCGATCTCTCTCGGCGATGGTGATGGTTTTTCTGACTGCCCCGCTGGGTCTGGTCGGCGTGGTTCCCACGCTGCTGCTGTTCAATCAACCTTTTGGGATCAATGCACTTGTCGGGTTGATTGCGCTTTCGGGCATTCTTATGCGAAATACATTGATCCTTATCGGGCAGATTACGCATAACCAGAAGGAAGGTCTCGCCCCGTTCGATGCGGTGGTCGAAGCGACCGTCCAGCGGGCACGGCCGGTGTTACTAACAGCCCTGGCCGCCGTGCTGGCATTCATACCGCTGACCCATTCCGTATTCTGGGGGACGCTGGCCTATACGCTGATTGGCGGGACGCTGGGCGGAACGATCATCACCCTGGTCTTCCTGCCGGCGATGTATGCGATCTGGTTCAGGATCCGGCCTGCGAGGAGCGTTTCAAATTAACGGGGAGAATGCGTTAAGTTTATTACATCCGGGAGTGCATTTTTAATTACCGACAGCTATTTTGCACCGACTCAATGTTTATTCATCCCACCTTTCGCCGCCTCACTGAGGCGGCCCAAAGTTAAATATCGCTCCCTACGTCAAATAATAAAAAAATACCAAAACTGGCAGTTGATTCTTATTTGTATGACTTTTAAGATTTGTCTGCAAGGCATTGATTAAATTTGATTTAGGGAAAATAAAATGACAAAAAACATTATTGCCGGAATGATGATGGCCGCGTTTTCAGGGGCAGTATATGCAGGATCCGCACAAGCCATACCGGATTTTTCACCGGAAAGTTTATCGGTTTCAGCCTCTGCCGGGATGCTGAGCGGAAAATCCCATGAAATGGTGTACGACGAAGTCACAGGAAGAAAAATCAGCCAGCTCGACTGGAAAATCAAAAATGTTGCCATTCTGAAAGGTGATATTTCCTGGGATGCTTATTCATTTTTGACACTGAACGCCCGCGGCTGGACGTCTCTGGCATCAGGCTCGGGTCATATGGATGACTACGACTGGATGAATGCAAAACAATCCTCCTGGACAGACCATTCATCCCATCCTGCGACCAACGTCAATTACGCCAATGAATACGATCTCAACGTTATAGGCTGGATCTTCCAGGGCGATAACTATAAAGCTGGCGTAACCGCAGGTTATCAGGAAACGCGCTTCAGCTGGACGGCGACCGGTGGCTCTTATAATTATGATAACGGCACCAATACGGGCAACTTCCCGGCAGGTGAACGCGGTATTGGCTATAGCCAGCGCTTCTCCATGCCGTACATTGGTCTGGCGGGCCAGTACCGTTTCAATGATTTTGAATTCAATGCCCTGTTTAAATTCAGTGACTGGGTACGCGCGCACGACAACGACGAGCACTATATGCGCGATCTGACCTTCCGTGAGAAGACCTCTGATTCCCGCTATTACGGTGCGTCGGTTGACGCAGGTTATTACGTCACGCCGAACGCCAAAGTGTTCGCAGAATTTACCTATAGCAGTTACGAAGAAGGTAAAGGCGGTACGCAGATTATTGATACCAATACTGGCGAATCGGGCTCTATTGGCGGAGATGCTGCCGGTATTTCAAACCGCAACTATACCATTACCGCGGGTCTGCAATACCGCTTCTGATCCCGTTGTGGTTAATCAAGATCGGGCCCCTGACGGGGCCTTTTTGTGATGTTGAGTTAAACTCACATTGATTCTGACTATTTGTCGTTTTTCAAACGCGACGTCCCTGAAATATCATCCTTCAAAATTGATAAATGTTCAGGGAGCAAACATGACGCTTGACGTTATATTTCATTTAATGAAGCTGGTCTCACTAGATGAATATTCATCCGGCGCCAATTTATCGGCACTGCTGGAATCGCTGTCAGCAGAAAAAGAGAACGATGTCGCCCTTGCGGCCTTTGTGCATCGCCTTCACATTCTGTGTGCCGCTCACAACGACCCCATGCAAGCTGAGGCGTTGCTCGCCGCTAATCTGCCAAAAGAAGGTGAGCCCCTTCCCGTACTGGATTTTTCAGGATGGCCGCTGGTGCGTTACGCCCTTTCAGGTGAATTACAAACACCCGAGTCCGAGGCGTACTTTCAGAAAGTCACGTCGGCTGCCACTATATTGCGTGCAGCGATAGTAGATTCAGAGCGCGCAAACAATACGCCTGCGATCACTATTCTCGATAAACTTCTCAACCTGAACGGTGCATTGCCGGAAAGGTATAAAAAAATGGCAAATATTCCTTACGCCTGAAGTTTATAGGGCAGGATACGCCCGCGGCATATCCTGCTTTTGATAACTACAGCCGATGCTCGTCGTATTCCAGACAGATGATATCAAGAGAAGGAATGACCGGGGCATGCAGGTCAAGCCAGTCCAGCAGACATTCAATACTCTTTTTCCTGAGTGAATTTTTCGGCCAGACAATATAATAACCGTCTCCGGTGGCAATGGCTTCTTTGAAAGGCAGCGCAAGCAGGCCGCTATTCAGCGCGTCAAGCGAAAGCAGCAGGTCGGCAATCGCGACGCCATGGCCGTTCATGGCGGCACTACTCCCCTGTTCAAGGGTGTCGAAAACCGTTCCGCGACTCATATCAAGCCCGGGGAATAACCCCGTTCTTCTCAGCCACCGCCGCCAGTCGCGTCTGTCCGGGGAAGGATGGATCAGATCGCACTGCGAAAGTTGCTCTCGGGCAGATTCCAGTAAAGCGGGGTTACAGACCGGAATAAGCCATTCACTGAAAAGCAATCGGCTCTCCGTTGACTCGCCAAAATGGCCGTTGCCCAGCAGGATCGCGCAATCATAGGGCTCTCGCGTGAAATCAACGGTATCGATATCCATCCAGACGCTGGCTATTTCAACGTTGGGTTTTTCATGATGTTCACGAAACGATCGCAGGACGTTAAGCAACCATCTCATGGTGAGCGTACTGGGTGCCTTCAGCCGCAACAGGTGGTTTTCACTTCTGAAAGCCCGACAGGCCCACTCGATACTCCTGAACCCTTCGTGAAGCTGCCCGGCCAGAACACGCCCCGCCTCACTGATCTCCACTCTCGGCCCCTGCCGTTTGAACAACTCACAGTCGAACCACATTTCCAGGGTGCGGACATGTCTGCTGACCGCGCCCGGAGTAATATTGAGCACCTCAGCGGCTTTACTGAAGGAGTTTACTCGCGCAGCGACTTCAAAGGCGCGCAGGGCATAGAGTGGTGGTAAGGACATAATTCCCCTTTACAGGATGGCGGCCGAAACCAGAGCTTCATCTTGAGTGACTGGCAGGCGTAGTGATTTCAGCCAGCAGCCAGCGTTCAAACGTCAGTAACGCCGCGTCATTGATTCCCGTTTCCGCCGGTTTAATGAAACAGAATGTCTTAATTAACCTTTCTGAGGCAGGCCATGGCGAAACCAGCATGCCGCTGCGTAGTTCGTTTTCGATATACATGCGTGGTATCAATGCGACGCCGTGACCTGCCAGCACAGCAGCGATCGCCATTTCATGAAGATCGTACCGTACGCCCTGAGACGGGTTATCAAGACTGATCCCGCTTTCCAACGCATAGCGATGCCACGCATCCGGATTCTGCCGGCGATGGATCAGCGCAAGTGCATTGAGTTGCTCACCGGGTTCCTTATCCATTAACAGTGCAGGATGACACACCGGCACCAGTTTTTCCTCAAACAACGGCTGCAGTCGCATCCCGGCCCAGGCGGGATGTTGAAAATGAACGACGGCATCAAAGCCGCTCCCGGGCAAAATAAACGGATCCGTTCTGGCCGCTAGATTGACTGAGATCTCAGGGAACTGCGAGGTAAAGCGGCTCAGGCGGGGAATGAGCCAGCGGCTGCAAAACGTCGGCAGCACGGCAATATCCAGACTCTGAATCCCCTCCTGCATGCCCATGATGTCCTGAGTCTCCCTTTCGAGCCGCTCAAGAGTTTCACGTACATGATGAGCATAGCGCGCGCCAGCAGGATTCAGCTTTACGCGGCTCCCGGTACGGTCAAACAGTTTGCAGTTTAACAGCGATTCCAGACGTGCAATCTGGCGGCTAATCGCCCCTTCAGTCAGAAAGAGCTCCTCTGCAGCCCGGGCAAAATTACCATGCCTGGCAGCGGCATCAAAAGCCTGCAAAGAGGCGCTACTGGGTATCTTTTTACGCATTAAGCCTGGTCCTGAGGCCGCGCATATTCTGCGCAGTCGATGAGTTAATGTCACTGAACCATGACATAGTATCGATTTAACGCACGAAAAACAGCGTGTAGCATGATGAAAAGTCATTAAGTGAAGAGGTTGTGATGTTCTATATCGTGGAATGTTCGTATAACGATCCGCCAAGCGAAGCTGAGTGGAGCACGTTTTATAGTCAGGAGAAATTGCCCGCTCTTCTCTCCGTGACCGGATTTATGACGTCTCAGCGTTTTCGGGCCATCACGCCTGGCTGCCCGGTTTATCTTGCCCTGCATACCGTTACCAACGCGGATGTTTTGCACAGTGAAGAGTACCGTCTGAAAGGCGGCGGTAATTTTTCTCGCTGGCAGAGGTGCATAACTGACTGGCACCGTAATCTCTATGCCTGTGAAGATCCGGCGCCAGCTCTCTCCTGCGATCAAATTTTGCTGTTAAGCACTCATCTCGTTAGTCCTGCCGGACACAGGGCCATCGACATGCAGGCCGTGGGGCTGGATTGTTCCCCGGAACGTCGCGTTGCGTGGGTGTTGCCTCGTGAAACTGCCATGCAGGCTTCGCCTCTTCCTGAGGTCTATCTCTACGAACCACTGACACCCCAGTTGCAGCGTTCAGGCAACAATACGCAACCAGAACAGCGGAGTACGCGATGATTCAGTCCACCTTCCCGGTGCGCCAGATTGGCGATTTTGAGATTACCGCGCTCAGTGACGGCGTTCTGTCAGCTCGTCTCGATTTGCTCTCAGGAATAGAAAACGCAGCGGCAAACGAAATTCAGGAGCATGCAGGCGTCGCGGAACCCGGCGATATTCACATCAATGGCTACCTCATCCGGGGCCGGGGGAGAATTATTCTGGTTGACGCTGGCGCAGGTGGGGTGAACAACGTGGGGGGTGACCTTATCACCCATCTCGCCGCGGTTGGCGTGGTTCCTGACGAGGTGGATACCGTTTTATTAACGCACTGTCATCCGGACCATATTGGTGGTCTGCTGGATGCTGAACAGCGTCCTGTCTATCAACATGCAGATATTTTTCTTCACCCTCTGGAAGCGGAACACTGGTGGGACGATAACACGCTAAACAGTGCCGATGCGCGTGCAGCGCGTAATTTCAGGTTCGTGCGCCAGACGTTACAGGCGTGTAGTAAACAGGTGCGTTTTTTCGATGAGAACAGTGTTACCGAAGGGATCCTGCCGGTCTGGTTACCCGGCCACACGCCCGGACATACCGGGTTTCTCATTCACTCGCATGACAAGGACTTACTGATATGGGGAGATATTGTCCACTACCCGCATATACAGTCTGCCCTGCCGGAGGTTCGCATCGCCTTTGACGCGGATCCTGCACAGGCCGAAGCAACGCGCAAAGAGGTGCTGGAACGCGCGGTCAGGGAAAATCTGCTCGTTGCGGGAATGCATATCGGGCCGCAAGGGTTTGCGCGCGTTCTCCGTATGGGAAGTGGATATCGACTCTCTTACTCTGGTTAAGACGTCAGGCTTGTTCATTCGCGTTCAGCATACGGGCTTTTCTCTTTCGTCAATCCAGCGCATCAATTCCGGAAGCTGCGTTTCTGAGAATACCGCGATCCCATGTTCAGCGAGTAATGCTGCCGCGACACCCATCCCCGTGTTGCGCACGCCGGTAAAAGAACCATCATAGATATGCTGGCTCCCGCAGGTTGGGCTGCCATCCGTGAGCAGCGCCGCGCGGCAACCATGCTCCTGTGCGGTACGTAGCGCCAGCCAGGCGGCAAGCTGATAGTGCTCTGTGACATCCTGGCCCGTATTCTCAATGATTCTGGCCTGCCCGCGCATGACATCCCGACCGTCGGCCGACAAAATCTCTGCTGGTGGTCGGGGTACCGGCAACCCGGCAGCCAGTTCAGGGCAGTGGATCACTAACCGCTGCTCCGCTTGCCAGCGGGAGAGTTGCGCCATCGCCTTCGCTTTTTCGCTGCCGTTGTAACGCACCCTGAACCCCATCAGGCACGCACTGACCAGAATTTTATTTATCATCGCTTCCCTGTCGTGTAGATGATGAAAGTGAGGAAGTGTAACACGCTGCGGGTACTGGCGTGGATGGTGAAGGTTGGCTGTGTGCGCGACGTGCACGTACTTATCACATCAACGTTAACCGATTCAGCCCCTGCTAATCAGATCTTCGCGCGTTGGGCCTTGAAAATAGATGTGGCTGATATGGCAACTGCGAGGTTGCATCAGTACAAAACGAATGGTTTCCCAGACCGAGCGCCCGTTCAGCAGACCGTCCCCCATTCTGGATTGATCATCAAAAGCTGGCTCTAATCCGGTATTTTCGAAATCGGGTGGATACAGACCAGTAACACGTATGTTTTCTTCAGACATTTGCCGCGACAGTTTCGTTATAAACCCGCTCAGCCCATGTTTACTGGCGAAAAAAGCGGGATGCGCAATTGAATCGGTGAAATTCGGGATCCCACAGGTAGAGATAATCGAGATGATATCAGCGCTGGCTGAACGTCTTAATCCGGGCAGTAATGCCTGAGTCAAGAGAATCGAACCAGTCAGACCTGAACTGATGGTATTGATAATTTCTGTGTCTGGCTGATCGTCAAACCTTCCTGACAACCACTGAGCAGCATTGAGGATTAAAATGTCTACAGGCTTGTCTGACGTTAACAGCTGTGAAGAAAACTGAGAAATGGAATCAGGTTGGGTTAAATCACAGAGATACCCTTTTGCCATGCCGCCTTCAGCAGTGATGATGCTGCAGGTGTTTTGAATATCATCAGCGCGCCGCGCGCAAAAATCCACCTCGACGCCTTCTCGTGCCAACCACACGCACAACGCCTGTCCAAATCCCCCGCCGCCGCCAGTAATGACGGCTCTTTTACCTCTCAGCATCTTCATGTCTCCGTTTGTAGTGATTATGTGTTGGTGGAGATATAGCATGGGGAGGCGGAGCGACATCTTTCCGTTAGTGCCATTTACATGTAAGAAAGACAGGCAACATCGAATATTGTCTACTCAATATGTCGATGAAGCCTGAAGATGATCATTCATAGCATCGTGATGACATCATCTAACCAGCCAGGAAGATGTTCCCTGTACCAGTCGAGATATAAAGGAAAGTCTGCGTTTTGCCGCTCATTAAGTAGCACAATGACTTCGGTGACAATCCATGCTTTGGCAATGGCAATTTCTCTCGCTAACGCATTACGGTCATGATGGAAAGAGAACTGGCAATAGCGTTCAGCAATATCAGTAAACATTAGCTTCGAACCCATCCCTTTTATCAGAGGGGCAAGATCGATCGCAGGACTCCCTTTTCCAAATCGTTCCCAGTCGAAAAGAACCAAATCACCGTTTTCTCTTCTTCCCCAATTGCCAGCATTGCTATCGCCAGAGATTAGGCTTGGGCAAGCGAACAAAACATCACTACATTCCTGAAATAGCCGAAATTGCTGCGTACTTTTATCTGGTAACGCTAAAAGCATGAGGGACTTTTCGAGCGCCAGTTCTGACCACGAGTGGCTGTGGTAAATCCATTCAGAATTTGCGGGGAAACTATGCAAGCGTGCCAACATAGCGATGGCGTCGTCACCTGCGGCATCGTTCTGTTCAACTTTTTCAGGAATATATTCCAGTATTAACTTGCGTAAAGGGGCATCAGCGGAAAAGAGCATTGGGGTAACAATGCCAGCCTGATTAAGCTCCGTTGCAGCGTACTGATAAAAGCTGTACTCCACCTCTCCGACAGGACATTTTTCAATCACGTTATGCCCGCAGTCACTTACACTCAGCATCACTTTCGCGGTGCCCATTTTGGATAAATCCGTAGCAGACATGCACTGTCTCTTATGAATGAGTTGGGACGGTGGCACGGAGAATCCACCTGAAGCGAGACGCTAACGTTGTATGCTCAGTAAAACTGGCACGAAAACGTCCAGAGTCCCTCCGGTGATTTGTGAAAATAGCCGATACCATTATCCGCCCACATCCAGTTGACCTTTTCCTCTGATCCCACCTGAAAGACAAAGTCTTCTATCCCCACGCCATGTTGTATCTCCAGCGGGTATCCTCCGACCTTGGTTCCCCTGTAGCGTTTAAAATCATCATGGAAGCGGTCACTTGCCTCCTGATCATCGTTTACGTCAGAAAGGTCAATAATATCCCAGGCATCTTCCCATCCCGGCGCATCATCATTAACGCCTATCCATCGAACCGGAAATGCGCGATAAGGCGTGTCTGTCGCAGGCAATAACTCAAGCCCTTCAAGGGTGGCATATTCTCGTATGAGCCAACCTTCACCATGAGGTTTATCAAATGAATGGCTTTCAATATTGTGAAAGAGCACCAGGAGTGCCACGTCCTTCAGTTGCTCAGGGATAACGGGAAGCTCATCTATACGAATCTGAAGAAGCGGAAACATCGGCTGCCCCTTCCAGAGTGGTAATCCTTCACCGGGAAGAGCGACACCGTTTAAAAACCAGGATGTAAGGGGGTCTGCCGGGGGACGAAAACCGCCCACTTGTGCCACCGATGCAGGACGTAATTTGGATCTGAGCTCGTCTAAAACTAACGCACTCCTGGATTTCATATTTGTCGCCTTACGTATGGAGAGACTCTATACAGTCTGAAATAAAGACGTTTTTATTATATCGTAATCATTATTCATCAGACCTGCATATAAAAAGGGCTTATCATGTTTGCGGTTGAGAAATTAAAAGTGAAGTACCCAGGCGCCGGTGCCTGACAAATGGGCGACAGCCCGGAACTGGCCAGCGAGCTTGCAGACCTGATTAAAAAAGGGATCAAAACCGCTTCCTGCGGATCTTTTGCCTCTTATCAGCAGGAGGTGTCTGCCCCGCGGATCGGGAGTTATAACATTATTCTTGATGGCCAGAATGTTCCGGTCTGTGTAACCCGGCTGGTTTCAATGCGACTGGTGCGTTTTTGTGATGTGACCGAGGCGTTTGCCCGTAAAGAAGGTGAAGGCGATTTAAGCCTTGAATACTGGCAGAAAGAGCATCAGCGATTTTTCACCCGAGAAGGTCATTTTTCTGAAGATATGGAGTTGATTGCAGAAGAATTTGAAGTGGTTGAGGTGCTGTGAAAGGAGAGAAAATTAATCGCCCGGGCCAGGACGTAGCAGTGAAGGTGTGAAAGGCGCCACCGGCGCCCTGGTGTAAGACGTATTCCAGTATCTCGACTGTTTTTCCACCGTTAATGTCCCTGTCAGGCAGCTTTCACGGCTCGGATTTTTTTATTGCCAGCCTCATCAGAGGCTGTTTTATCGGTTACAGCGTTGAGATCGGGCAGTTTACTGGTACGCAGAATATGCTGCACGGCCTCTTTCTGCTCGGCGAGATACAACCCCAGATCTTCAGCCTGCGTTTCGTCCATCTGCAGTCCGCTTTGTAGCAGCCAGTCGGTGAACGCGTCTGCCATGTCGAGCAGTTTGTCGTGCGCGTCAGCCTCTTTCTTACTGGCAAATGTCATTTTCTCTTCACCTTTTCTTACAACAACATATTTTGTTTCAACCGCCATGATGCGCCCCTTTCACTGTGTTTATATACAGTATAACCCTTCACGGTGTAGGTTGCAGCTAAAATTTATTTTCTGCACGTCCTCCTTACCGCTGCCCCATTCTGCCCGCCTGTGGGTGAGCCTTAACCCAGACGGCCAGCGTATGAACTACACTTCTTAATTCGCGGCGGAGTCGGGCCGTATACCGCATTTCATTTCTGCCTTTCATGCAATCTGTCTATCTGAGTGGAGAATAATCATGGGTTATGTAACAACTCGCGATGGCGTCAATATCTACTACAAGGACTGGGGTCCAAAAGACGGGAAAGTGATCTTTTTCCATCACGGCTGGCCGCTAAGCAGTGATGACTGGGACGCCCAGATGCTGTTCTTCGTCAATAAAGGATTCCGCGTTGTGGCCCATGACCGTCGCGGTCATGGGCGTTCAGATCAGGTGTGGGACGGCCATGATATGGATCACTACGCTGACGATGTGGCCGCCGTTGTAGAACATCTTGGCGTACAGGGTGCGATGCATGTCGGGCATTCAACCGGCGGTGGTGAGGTGGTGCGTTATATCGCCCGGCACGGTGAAGACAAAGTTTCCAAAGCCGTATTGATCAGTGCTGTACCGCCCCTGATGGTGAAGACGGAGAGTAATCCTCAGGGTACGCCAAAGTCAGTGTTTGATGATTTTCAGGCCCAGCTGGCGGCGAATCGCCCTCAGTTTTATTATGACGTGCCCGCGGGACCGTTCTATGGATTTAATCGCCCGGGGGCGAAGCCTTCCGAAGCGGTCATCTATAACTGGTACCGTCAGGGAATGATGGGAAGCGCCAAGGCGCATTACGATGGGATTGTGGCCTTCTCACAGACTGACTTCACGGAAGACCTTAAAGGGATATCCATCCCTGTTCTGGTCATCCATGGGGATGACGATCAGGTGGTGCCGTATGCAGATTCCGGCGCGATGTCAGTCAAGCTGGTCCAAAACGGAACCCTGCATACCTATAAAGGCGCGCCTCACGGTATCCCAACGACACATGCCGATCAGGTCAATGCCGATCTTCTCGCCTTTATAAACAGTTAACCCCGCACATTACCCCCTCAGGCGGGAGCAAAACGGTTCCCGCCCAGGCTAGGGGGATGTCTGGCATAAATGCCGCGTTTTCGGGCTGACAATGCTGCGACGCCATGCCCCCGGTGCCTGACCATACTGACGCTTAAAGCTGCGGTTGAAAGACTGCTGGGAGTCAAAGCCCAACGCAATCGCCACGTTCAGGATCGGCTCATCGCTATGGGTTAACCGCTCCATCGATTTTTGAAGTTTCTGCGCACGGATATACTCGGCAATAGGATAACCCGTGTGTTCTTTGAAGATCCGCTGAAGATGCCATTTTGAATAGCCTGCACGCTTTGATACGGTCTCAATGTCCAGACGACTATCCAGGTTGTTATCGATCCAGTCGAGCAGATCGTGAATAAATGCGCCAGTGTCCATCTTCTCCCCCACACGCCACGTAGTAAAAAGCACCTTTGTTTGTTGCATTTAAAGATGGCCCGATTTGATGTTAAATGCAAGTTTTATTGTTGCATTTAATTCCCTGCCGAAAACGCGCCTTTTTCCCCGGCCTCAAATAGCACATAAAGTGCAACAATTATTCTTGCACTAAATTTAGCGCCTACCTACAATCGCCGCGATAGTGTATTCACAATTGTTACAGTTTTGTGGCGATGAACGACACAAATGGCCTTAAGCCAGCCCGGACAAAGGAAGTGGCGCGGCGTCCCCCGTTGCGTCTTGCCCGGCGGCTACAACTACCGGAATAAAAATAATGAGCCTGCAAAAAACCTGGGGTAATTTTCATCTGAACGCGTTGGGCGCGGTGTTACTCTCCGCCCTGCTCGTCGGGTGTGACGAGGGTGTCGCGCAAAATGCCGCGCCACAAGCGCCCACCGTCAGCGCCGCTGACGTGGTCGTCAAATCCATTAGCCAGTGGGATAGCTTTAATGGCCGGATCGAGGCGGTGGAAAGCGTACAGCTCCGCCCTCGCGTCTCCGGCTACATTGATAAAGTGAATTACACCGACGGTCAGGAGGTCAAAAAAGGCCAGGTATTGTTCACGATCGATGACAGAACCTATCGCGCCACGCTGGAACAGGCGCAGGCAGCGCTGGCAAGAGCCAAAACGCAGGCCAGCCTGGCGCAAAGCGAGGCAAACCGTACCGATAAACTGGTCAATACCAATCTGGTATCCCGTGAAGAGTGGGAGCAGCGCCGTGCTGCTGCCGTCCAGGCCCAGGCCGACATTCGCGCCGCACAGGCGGCGGTGGATGCAGCGCAGCTGAACCTGGATTTCACTAAAGTGACCGCCCCTATCGACGGGCGCGCCAGCCGCGCGTTGATCACCAGCGGGAACCTCGTTACCGCCGGTGACAGCGCCAGCGTGCTCACCACGCTGGTCTCGCAGAAGACGGTTTACGTCTACTTTGACGTGGATGAGTCAACCTACCTTCACTATCAAAAACTCGCCCTCAGCGGGCAAGGTGCCACCAGCACTCACCAGGCGCTACCGGTTGAGATTGGTCTAGTGGGCGAAGACGGCTATCCCCATCAGGGCAAAGTCGATTTTCTTGATAATCAGTTAACACCCAGTACCGGCACCATCCGCATGCGCGCGCTGCTGGATAACACTCAGCGTCAGTTCACGCCGGGACTGTTTGCCCGCGTCCGCCTGCCGGGCAGCGCGGAGTTCCAGGCCACGCTTATCGACGACAAGGCGGTGCTGACCGATCAGGATCGTAAGTATGTCTATGTCGTTGATAAAGAGAGTAAAGCGCAGCGACGTGATATTACGCCAGGGCGTCTGGCCGACGGTTTACGTATCGTCCAGCAGGGGCTGAAGCCTGGCGATAAAGTCATCGTCGACGGTTTACAAAAAGTGTTTATGCCGGGCATGCCGGTTAACGCGAAAACCGTTGCCATGACCACCCGCGCCGCCCTTAACTGATCCCTTATCTGAGAATCCGACCCATGGACTTTTCCCGCTTTTTTATCGACAGGCCAATCTTTGCCGCGGTGCTGTCGATACTGATTTTTATCACAGGCTTAATCGCCATCCCGCTGTTGCCGGTGAGCGAATACCCTGACGTTGTGCCGCCAAGCGTGCAGGTGCGCGCGGAGTATCCCGGCGCCAACCCGAAGGTGATTGCAGAGACCGTGGCGACGCCGCTGGAAGAAGCGATCAACGGCGTTGAAAACATGATGTACATGAAGTCCGTCGCCGGCTCCGACGGCGTACTGGTGACCACCGTCACGTTCCGCCCAGGAACCGACCCGGATCAGGCCCAGGTTCAGGTACAAAACCGCGTGTCACAGGCCGAAGCGCGCCTGCCGGAAGACGTTCGCCGTCTGGGTATCACCACCCAGAAGCAGTCGCCGACGCTGACGCTGGTGGTGCATCTGTTTTCGCCCGGCGGTAAGTACGATTCACTCTATATGCGTAACTACGCCACGCTGAAAGTGAAGGATGAACTGGCGCGTCTGCCCGGCGTCGGCCAAATCCAGATTTTTGGCTCGGGCGAATACGCGATGCGCGTCTGGCTGGATCCAAATAAGGTGGCGGCACGCGGCCTGACCGCCTCGGACGTGGTGACGGCGATGCAGGAGCAAAACGTGCAGGTGTCCGCCGGACAGCTGGGCGCCGAGCCGCTGCCGAAAGAGAGCGATTTCCTGATCTCCATTAACGCGCAGGGTCGTCTGCATACTGAAGAAGAGTTTGGCAATATTATCCTGAAAACCGCGCAGGATGGCTCGCTGGTGCGCCTGCGCGATGTGGCGCGCATTGAAATGGGCTCCGGTAGCTATGCGCTGCGCTCCCAGCTCAACAATAAAGACGCGGTCGGGATTGGTATCTTCCAGTCGCCGGGAGCGAACGCCATCGATCTGTCTAACGCGGTGCGCGCTAAAATGGCAGAACTGTCTACCCGTTTCCCGGAAGACATGAAATGGGCGGCACCGTACGATCCGACGGTATTCGTGCGTGACTCCATTCGCGCGGTCGTGCAGACGCTGCTGGAAGCGGTGGTGCTGGTTGTACTGGTGGTCATTCTGTTCCTGCAAACCTGGCGTGCGTCGATCATTCCGCTGATCGCGGTGCCGGTCTCGGTGGTGGGCACGTTCAGCGTTCTCTACCTGCTGGGCTTTTCGCTTAACACCCTGAGTTTGTTCGGGCTGGTGCTGGCGATCGGTATCGTCGTGGACGACGCCATTGTGGTGGTGGAAAACGTCGAGCGAAATATCGAAGAGGGTCTTGCGCCGCTGGCGGCAGCGCATCAGGCGATGCGTGAAGTCTCCGGGCCCATTATCGCGATTGCGCTGGTGCTGTGCGCGGTGTTCGTGCCGATGGCGTTTCTTTCGGGGGTTACGGGTCAGTTCTACAAGCAGTTTGCGGTGACGATTGCGATATCAACGGTGATCTCCGCCATTAACTCGCTGACGCTTTCGCCTGCGCTGGCCGCCCTGCTCCTGAAGCCGCACGGCGCGCCGAAGGACCTCCCTACCCGGCTTATCGATCGCCTGTTCGGCTGGATTTTCCGTCCGTTCAACCGCTTCTTCCACCGTAGCTCGAACGGTTATCAGGGGCTGGTGGGCAAAACGCTCGGACGACGCGGTGCGGTGTTTGTGGTCTATGTGCTGCTGCTCTGTGCCGCAGGCGTGATGTTTAAAGCCGTACCCGGCGGGTTTATTCCCACTCAGGATAAGCTGTACCTGATTGGCGGCGTGAAAATGCCGGAAGGCTCATCGCTGGCACGTACCGATGCGGTGATCCGCAAAATGAGCGAAATCGGTATGAACACCGAGGGCGTGGATTATGCGGTCGCCTTCCCGGGGCTGAATGCGCTGCAGTTCACCAATACGCCGAATACCGGGACGGTCTTCTTTGGCCTGAAACCGTTTGACCAGCGTAAACACACGGCGGCGGAAATTAACGCCGAGATCAACGCCAAAATCGCGCAAATCCAGCAGGGCTTTGGCTTCTCCATTCTGCCGCCGCCTATTCTGGGGCTGGGTCAGGGGTCGGGTTACTCGCTGTACATTCAGGATCGGGCCGGTCTGGGCTACGGTGCGTTGCAAAATGCGGTGAACACCATGTCGGGCGCAATTATGCAGACGCCGGGAATGCACTTCCCTATCTCCACCTACCAGGCGAACGTTCCGCAGCTGGATGTGCAGGTCGACAGGGATAAGGCCAAAGCCCAGGGCGTGTCGCTGACCGATCTGTTCGGGACGCTGCAAACCTATCTGGGATCGTCTTATGTGAATGACTTTAACCAGTTCGGCCGCACCTGGCGTGTGATGGCGCAGGCCGACGGGCCGTACCGCGACAGCGTGGAAGATATTGCGAATCTGCGCACCCGTAATAACCAGGGTGAGATGGTGCCAATTGGCAGTATGGTGAACATTAGTACCACTTACGGGCCCGATCCGGTGATCCGCTACAACGGCTATCCGGCGGCGGACCTGATTGGCGATGCCGATCCGCGCGTCCTCTCCTCTACCCAGGCGATGACGCAACTGGAGGGGATGTCTAAGCAGATTCTGCCGAACGGGATGAATATCGAGTGGACGGATCTGAGCTTCCAGCAGGCCACTCAGGGGAACACGGCGTTAATCGTCTTCCCGGTCGCGGTTCTGCTGGCGTTCCTGGTCCTGGCGGCACTGTACGAAAGCTGGACGCTGCCGCTGGCGGTGATCCTTATCGTGCCGATGACGATGCTCTCTGCCCTGTTTGGCGTCTGGCTGACCGGCGGCGATAACAACGTGTTCGTGCAGGTGGGTCTGGTGGTATTGATGGGGCTGGCGTGTAAAAACGCGATTCTTATCGTGGAGTTTGCCCGCGAGCTGGAAATCCAGGGCAAAGGTATTATGGAAGCGGCGCTTGAAGCGTGCCGCCTGCGTTTACGCCCGATTGTGATGACCTCCATCGCCTTTATCGCCGGGACCATCCCGCTCATCCTCGGCCACGGTGCGGGTGCAGAAGTGCGCGGCGTCACCGGGATCACGGTATTCTCCGGTATGCTGGGCGTAACGCTGTTTGGTCTGTTCCTGACGCCGGTGTTTTACGTGACGCTGCGTAAATTTGTCACGCGCGGCAAAGTGGAAAGAGAGGTCTTGCCCGCGTAATACGCTGCAGATAACAAAAAACCGCCTTCACGATGAAGGCGGTTTTTTTATGCAGCCATTAATGCGCTTTCTTGTACTGGGCAATCAGTTCGGGCACCGGATCGCACCCGCTGGTATCCGCTTTCTTGAGCTCTTCCAGCGCGCTTGCCACGGTATGACCGGCTAAGACCGCGAGTGACGCCTGCTCGGCCTCTTCAGCGATGGATTTAAAGTACCAGCATGTATTCGCGCTCACCACGCAGCGCGCCGGTACGTCGGGGCGCGACGCCCACAGCTTTTTATCTTCTATAACAGAAAGGTAGATATCACGCAGGGTGATCTGTTCCGGCGGGCGGCCAAGATGAATTGAGCCGTTGCGACCAAGCGTTGAGACGATAATACCGTCACGCGTGAGGGGAACCATCAGTTTGCGGATGAAGCTCGGATTCGCTTCCAGGCCGTAGGCCAGAATCGCACTCGTCGAACGTTCACCCAATTGCTCCGCCATCGCTACGCTGAGAACCATCTGCAAAGCTGTCGGGAAGCGGTAATCTAACATTTACGTATCCTGGGTTGCGGTGAATCTTATTCTTTTTGGCACCGCAGAGGTGAATAATCAATAAGCAACAATATAACAAATACCGTAATTATTTTGAAGCTATCTACTTTGACCCGCCCCGTAAAAAAGAGTTTCCATCGCGCACGAAATGGGATCACCCTCCCGTTTTCTTCAGGCAAACGCCGGGTTGGGAAAATCCACCGTCACCCTGAGCCCACCGTCAGCAGAGGTACTCAGGCTCACGCTGCTGTTGTGCTGCTGCGCCACCGCTTTAACGATGGCCAGACCCAGCCCGCTCCCGTTCTGCACCTGATTCGGATCGCGGAAAAACCGGTCAAACACCCGTTCCCTCAACGCAACCGGAATACCCGGCCCGGCATCGGAGACGCTGAATTGAGTGGACGTCTCCGCCGAAAAGAGATCGACCTCCACCCGCCCGCCTTGCGGGCTGTATTTAATGGCATTTTCAATCACGTTATCGATAAGCGACATCAGACGTTCTCTGACACCGCTCACCCAGCTTTCTTCCAGAGCGTAGAATTCAAGCTCAATATTGCGTTCCGCGGCGAGCGGTGCCAGCACCGCCATGCGCTCCTGGATGAGCGTCGTAAGCGGCACCGGCTCCATCGCCGTATCCACGCTTGCTTCGCTGTGCATCATCAGCAAAAGTTGATTAACCAGACGCGCTGCCCGGCTATTGCTGCGAATAATCCCTGCAAGTAGCGCCTGTTGATTATCACTGCTGACGTAGGCCTGCAACGCCTCCACATTGATTCGCATCGCAGCCAGCGGCGTGCGCAGTTCGTGAGCGGCATCGGCAATAAATACCCGCTCCCTTTCCGTGCTTTCTCGCACCCTGGCAAGGAACTGATTAATCGCATTCACCATCTGGCTAAGCTCCCGGTGCGTTGGAACCGCCTTTAACGGAGAGAGATCTTCTGGCGCGCGTGAGGCAATTTCATTCACGACGTTGTTCCACGGGCGCATAGCGATGCGGATGGACAGCCATGCGGGAAACAGCAGAAAAGGAATACACACCAGCAGCGGCATGATGTAGTAGCCACGCGAGTTGAGGTAGATAAAGAAGTTCCACCCCGCAGCAGGCGTCACCAGCGTCACCTCCACGTCGGAATTCGCGGATTTTAGCGTGCGGCTGGTCCAGCTACGCCCGTCGCTGTGAATTCGCTCAATCTTCCCCAACCGGGTATTTTTCACGCCTATCGGTGCGCCAGCAGAGGCATACAGTATTGCGTTATGCTTGCGAATAATCATGGTGATGGAGAGTCCCGCATCGTCTCCTCCGCCGTAATCCTCCCGCAACGCCTGGCTGAACTGCTCCAGCACCTCGCTTCGTTCCTGCGTACGCCCTTCCATGTGTTCAACAAGAGTAAATATGGTTTTATATGTCTTATCGCCGGTCAGGATCGGGGGGCTACGCAAGTCATCCCACAGCATCCAGGTTAAAAAAAGACACCACAGCAGTGTCAGCAGAAGCATCTGAGCGACCATGATTCGCCGCACCAGCGTGGGCACCCGCAGGAAACGCCACAGGTTTCGCATCAATTTGCTTCCTTCTGAATCGCAACGGTGTCAATGACATAGCCGACGCCCCGTACCGTTCGTACATAGCCGTCGCCAATTTTTCGACGCAAGTTCCCCATATGCACATCAAGCGCATTACTCATGTTTTCTTTCGCACCAAAGATCCTTTCTTCCAGAAAACGGCGCGTAAGCACGCGGTCAGCACGCAACATCAGGGTTTCAAGCAGCGCGTATTCGCTGGCCGTCAGCTCAATATGGCGGGAACTCACCGCGACGCGACGCGTCGGCACATGCAGGGATAATCCTCTGATTTCTACCGCCTCGTTTTGATAGCCATAACTGCGTCGCGCAAGCGCCCTCACCCGGGCCAGCAGCTCGGCGAGCACAAACGGTTTAACCAGATAGTCATCGGCACCGGCATCCAGCCCGCTCAGGCGATCCTGCAGCGTTCCTCGCGCCGTCAGGATAATAACGGGGATGCCTTTTAGCTGCTGACGTACGTACGCCATCAGACTCATGCCATCGCCATCCGGCAGCCCCAGGTCGAGCAGAATAAGTTCAGGTGCGCAGACAGCAAGTTGATGCAGCGCATCCTCTTTGCGGCGGACCCATATGACATCTAATCCTTGATCTGCAAGGGCAATACGCACGCCATTGCCGAGATCAAGGTCGTCTTCAATAAGTAATATTTTCACAAGGGCAACTTTATCAACCGTGAATGAAGAACGTCTTAAGAAAGAGACGGTAACAGGTAATTTAACAGTTTTGCATCATCGGCATCTGCTTCAGTCTTTCTTCATTTTGAGCTCATAAGAACCTTAGGGTGGACATTCAAACTGGGCGCTCTGGCGATTAACACCGCTTGTAACGTAATCATTTGAATCCAAAAGGACTTCTTTAATGAGACATATCGAACTGCGTCACTCGTTCCCCCTTTCGCTCCCGGGGCTCAGTCTGAAGAGCATCGTGCCAGGCGCGCTGCTGGCATTACTGGCCACCCCGGTACTGGCCTCAGAACAACTGGGCAACGTGCTGACCTTAGGCGGAGGCGTGGATGTTGCGCCCCACTATTCGGGTTCGGATAAAAACCGCGCCACCACGGCGGTGGTGGTGGATTACGCGATGTATAACGGATTCTTCGTCAGCACCACGCGAGGGATCGGTTACGGCAACAACATCGGCAACCTGGATTACAGCGCGGCGCTGAGCTATCGCGCGGGCCGTAAGGATCGGGACGTGGACAGCGATTCGATCAGCGGCGGCAGCGATTATTTGCGCGGTATGGGCGACATCAAAGGTTCGGCTCTGGTGGTGCCAGGGCTGGGGTACAAAGTGACCGACTGGCTGAATCTGCAATTGCAGGCAGAGGTGCCGGTTTCGGAGCGAGACAACGGCGAAGCGCTGCATTTCGGCATTTCCAGCCCGCTCTTTACCTCACCGAACAACGCGGTGACGCTGTCGCTGACCGGTAGCTGGGGCAGCAGCAAGTATATGCAGACTTACTATGGGGTGAATGCATCCCAGTCCGCCGCATCCGGATTTGCCCGATATGACGCTGGAGCCGGAATTTATGCCTGGTCAACGAATCTCGACTGGACGCACAAGCTCACCCAACGCTGGAGCGTGGTTGCTGGCGCAGGCGTTACGCAGCTGATGGGGGATGCAGCCGACAGCCCGATTGTTCAGCGAAAAACCTCGCCGACGGGAAGTTTGAAGGTTACGTACAGTTTCTGATTTATTTGGATGGAACGCCAATTCCCGCCCCGTGTTAGATGACGGGGCGGCACTTGATAGGGATAAGGAACGTATCGCGTCAGGTTGACAGGTCATGATTGCAGGCTGGCATGTGTACCAATACGCCATTCTGTTCCTGCGTGAGCGTCGGTTTTGAGCGAGGAGCGAACGTTGGCAATTATTCTGCTAGCCTAATAGAGGGTTAGTAAAAAATGGGATTTCAGTAAGCATTGGATTCTCATTCTGCCAAACGAAACTGAGGATTTTAATATGGGGCCTTATCGCACTTATCTAATCACTGGTGCAACAAAAGGGATAGGAAGAGCACTCAGTGACAAATTATCAGAACAGGGTCACCAGGTTGTGGGTATTGCCCGTAATGTTGATGCCAGCTTTCCGGGGATTTTATATACGGCTGACCTGAGTAGCGCTGATGAGACAAACTTAATTTTATTAAAAATAGTCGAAAATCACGAAATTCACGGCATTGTAAATAATGTGGGTGTAGCCTTACCTCAACAACTTGGAGGCATTGATATTCAAACGTTCCTGAAGGTCATGGATATAAACGTACGGGTGGCAGTTCAAATAACACAAGCACTCATCGGCAACATGAAGAGCAGAGGCTGGGGAAGAATAGTTAATGTATGTAGCCGTGCCATCTACGGTGCGATTGACCGAACAGCTTACTCAGCAGCAAAAAGTGCTCTGGTAGGTTGTACACGGACCTGGGCATTAGAGCTTGCTCAATTCGGGATCACCTCGAATGCGATTGCTCCTGGGCCAATAGAGACAGAGCTTTTTCATAAAACACGACCTGTTGGAAGTGAAGCAGAACAACGTATTTTATCGACAATTCCAATGGGCAGACTGGGTTCTCCTGCTGAAGTGGCTTCAGCAATAGCCTTTCTTTTATCACCAGAAGCGAGTTTTATTACTGGCGTAGTACTGCCTGTTGATGGGGGAGGAAGCCTGGGAGGACGTTAGAAACGTTCAGAAACTCTGTGGAAATAGATAACGCCTATCCAGGGCAGAAATTTGATATTGTCGCAGTTAGTATGACCTGCTCCCCGTTGATTAGTACACCCCGATGTTAGTAATGTCTTCATAAGCCACATGAGGACATCCCCATGAAGAAGCGTTTTTCCGACGAACAGATCATCA
>NZ_JBMKHJ010000028.1:0-71203 GCF_049237265.1 Enterobacter cloacae complex sp. IR5384 | reverse complement strand
CTCGCATCCCAGGGCATAAGCGACTCCATAAACGGGTTCTTATGCCTTAGTTGTAAGTGTCTACCATGTCCCCGAACAAGTGTTCACTATGTCCCCGGACCGTACAATGGGGAGAGGGTTAGGGTGAGGGGGCAAACCTGTGAATTTACCCCTGCTCCCCCATCATCTCCTTCACCAGCTCGACGCAGCGCAGGAAACGGGTGTCGTAATCAGACGCTTCGACGTGGACAAACTCCACGTTGTTCTCGTGAAGCATCTCCACCAGCATCGTCTGGAACTCTTTTCTGTCCACTGAGCTACCGAGGCTGCGCATCCCGTCGGCGACCCACGGCGTGTTGTTTTCCAGCAGGATCACCAGGTCGAAGCGATATTCATCGATCAGCGCCTGTACGAACGGGTGCTCGCGTCCTTCATACTTCTTACAGAAAGCTTGTGTGGTGACAAAATCGGTGTCGATGAAGGCCACTTTGTTGGCGTATTTCACCGCGAAATCAATGTACTGAGCATGGCCTAGCGCGATTTTGTCGTAATCAGAATACTGCAGCGCCATCTCGTCTCCCCCCAGATGGGAAAAGACATAATCACGTCCGTATTCCCACGCGCTGGTAGTATTGAAGATATTTGCCAGCTTGTTGACCAGCGTCGATTTCCCGCTGGATTCACCGCCCAGAATCGCAACTGTGCGCACAAAGAACGGCTTCACTTCGGTCGGGATGTAATCCCAGTAGCGGAACGGGTTTTCGCGGATCTGCGCCCCGCTGATGTTCATGAATGTACGCTTCGGATCGATCAGCACCGTTTCAATGCCCAGATGCTCGCGGAACTGCGGTGCGTCGGACTCTTCAGAGGTGTAGATCCAGTTGGGCGCAATGCCCTTCTCTTCCATAAACGCTTTAATGCCGTTGCTCCACACGTCCCAGCCGTGCGGATACGGCTCCATGCCCTCTTCGTTAAAGGCATGAATGCGAATGTTTTTCTGATATTTGAAGGTCTGAAGCAGCCAGCGCAGGCGATCCGGCACCGTCGGCTGCTGCGACATGGCGCTATCTTCGAACAGCTGACGGTCACGGGTTTCATCGTAACCCATGATGATGTGCAGTTCGTCGACCTGGCTACAGGCGCGCTGGATCAGGTAGATATGGCCGGTATGCAGCGGGTAAAACTTGCCAAACACCACGCCGATGTTCTTTTGCATACGCGGGAATTCAAGCCCCAGAAAGCGATGTAACGCTTCCAGCTTTTGCGCGCTGGGGCTTTTGATTTTGGCGTTCAGCAACTGGCTAAGATAGCCTTTCGTCATGCCGCTGGCGTCAGCCACCTGCTGTAGCGTGCAGCCTTTCTGACGGATTGCGGTCTTGATGTAGTCAAATGATGACATAAATTACGGTGCCTCCTGCAAAATCGAATACGTAATTATAAGTCGTCAAAGACATTTAACGCATCTGCGAGTTTTTTAACGCCAAAGACCTGCATCCCTTCGGGGATCTTCTTCGGCACGTTGGCCGCCGGCACAATCGCCCGGCGGAAGCCATGTTTCGCCGCCTCGGAGATGCGCTCCTGGCCGCTGGGCACCGGGCGGATCTCCCCGGCCAGCCCCACTTCGCCGAAGACCACCAAATCCTGCGGCAGCGGTCTGTCGCGCAGACTGGAGACCATCGCCAGCAGCAGCGCCAGATCGGCACTGGTCTCTGAAACTTTCACGCCCCCGACCACGTTGACGAAGACATCCTGATCGGCCATTTGCAGGCCACCATGACGGTGTAGCACCGCCAGCAGGATCGCCAGACGGTTCTGTTCCAGACCGACCGCCACGCGCCGCGGGTTACCCATCATCGAGTGATCCACCAGCGCCTGAATTTCAACGAGCAGCGGGCGCGTCCCCTCCCACAGCACCATCACCGAACTGCCGGAGGTGACTTCATCCCCCCGGCTCAGGAAGATGGCCGACGGGTTGCTGACTTCGCGCAGCCCCTGCTCGGTCATGGCAAATACGCCTAGCTCGTTCACCGCACCAAAGCGGTTTTTGTGGCTGCGCAGGGTACGGAAGCGGGAGTCTGCGTCGCCGTCCAGCATCACGGAGCAGTCGATACAGTGCTCAAGCACTTTTGGCCCCGCCAGGGAGCCGTCTTTGGTAACGTGGCCGACCATCACAATCGCCAC
Source organism: Enterobacter cloacae complex sp. IR5384 (assembly GCF_049237265.1). Taxonomy (NCBI): domain Bacteria; kingdom Pseudomonadati; phylum Pseudomonadota; class Gammaproteobacteria; order Enterobacterales; family Enterobacteriaceae; genus Enterobacter; species Enterobacter cloacae complex sp. IR5384. The sequence goes on along the minus strand of NZ_JBMKHJ010000028.1, from coordinate 69,043 downwards.
GCCGCGGGTTTTGGCAAAACGCGTCAGATACGCGGCGGTCTCACGCACCTGCGCCACGCTGCCCGGCGAGGACTGAATATCCGCCATGTGCATCACCTGGATGGAGTCAATCACCATCAGCTTCGGCTGCTCTTCTTCGGCAATCATGCAGATCTGCTCAATGCTGGTTTCCGACAGCATATTCAGATTGCCGGTAGGCAGACCCAGACGGTGTGCTCGCATCGCCACCTGCTGCAGGGACTCTTCGCCAGTGACGTACAGGGTTTTCATCTGCTCGGCGAGCTTGCAGAGCGTTTGCAGCAGCAGGGTCGATTTACCCGCTCCCGGGTTACCGCCGATCAGGATCGCACTGCCCGGCACCACGCCGCCGCCAAGCACGCGGTCAAACTCTTTGAAGCCGGTGGAGAAGCGCGGCAACGCTTCCAGACTGATTTCTGACAGTTTTTGGACTTTTGCCACACCGGCATTACCCGCATAGCCGCTCAGGCGTTCATTGCGGGCCACACTCGGCGAAGCCGCCACACCACGCACTTCGGTGATGGTGTTCCAGGCATGGCAGGCGCTGCATTGCCCCTGCCAGCGCGGATAATCCGCACCACATTCATTACAGACAAATGCGCGTTTTGGGGCTTTAGCCACGGTTTACCTCGTTATTTCAGTGCGGCCTGCGCGCCGGGTGGCGCTAACGCTTACCCGGCCTACAATCGCATACCGTTATTTCTGATTCAGGCTGCCGGAGAGGATGCAGAACACCCCCATCAGGTCAGCGTGACGGATTGTCACTTCCGTCTTTTCATTCACTTTTGGCTTGGCATGGTAAGCAATGCCAAGACCGGCAACTTTGATCATCGGCAGATCGTTTGCGCCATCGCCAATGGCAACGGTCTGGGCAACCGGAATTTCATATTTCTCGGCCAGTCGGCTCAGCGTATTGGCTTTATACTGCGCATCCACGATATCGCCGAGCACCTGCCCGGTCAGCTTACCGTCCATGATCTCCAGCTCGTTGGCGACCACGGTGGTCAGATGCAGTTTTTCCCGCAGGTAATCCGCGAAGAAGGTAAAGCCACCGGAAGCGATAGCCACTTTCCAGCCCAGCGACTGGAGCTTCAGCACCAGTTGCGTCAGCCCGGGCATCAGCGGCAGTTCATCGCGCACCTGACGCAGGATATTGGCATCGGCCCCTTTGAGGGTCGCCACGCGCTGTCTCAGGCTGGCAGTAAAATCCAGCTCGCCGCGCATCGCGCGCTCGGTCACTTCCGCCACCAGCTCGCCGCTGCCCGCCAGTTTGGCAATCTCATCGATACACTCAATCTGGATGGCGGTAGAGTCCATATCCATCACCAGCAGACCCGGCGTTTTCAGATGGGGGATTTTACCCAGCGGGGCAACGTCCAGCCCGGCGTCGTGTGCCAGACGCGTCGCGCGCTGCGTCAGGGAACCGGCCAGGCGAATGACCTGATAATCTTCCACACACCAGGCGGCGACAATCACCATCGCCGCACCCAGTTTAGTTTGATATTGGGTAAGGCGTTGCTTATCCAGGCCGCGTCCGTACAGCAGCCAGCCGCTACGGCCAGCGTGGTAATCCAGAGGCATCACCTCATCGCCACTTAAAGAGAGCGGCAATCCTGGCCATAAAGAGACATCCGTTGGCAGGTCGCACCAGGTAATGTTCGGCATTGAAGCTCCTGTAATTTCGTTCGCGCCGGAAGGTTCCAGAGGGAAAATAACGCATGAGGCTACCCTGTAACCATCACTTCTGGCAACATTAAGCCGTAAATTTTCAGCAGGTGGAATATGGCTCGCGCAAAACTGAAATTCCGGCTTCATCGCGCCGTGATCGTCCTTTTCTGTCTCGCCCTGTTAGTGGTGCTGATGCAAGGGGCGTCGTGGTTTAGCCAGAATCATCAACGGCAACGGAATCCGCAGTTTGAGGAGCTGGCCCGCACGCTGGCGCGTCAGGTTACGCTTAACGTCGCGCCCGCTATGCGTACCGAAACGCCGGATGACAAACGCATCAGCCAGGTTTTGCGTCAGTTAACCGAGAACAGCCGTATCCTGGATGCCGGTGTCTACGATGAAAAAGGCGATCTGATTGCCCGCGCGGGTGAGCATGTCGACGTACGCGACAGGCTGGCGCTGGACGGTAAAAAAGCCGGGGGCTACTTTAACCAACAGATCGTCGAACCTATTCAGGGCAAAAATGGTCCGCTGGGGTATCTGCGCCTGACGCTCGACACCCATACCCTGCCCACGGAAGCCAAACAGGTGGATAACACCACCAATATACTCCGTCTGATGCTCCTGCTCTCCCTCGCCATTGGCGTGGTACTGGCCCGCACCTTGCTGCAGGGCAAGCGCACCCGCTGGCAGCAGTCGCCCTTCCTGCTGACCGCCAGTAAATCCGTTCCTGAAGACGAAGAGAGCGAAAAGAAAGATTAGTGATAAAGTAGGCTGATGATTTGGAAAAGGAACTCTGCCATGACGACGTTACGCCTGCTGCTCTCTGACTCTTACGATCCGTGGTTTAATCTTGCGGTAGAAGAGTGCATCTTCCGCCAGATGCCCGCCACCCAACGCGTGCTGTTTCTCTGGCGCAATGCCGACACGGTGGTCATTGGCCGCGCGCAGAATCCGTGGAAAGAGTGTAACACCCGGCGTATGGAAGAGGACAACGTCCGTCTGGCGCGCCGCAGCAGCGGCGGTGGTGCGGTATTCCACGATCTGGGCAATACCTGCTTTACCTTTATGGCAGGTAAGCCGGAATACGACAAGACCATCTCAACGTCCATTGTCCTCAACGCGCTCAATTCGCTCGGCGTGACGGCAGAAGCCTCCGGGCGTAACGACCTGGTGGTCAAAACGCCCGATGGAGATCGCAAAGTGTCAGGCTCAGCCTATCGCGAAACACTGGATCGCGGCTTCCACCACGGCACCCTTCTTCTTAACGCCGATCTCAGCCGTCTGGCGAACTACCTGAATCCCGACAAGAAAAAACTGCAGGCCAAAGGGATCACTTCCGTGCGGGGGCGCGTGGCCAACCTGGTTGAGCTGCTGCCGAACATCACTCACGCGCAAATCTGCGAGGCGATCCAGGAAGCCTTCTTTGCCCATTACGGTGAGCGCGTAGAGGCAGAGGTGATCTCCCCGGATAAAACCCCGGATCTGCCCAATTTCGCCGAAACCTTTGCCCGCCAGAGCAGCTGGGAGTGGAACTTTGGCCAGGCGCCTGCCTTTTCGCATCTGCTGGACGAACGCTTTACCTGGGGCGGCGTGGAGCTGCACTTTGACGTAGAGAAAGGTCATATCACCCGCACGCAGGTGTTTACGGACAGCCTTAACCCGGCGCCGTTAGAGGCGCTGGCGGCTCGTTTGCAGGGCTGTTTGTATCGGGCGGATATGCTGCAGCAGGAATGCGATACGTTGATCGGGGATTTCCCGGAGCAGGAAAATGAGCTGCGGGAGTTGTCAGCGTGGATTGCACGGGCCGTGCGCTAGGTGCGGCCTGGTGCTCTCACCCCACCCCTCTCCCACCGGGAGAGGGCCGGAAGAGACAGAATTACTCTTTATCGCCCAGCAGAACGGATTCCAGCGCGATTTTGATCATGTCGTTGAAGGTGGTCTGACGCTCAGCAGCCGTGGTCTGCTCGTGGGTACGGATGTGGTCAGACACGGTGCAGATGGTCAGCGCTTTCGCACCGAACTCAGCCGCGACGCCGTAGATGCCAGCTGCTTCCATTTCCACGCCCAGGATGCCGTATTTTTCCATTACGTCGAACATCTCGCCGCCGTCCGGCGCATAGAACAGATCCGCAGAGAACAGGTTACCCACGCGAGCATCAACGCCCAGCGCTTTAGCCGCGTCAACCGCGTTACGCACCATGCCGAAATCAGCAATCGCCGCGAAGTCGTGATCTTTGAAACGCATACGGTTGACTTTGGAATCGGTGCAGGCACCCATACCAATCACCACATCACGCAGTTTAACGTCCATGCGCACCGCGCCGCAGGAGCCAACACGGATGATTTTCTTCACACCGAAATCGGTGATCAGCTCTTTGGTGTAGATGGAGCAGGATGGGATACCCATACCGTGGCCCATCACGGAGATTTTGCGGCCTTTGTACGTTCCGGTGAAGCCCAGCATGCCGCGAACGTTGTTCACTTCACGCACGTCTTCCAGGAAAGTTTCTGCAATGTGTTTCGCGCGCAGCGGGTCGCCCGGCATCAATACGACGTCAGCGAAATCACCCATTTCTGCGTTAATGTGAGGAGTTGCCATCTTCAGTTCCTTTTCATTGTAAATTCGCCCTCTCCCCGTGGGAGAGGGTTGGGGTGAGGGCATCAGGCCGCACCCAACATAACTCAGAACATGGCCTTGCCATATTCCATGTCAGACGTGCCAAAATATTTCGCAATCGTCTGGCCGATGTCCGCGAAGGTTTCTCGGTGACCCAGCGAGCCCGGTTTCACTTTCGGGCCATACACCAGCACCGGAATGTGCTCACGGGTGTGGTCAGTACCGGTCCAGGTTGGGTCACAGCCGTGGTCAGCGGTCAGGATCAGAATGTCATCTTCACCCACCAGCTCCATCAGCTCTGGCAGACGACGGTCGAACAGCTCCAGGCCGGCCGCATAACCAGCCACGTCGCGACGGTGGCCCCAGGAGGAGTCGAAGTCGACGAAGTTGGTGAAGACGATGGTGTTATCACCCGCTTCTTTCATCTCTTTGACGGTCGCGTCAAACAGCGCATCCAGGCCAGTGGCTTTCACCTTTTTGGTGATACCGCAGTTGGCGTAGATATCGGCGATTTTACCCACGGAAACCACGTGACCGCCTTTCTCATCAACCAGTTTCTGCAGCACGGTAGGTGCCGGTGGCTCAACGGCCAGGTCGTGACGGTTACCGGTACGCTGGAAGTTACCCGCTTTGTCGCCGATAAACGGACGCGCGATAACACGACCAATGTTGTAGCCGCCTTCGGTCAGCTCTTCACGGGCGATTTCGCACAGCTCGTACAGTTTATCCAGGCCAAACGTCTCTTCGTGGCAGGCAATCTGGAATACGGAGTCAGCAGAGGTGTAGAAAATCGGCTTACCGGTTTTCATGTGCTCTTCGCCGAGCTGATCCAGAATCACGGTACCGGAAGAGTGGCAGTTACCGAGGTAGCCCGGCAGGTTGGCGCGTTTCACCAGCTTATCAAGCAGTTCCTGCGGGAAGCTGTTCTCGTGATCGGAGAAATAGCCCCAGTCAAACAGAACCGGCACACCGGCGATTTCCCAGTGTCCAGATGGGGTGTCTTTACCGGAAGAGAGCTCATGCGCCCAGGCGTAAGCGCCCACCACTTCCGCGTTGCCGTCCATACCGGCAGCGATTTTACCGGTAGAACCTTCATGCGCTTTCACCAGACCGAGGCGGGTCAGATTGGGCAGAGTCAGAGGGCCTTTACGACCGTTGTCCGCTTCGCCTTTCGCACAGGCTTCCGCGATGTGACCCATGGTATCGGAACCCACGTCACCAAAACGTTCTGCATCTTCGGTTGCGCCGATGCCGAATGAGTCCAGCACCATAATAAATGCACGTTTCATAATTGTTCTCCGTACGTAGTGCTAAAAATGATTGATCAGATCAGTATACCGCTATTCGGTGATACGACGATAGACCGAAGGCGAGCTTTCTGGTGCTTTATCCGCAAGCGTAATAGCCGCTTTCACCGCCTTCGCCGCCTCCTGCCAGCTGGCTTCGTCTTTGGCGTGGATCACCGCCAGCGGACGTTCTCCGTCAACGCTGTCGCCCAGACGGGCCATATCGGTAAAGCCAACGCTGTAATCAATGGTGTCCGATGCCTGACGACGGCCGCCGCCCATCGAGACCACCGCCATACCCAGTGCACGGGTGTCCATAGCAGAGACGAAACCTTCGCTATCGGCATAAACGGCTTTGCTGAGCGTCGCGGTCGGCAGGTATTTCGCGTAGTTTTCCACGAAGTCGGTCGGGCCTTTTTGCGCCGCTACCATGCGGCCAAAGATCTCTGCCGCTTTGCCGTTATCCAGCACCGCCTGCAGTTTCGCGCGCGCTTCAGCGTCGTCTTTCGCCAGTTTGCCTGAAATCAGCATCTCGACGCACAGCGCCATGGTCACGTCGAACAGTCGTGGGTTACGGTAAACGCCTGTCAGGAACTGAACGGCTTCGCGCACTTCGACGGCGTTACCGGCGCTGGAGGCCAGCACCTGATTCATGTCCGTCAGCAGTGCGGTGGTGCGCACGCCTGCGCCGTTGGCGACGCCAACGATCGCTTCAGCAAGCTGAGCAGAGAGTTCATAGGTTGGCATAAACGCGCCGCTACCCACTTTTACGTCCATTACCAGCGCGTCCAGCCCTTCTGCCAGTTTCTTCGCCAGAATAGAGGCGGTGATCAGCGGGATAGAATCAACGGTTGCGGTGATATCGCGGGTTGCGTAGAAGCGCTTGTCTGCCGGGGCAAGCGAGCTGGTCTGGCCGATGATCGCCACGCCAACGTCTTTAATAATTTCGCGGAAGCGGTTGTCATCCGGGAAGATATCGAAGCCCGGAATGGCTTCCAGTTTGTCGAGCGTACCGCCGGTGTGTCCCAGGCCGCGCCCGGAGATCATCGGGATATAACCGCCGCAGGCCGCCACCATGGGGCCGAGCATCAGAGACGTTACATCGCCTACGCCGCCGGTGGAGTGTTTATCGACAATCGGGCCGTTGAGGTTGAGGCTCTTCCAGTCCAGTACGGTTCCTGAATCTCGCATCGCCATGGTCAACGAGACACGCTCAGGCATCGACATATCGTGGAAGAAGATGGTCATCGCCAGGGCTGCAATCTGCCCTTCTGAGATGGTGTTATCTCGAATGCCGTTGATAAAGAAGCGGATCTCTTCGTCGCTTAATGCATGACCATCACGTTTTTTACGAATAATTTCTTGTGCGAGAAACACGGTAACCTCCATGCGGAATCGGGGGAATTGTGGCGGGTGGCGCTACGCTTACCCGCCCTGCGATCCTGTAGGCCGGATAAGCGAAGCGTCATCCGGCATTGTCTGGCAATCAGTAGCTGCTGGCGCTCTTACCGTCGCCATGACCCAGCGCTTTCAGCAGGCTTGCCAGCAGGCTGGACGCGCCGAAGCGGTAGTGACGTGAGTCCGCCCACTCTTCGCCGAACAGCTCGTCGGCAATCGCCAGGAACTGCTGCGCGTCTTCCGCAGTACGCACACCGCCCGCCGGTTTAAAGCCCACGGTTTTGGACACGCCCATATCGCGGATCACTTCCATCATGATGCGCGCGCTTTCCGGGGTCGCATTCACCGGCACTTTACCGGTAGAGGTTTTAATGAAATCCGCACCGGCTTTGATGGAGATTTCGGACGCTTTACGAATCAGCGCTTCTTCTTTCAGTTCGCCAGTTTCGATGATCACTTTCAGCAGCACGTTTGCCGCCGCGCAGGCGTCTTTACAGGCTTTCACCAGGTCAAAGCCCACCTGCTCGTTGCCCGCGATCAGCGCACGGTACGGGAATACCACGTCAACTTCGTCTGCGCCGTAGGCAATCGCCGCGCGGGTTTCCGCCAGCGCGATCTCGATATCGTCGTTGCCGTGCGGGAAGTTAGTTACGGTTGCAATGCGCACGTCCGGGGTACCCTGCTCTTTCAGCGTTTTGCGGGCAATCGGGATAAAGCGCGGATAGATGCAGACAGCGGCAGTGTTGCCCACTGGCGTTTTCGCCTGATGACACAGGGCGATGACTTTTTCATTGGTGTCGTCATCGTTCAGGGTGGTCAGGTCCATCAGTTTCAACGCGCGCAGGCTGCTTGCAGTTAAATCGGTCATAACATTCTCCAACGGCGGTGCCGTATCAATTTTACCTTGCGGGTCTGTGAGTATTCTAACATCCACCCGCATTCACACTTCGACATTCATCACAGTTAATGAAAACTACGTACAAATTTGCATTACTGTAATGAGATCTGATTCAAACTTTAATGCGTGAACTGCTGACGAATGCAGCGATTCCCCTCGTCAGATCAAAAGCCCTGACAGGATGGCTTCCTACAATCCGTTCATCATCCGCAGAACAATCAAGGAAGCGAACATGCCCCACGCCAGCCCCGACGCCCTGCAACAACGTTGCCAGCACATTGTGACAAGCCCGGTATTAACCCCGGAACAGAAGCGTCATTTTCTGGCGCTGGAAGCGGAAAACAATCTGCCTTATCCGGCACTTCCTGAGGCGGCTCGTGCCGCGCTGGACAAGGGATTTATCTGCGACATGTTTGAAGGCCACGCGCCCTATAAACCCCGTTATGTTCTGCCGGATTACGCAACGTTTCTGGCTAAAGGTTCAGAATGGCTGGAGCTGGAGGGGGCGAAAGATCTGGATGACGCGCTCTCGCTGTTAACCATTCTCTACCATCATGTGCCGTCAGTAACATCAATGCCGGTCTATCTCGGTCACCTTGATGCCTTACTGCAACCCTATGTTAGAATTCTAACACAAGAAGCGATCGATAGCCGAATAAAACGTTTCTGGCGCTATCTCGACAGAACGTTGCCGGACGCCTTTACGCACGTCAACATCGGTCCGGCAGATACCCCCATCACCCGCGCCATTTTGCGTGCCGATGCAGAATTGAAGCAGGCTGCACCGAATCTGACGTTTATTTATGACCCGGACGTGACGCCGGACGATCTCCTGCTTGAGGTGGCAAAAAATATCTGTGAATGCAGCAAACCACATATTTCCCATGGCCCGGTGAATGATAAAATTTTCACAAAAGGCCGCTATGGCATCGTGAGCTGTTACAACTCGCTGCCGCTGGCGGGCGGTGGCAGTACGCTGGTCCGCCTCAATCTGCGGGCGATTGCTGAACACAGCGCGTCACCCGACGATTTCTTCACGCGTATGTTGCCGCACTACTGCCAGCAACAAATGGCCATCATTGATGCCCGCTGCGCGTTTCTCTATCAACAATCCGGCTTCTTTGAGAATAGCTTCCTGGTGAAAGAGGGGCTGATTGATGCCGATCGCTTTGTACCGATGTTTGGCATGTACGGCATGGCAGAGGCGGTGAATACGCTTTGCGAAAAAGCGGGTATCGACGGCCGTTACGGTAAGAGCGAGCAGGCTAACGCGCTGGGCTATCGCATCAGCGAGCAGCTGGCGGCGTTTGTGGAAAACACGCCGGTGAAATACGGCTGGAAACAGCGTGCGATGCTCCATGCACAGTCGGGAATAAGTTCAGATGTCGGTACCACCCCGGGTGCGCGTCTGCCGTACGGCGACGAGCCAGATCCCATCACTCATCTGCTGGCCGTGGCGCCGCATCACCCGCACTACTCCGCCGGGATCAGCGACATTCTGACGCTGGATGAGACGGTAAAACGCAATCCGCAGGCGGTCGTGCAGCTGTGCCTGGGGGCGTTTAAGGCCGGTATGCGGGAATTTACCGCCAACGTTGCCGGTAACGATCTGGTGCGCGTGACCGGCTATATGGTGCGGCTGTCGGATCTGGCACAGTATCGCGAAGCCGGATCGCGCACCAATACCACCTGGCTTGGCGAAGAAGCCGCACGCAATACCCGCATTCTGGATCGTCAGCCGCGCGTGGTCAGCCATGAACAGCAGATGCGCTTTAGTTAGTCAGGTTATCCCCTTCTCCTGCGTGGACGGGCCGGGCAGCCGCCTGGCCCTCTTCCTGCAGGGCTGTAACCTGCGCTGTAAAACCTGCCACAACCCGTGGACCATCGGGCGCTGCAACGACTGCGGCGACTGCGTGCCCCACTGCCCGCACGATGCACTGAACATTCAGGCCGGACGCGTCTGGTGGCAGGAGAGTCGGTGCCAGCAGTGCGATACCTGCCTGCATCTGTGCCAGCAGCAGGCAACGCCAATGGCGCAGCGCCTGAGCGTGGAAGAGATCCTCGCGCAGATCCGTAAAGCCGCCCCTTTTATTGAAGGGGTTACCGTGAGCGGCGGCGAAGCCACCACCCAGTTGCCGTTTTTGATCGCCCTGTTCACGGCGATCAAAACGGATCCCGCCCTGCGCCACCTGACGTGTCTGGTGGACAGCAACGGTCTGCTGGGGGAAACCGGCTGGCAAAGGCTGCTGCAGGTACTGGATGGCGCGATGGTGGATCTCAAGGCCTGGGGAAACGAACATCACCGCGTGCTGACCGGACGCGAAAACCCGCAGATTAAGCAAAGCATTCGCTGGCTGGCGCAGCATCAGCGGCTGACGGAACTGCGTTTACTGGTGATCCCTGAGCAGTGCGATTATCTGGAGCATCTTAAGCCCCTGACAACATTTATCCTTGGGCTGGGGAATGTGCCGGTGCGCATTAACGCGTTTCACGCGCACGGGGTTTACGGCGAGGCGGCGTCATGGCGCAGCGCTACACCGGACGACATCGAGCCGCTGGCGCTGGCGCTCGAAAAACAGCACATCACGGTGATCCGCCCGGCACTTTACCTATAGCGTGATGCCAAACAGCGCGCGGGTATTTTCCAGCAGCGCATCTGCAATCTCCGTTTCCGGCTCCTCACGCAGTTCACACAGCGTGGTAAACACGCGTGCCGCCTGTTCCGGGCGGTTCGGCTGCCCCTGAAAACCGTTTAATGGCATATCAGGAGCATCCGTTTCCAGTAACAGAGCAGACAGCGGTAACTGTGCCATTACGTCGCGCGTTTTGCTGGCCCGGGGATAGGTAATGGTACCGCCCACGCCAATCTTATAGCCCAGTTCAATAAAACGCTGCGCCTGCTGCAGGCTACCGGAGAAACCGTGCACTACCCCTTTTCGCGGCAGATCGATGCGTTTCAGGTGCATCGCCAGTTTGTCGTGTGTACGTCGTGAGTGGAGGATCACCGGCAGATCGTGACGCTTTGCCAGCCTGAGCTGGGCATCAAGGATCGTCTGCTGGCGTTCAAACTGCGGATTATCGCGATAGAGATCGAGGCCGATCTCACCCATCGCGACCAGTTTGTTTTCCCGGGTTTGCAGCGCCGCATCCAGTACGTCGAGATGTTCGTCCAGATGGTGTTCTATCACTATAGGATGCAGACCCAGCGCGGCGTACAGCGCAGGATGGCGGCGGGCGAGATCAAGCACGCGCTCGAATCTGTCCACTTCGATCGCAGGCACAATCATCGCGTGGATACCCGCCTGAGCGGCGCGCTCAATGCTCTGCGTCTCGTCCCCCGAAAATGGCGGAAAATCAAAGTGGCAGTGGGTATCAACAAAACGGTGCGTCACGCCAGATCCTCGTTATCCAGTAAAGCGTCATTCGCCTGCGGGACATCCACCAGCGGCACGGTCAGCGGATCGTTAGCCACAATCGCAGGCAGCGTAATAATGTGTTCGTGCCGATGCAGCGGCGGTTGCTCTGCCAGCATTTTTCCAACCGTCGCCAGGAAGTAGCGTCCGCACAGTCGCCCCGTTTTATAATCTGCACGCAGCGCGGGAACACGGCTGCCGAGCGCCATACTGACCAGCGGTTTCGGCGGATAAATTTCAAAAATACGCAGCTTACCCGGCGGTTTTTCGATAAAGCGTTGCATCGCGCCGTAGGTGGTTTCATGCTGCTTCGCGATATTCACCAGCGGCTGCAGACTGCTGTCGCCCAGCCAGCGCTCCATCCGTTTAAACCACTGCGGCGTGTAGTACATTTGCGACGGCACAGTGCGGATCACCACAATGGTTTTTGCCCCCCGCCGGGCCGCTTCCTGCACCGGCACCGCGTCACTGATGCCGCCGTCGAGATAGCTGATGCCGTCCAGCAGCGCGCCGGTCCGATAAAAACCGGGAATGGCGCTGGAGGCACGGATGATATCCAGCCAGTTCTCTTTTTGCGGAGAGAAATAGCCCGGGGAATAATCATCGCCCCGGCTGGCGCACATCCAGAACGCTTTGCCGCTATCAAACAGGCGTGCGGCGGTATCCATCGCCAGCGGCATCTGGCTGGAAGTGGATTCCAGCAGCCAGTCGAGATCGATCAGGTTGCCGCCGCGCACAAAGCGCACCGGGTTAAAAAATTCTTTCGCCGTGGTGTAGCGCATAATGACTTTTCGCGCGTAGCCAGGCTGGTTACAGACATAGGCAGACAGGTTCTGCGCCCCGGCAGACGTGCCGAAGTAAAGGTCAAACGGGTTGAATTGCGCGCGCATAAATTCATCCAGCACGCCGGCGGTAAAAATGCCGCGCTGCCCGCCCCCCTCGCAAACCAGCGCAAGTTGACCAGCACGAAACGGTTTTAACGTCAGCGGCGCAATATTGCCGAGCGTAACGGGAATTCGTTGCCCCACCTCTGCTTTCCTGTTTTGATTATTTTCTCTCTCCACAGTAACGCACCCGACCAGCAACGCAAATAAGAAAAAGCCAGTCATCACGACTGGCTTTTTTTTGTTTAAGGAATATTGCGTTTGCTACGGACGTCTGCGTCCCGTAAACAGGCTCACCAGGAACAGGATGATACCGACAACGAAGACAATTTTAGCTGCCCAGGCCGCTGTACCCGCCAGTCCGCCAAAGCCCAAAGCGGCGGCAATTAACGCGATAACCAGAAATATAATGCCCCAACGAAACATAAGCCTCTCCTTTACCATAGTTAATGTCGGCCGCTAAATATGAGCGCTCAGGTCACTCACCGGCGTTTTTCCAGAGTCATTTTTATTTCGCCCGCAGGGCTGGCCTGGCGGGCGAATCGTGCAGGTTTACTTCGTTTTCAGATCGTTTTTAACGCTTTTCACACCATCAATTGCTTTCGCAATGGATTCGGCGCGGTCAATTTGCGCCTGAGAATCTACCGTACCGGAAAGCTGAACCACACCGTCGGTGGTTTCCACTTTGACTTTACGCGATGGCACGATGTCATCTGCTAAAAGTTTAGCTTTGATTTCGCTGGTCGTAGCGGCATCGCCTGCATAGCCTTTCACCGACGCGTTTTTGCTGTCACGGACGTGCAGTTTGTCACTTACAGACGCAACGCCTTCAACACCCTTCGCCACTTTTACGGCCTGTTCGGCCTGGGCCTGGCTTTCAACAAAGCCGCTCAGGGTGACGACTTTTTGCTCGGTTTTTACGGAAATATCGGTGCTCTTGATAGCTTCATCATCTACCAGCGCGGCTTTCACTTTTGCTGTGATTGAGCTGTCATCCATGAAATTACCGACTTTATTCATAGAGCTATCGATTTTTTCCCCTGCGGTATTAGCGGTGTTTTGCGCTTTATCCATGGTGCTGGATTCCGCCAGAGCGGAGCCGCTTACCAGAACGCTACCCAATGTCACCGCCAGCAGAGTTTTAGAAATCTTCAGTCTTGTCATATTCATCGATGTATTCCTGTGTTTTGCCCGTTATTCGGGCTACATACTTCCTTAGTAGTTTTATATATTGCGAATAGACTCACGGGCAAAATGGAGAACCTAAAGTCATGCATTGAACAGTTTATTCATCCACGCCCGGAGCTAAACACTGAGTTAAATATAGATCACTCTCACAGAGGTGCTTTCAGTTTCGGGCAAAAAACGAGCAAAAAGCGCGAAAATGCGATGAATTAAGAACATTCCGCAAGGGACTAATAAGACAGGAAATAAAGAAGAGCACGGCGGCTGCCGTGCTCTGAGAGGGGATTAGTGTTCGCGCGTTTTGCGGAACTGTACGTCAGGATAACGTTCCTGCGTCAGATTCAGGTTAACCATGGTTGGGGCGATATAGGTCAGATTATCACCGCCATCCAGCGCCAGCTGAACTTCGTTCTTACGCTTGAACTCTTCGAATTTCTTCACGTCAGCACATTCAACCCAGCGCGCGGTCGCCACGTTGACCGATTCGTAAATCGCTTCCACGTTGTATTCGCTCTTCAGACGCGCAACCACCACGTCGAACTGCAGCACACCCACAGCACCCACGATCAGATCGTTATTCGCGATTGGACGGAAGACCTGCACAGCACCCTCTTCGGAAAGCTGCACCAGCCCTTTCAGCAACTGTTTCTGCTTCAGCGGATCTTTCAGGCGAATGCGGCGGAACAGCTCTGGCGCGAAGTTCGGAATCCCGGTGAACTTCATCATTTCACCCTGCGTGAAGGTATCACCGATCTGGATGGTGCCATGGTTATGCAGACCGATAATGTCACCCGGATACGCTTCTTCCACGTGCGAACGGTCGCCCGCCATGAAGGTCAGCGCGTCGGAGATCACCACATCTTTACCGATACGCACCTGACGCAGCTTCATACCCTTTTCATACTTGCCGGACACCACGCGCATAAAGGCCACGCGGTCACGGTGTTTCGGGTCCATATTGGCCTGAATTTTAAAGACGAAGCCGGTGAACTTCTCTTCTTTCGCTTCCACTTCACGGGTGTCGGTTTTACGTGGCATCGGCTGCGGCGCCCACTCCACCAGACCGTCGAGCATATGGTCGACGCCGAAGTTACCCAGAGCGGTACCAAAGAAGACCGGGGTAATTTCGCCACTCAGGAACAGCTCTTTATCGAACTCATGAGATGCGCCTTTCACCAGCTCCAGCTCGTCACGCAGCTGTGCAGCCAGCTCGTCACCCACCGCGGCGTCCAGATCCGGGTTATCCAGACCTTTCACGATGCGCACTTCCTGAATGGTGTGGCCTTTACCTGTCTGATACAGATAGGTTTCGTCTTTATAAAGGTGGTAAACACCTTTAAACAGCTTACCGCAGCCAATTGGCCAGGTGATGGGCGCACAGGCAATCTTCAGCTCGTTTTCCACTTCATCCATCAGCTCCATCGGATCACGGATGTCACGGTCGAGTTTGTTCATAAAGGTGAGGATTGGCGTATCGCGCAGACGGGTCACTTCCATCAGCTTACGGGTACGGTCTTCTACACCTTTTGCGGCGTCGATCACCATCAGGCAGCAGTCCACCGCCGTCAGCGTACGGTAGGTATCTTCGGAGAAGTCTTCGTGGCCTGGGGTGTCCAGCAGGTTCACCAGGCAGTCGTGATACGGGAACTGCATCACGGAGGTGGTAATCGAAATACCACGCTGTTTTTCCATCTCCATCCAGTCAGATTTTGCGTGCTGGCTGGAGCCACGGCCCTTTACGGTACCGGCGGTCTGGATGGCCTGTCCGAACAACAGCACCTTCTCGGTGATGGTGGTTTTACCGGCATCCGGGTGCGAGATAATGGCAAAAGTGCGGCGTTTGGCCACCTCTTGCAGATAAGGAGACAACGTCATAATCAAATCTTCTTATATAAGCGCGACAGCAGGCCGCGCATCATGGAATACGAAAAATGCGGCTATTTTACCCATCAATGGGGGGCAGGCAATCATTGTTTACACAGGAGCTGCTCCAGTTCGTTCAACGACGTTACGGTCCAGGTTGGCTCAATACCTTCTGGCTTCATGCGGCCATGCGCATTCAACCAGACGGTGGACAGACCAGAATTCATGCCGCCCAGAATATCCGACTCCGCGGTATCACCCACCATCAGCACACGGTCGCGATCGGGGTTGCCGGCTTGCGCCAGTGCATAATCAAAAATACGCGGATCCGGCTTCGGCACGCCCACCTCTTCTGAGATCACCAGCGCGTCGAAATGATCGCGCAGGCCCGTGCGCTCAAGGCGAATCTGCTGCAGCGCGGTAAAACCGTTGGTGATGATCCCCAGTTTGACCTTGCCTTTCAGCGAATCAAGCAGGGAAACCGCCCCCGGCAGCGGGGCGCAGATATCGGCCATCGCATTGAGGAATGCCTCGTTTAACGCGCCTGGACTTACATTTAACCGTTCGGCCCAGACATCGAAACGCTGGTGCTGCAGTTGTAACGCGGTGATGGCACCGTTCTGGTAATCCACCCACAGCGGTTTATTCACCGCCTGATAGTCCTGAAAATCTTCAGCGGTGAAGGTCACGCTATAGTCCAAAAACATCCGCTGTAGACCACCGAACGAATCGAACGTAAAGAGCGTTTCGTCGGCGTCAAAGAAAATCCAGTCCCATTTCATCGTTACAACCTTATTTTTCGTTATCCAATCGGCAGAGCCATAATAATGGCGTCTTCACGTCCCTCTGCGGTCGGGTAGTAGTTACGGCGAATTGTCGCCTCGTTAAAGCCTAAGCTTTCATAGAGCGCGATGGCGGCGACATTTGACGCGCGCACCTCCAGCCATAGGGTGAAAACGTCACGGGTTTCGAGCTCACGAATGAGATGCGTAAGCAGTTCTCTTCCCAGCCCACGGCGCTGAAATGCGGGATCCACCGCGATATTAAACAGCGTGGCCTCATCCAGAACGACCTGGGTTATCGCAAATGCAGCCAGGGTGCCGTCAACGTCCAGGCGGTAATTCAGATACCGTTCGCCCTGATTGCTGGCGAGTGTCTTTTCGCTCCACGGAAACGCATGGGCGCGTGTTTCAATCGCATACGCCGCACGCAGATCAGGCGTCGTGAGGGAAGAAATCGTGTTCATATTCGCAGATTTGTTGCCATAGCGCGCTTCGCGCTTTTGGGTTGGCTTTCAGCTCTTCCAGCACGGGGGAGCTGATCTGGCTCCCGGAAAGGGATATGTCGTTTGTCTCGCCCATTCGCCAGCAGTTGCAATGGCTGTCAGGAGGAAGCATGGCGACCCTGTCCGGCGTCAGCTGTAAAACCTGGTCGGCCGTCAGCTTCAGGCTGCGAAGGACATCACCAATCAGGGCATCATTCAGGGCAGGCAGTTCTTCCGCCACCATCACCAGACGCACATGCGCAGGGATGGCGATGGCGATTTCACCCTGCAACGCCGTCGGGCGACGCAAGGCCCACTGGGTGATACCCAGCTGCTGCAACTGCCAGTCACGTCGGGATGTCATAGCGAAAACTCCTGTCTCTCAGGCGCGCAAATATAGCAAATGTGTCGAAAGTGCGCCATCTACCTACTATAATCCCCGCCTGAGTTTATTGAGGAACAATTCATGTCTGCATTTACCCCGGCAAGTGAAGTCTTGCTGCGTCACAGTGATGATTTCGAAGAAAGCCGTATTCTGTTTGCCGGAGATATGCAGGATGACCTGCCCGCGCGTTTCGACTGTGCTGAAAGCCGTGCCCACACCCAATACTACCACCACTGGCAGGTGCTGAGCCGCCAGATGGGCGAGCGCGCACGCTTTAGCCTGGTGGCGGAACAGAGTGATGTCGCTGACTGCGACACGCTGATCTACTACTGGCCGAAGAACAAACCGGAAGCGCAGTTCCAGCTGATGAATCTGCTCTCTCTGCTGCCGGTAGGGTGCGATATTTTCGTGGTCGGTGAGAACCGCAGCGGCGTGCGAAGCGCAGAGCAGATGCTGGAAGCGTACGCCCCGCTCAATAAAGTCGACAGCGCCCGTCGCTGCGGCCTGTATCATGGTCGTCTGGAAAACCAGCCTTCCTTTGGTGCCGGGACATACTGGGATGCGTATCAGCTTGATGGCCTGACCATTAAAACCCTGCCGGGCGTTTTCAGCCGTGACGGGCTGGACGTGGGCAGTAAGCTGCTGCTCTCCACGCTGACGCCGCACACCAAAGGCAAAGTGCTGGACGTAGGCTGCGGTGCAGGGGTACTGGCCACGGTGCTGGCAAGCCACTCACCAAAAGTCCGCCTGACGCTCTGTGACGTCAGCGCGCCAGCAGTTGAAGCCAGCCGTGCGACGCTTGCCGCAAACGGCTTCGAAGGGGATGTCTTCGCCAGCAACGTCTTCTCTGACGTTACCGGTCGGTTCGACATGATTATTTCAAATCCGCCGTTCCACGATGGCATCGAAACCAGCCTTGAAGCAGCGCAAACGCTGATCCGTGGCGCTGTACGTCACCTGAACAGCGGGGGGGAACTGAGGATCGTCGCCAACGCGTTTCTGCCGTACCCGAAAGTGCTGGATGAAACCTTCGGCTTCCATGAAGTTATCGCGCAAACGGGCCGTTTTAAGGTCTACCGTACCGTGATGACGCGTCAGGCTAAAAAGTAATCCACGGGTATTGTTTGCCGGAGAAGTGCCATCCCCCTCCGGCCATTTTTGCAGCAATCAAAACAACGCGCGCATTTTTCTATTGACGTAAAGCTCAAAACATCTAGAATGCGCCTCCGTGGTTACGATACTTTTACAGTATCGATGGTATGCGAAGGTGGCGGAATTGGTAGACGCGCTAGCTTCAGGTGTTAGTGTCCTTACGGACGTGGGGGTTCAAGTCCCCCCCCTCGCACCATAAATCACGTTGATATTGCTCGCACTGGGCGAAGGTGGCGGAATTGGTAGACGCGCTAGCTTCAGGTGTTAGTGTTCTTACGGACGTGGGGGTTCAAGTCCCCCCCCTCGCACCAACGAGGCGATATCAAAAAGTAAGATAACTGTGCGAAGGTGGCGGAATTGGTAGACGCGCTAGCTTCAGGTGTTAGTGTCCTTACGGACGTGGGGGTTCAAGTCCCCCCCCTCGCACCAATTATCTTGCATCCCCTCTGAAGTCCTTCTTGCTATTCCCTATTATTTCAAACTCATCAGTATCACCAGAATTCCACTGACCAGCGCGACGCATGATGGCAACAAAACAAAGTGCCGTAATTGCTTATGCCAGATCATCGCTGAGGTCATCAGCAGCCCTGACACAATGATGGCTTTCCAGAGTTCAATGGAGAGATCGGCAAACATCAGACCGCCGAGGATGGCTCCCGGCAGTAATACCCCCCAACCACTTCCTAACACCCGGTTCAACATGGTTTGCCCTTTCGAATCGATAATGATAACCAATATCATATGACAAGCATTATCATTTGTCAGCACCGATAATTAAAAACCGTGGCCGTTTACCTTTCCCGTAATGACAGGCATTGTTTAAGGTGATAAATTGCCCACCTGTTAACTACTCATAAAGTTTCTCTGATAATTACTCGTTGATTTTTTTTGCTTCCATTATTGCGAAACAACACCCATTTATCTGTTTTAATTAAATTTTAATAAAAACGCACTACTATGACATCACAATCCTGGCGGTCTTTGGTCAACAGCAAATATCAATTATCGTTACGTTTATTTTTATTTTTGAACGCAACCTCAGCGGTGTTCTCGGTAACAAATCCGCTCTATTCTGTTCAGCTGTTATCTTTCCCCCTGCTGGCTATTTTTACGCTCAGCACCGGATTGCTGCTCTGGCACTGGCAAAAGAGTACCCGCAAGATAAATATTCCTGTGGTTTCAGCGATATTCGGTATTTTATGGGCCTGGCAAATCGCCTCAAAATTTTCGTTAATTACGCACGATCGGGCGACATATTTGATCATGGCGCTATTAACGGTGCTTTTTATCGGTTCGCTGGCATTCGCCATTAATATCAAAGCGTTTACGCTCCACTCATTACCCGCATTTATTGTCTGCCTGTGGTTAAGCCCCTCTGAACACTGGTTGAGAATGATCTACTCTTTCATTCTTCCGGTCGTGGCTATCGGCGTTCACCACGTACTACAAAGACGTAACGATCGCTTCGCTCAGGAGCTCCTCTCCCGGTTACTGGAAGAACGAGAAACCCTGACCGATCTCAGCATGATGGATCCGCTTACCGGCCTGTATAACCGTCGCGGCTTGCAAAGCCGACTGGAGAATCTGCCTGCGGTAGAGAACGGCGAACACTTTGTCCTGCTAATGGATATCGATCACTTCAAGGCCTATAACGACCACTACGGCCATATGATGGGTGACCAGGCGTTAATCCGTGTCTCGGCAGCCATTCGTGATGCCGTACGCTCGCGGGACATTGTGGCGCGGTTTGGCGGGGAAGAGTTTATGGTACTGCTGACGAACATCTCGCTGGAACATGCCCGCCAGACGGCAGAGCGCATTCGTCAGAAAGTGTACGACTTAAAAATCCCCCACATGTTCAATGAGCGCGTCGCGACTAACGTCACCATCAGCATTGGTATTGCCATTTTTGAGAATGAAGACGCAGAAGGCGCGCTGGAAAAAGCAGATAAAGCCCTCTACGAAGCAAAGCATCTTGGGCGGAATAACATTCTGCTCAGCGAAGAGCTACAGGCGGTTTAAGCACAGCATTCTCTCTCCAGGACAAAAGTCTTGCCATCGGTATGAGCAATAGTTAGGATTGGCAATCATTATCATTTAGATTTCTATCTATTATGGCCACTCATACCGTACAGACTGTTGAACCCCTCCTCTGGCGAGCCCGTCTCACCACGGGAGACTCTTCGCTTGCGGAAGCCATACGCGAAAAGATAGCGGCAACCCGTGCCCATCTGCTGGACTTTATCAAACTGGATGAGCCGCATCCGCACCACGCCATGACACTGGCACAGTGGCAGCAGCCGGCAAAACGCCAGTCGCTGCTGGCAACCTATTCTGACCATATCTATCGCAATCAACCCACCCTTACGCGGGAAAACAAGCCCCTGCTCTCTCTCTGGGCGCAATGGTATATCGGCCTGATGGCGCCTCCGCTCATGCTGGCATTGCTCACCCAGGAGACCATGCTGGATCTCTCCCCGGAGTATTTTCACGTTGAGTTCCACGAGACGGGGCGTGCGGCCTGCTTCTGGATCGATCTTCACGAAGACCCAACGGCCATGCATCTTTCTGCCACGCAGCGGATGGAGCGGCTCGTGACCCGCGCCCTGATGCCGGTAGTGAATGCTCTGGAAGAGACAGGTGAGATCAACGGGAAGCTTATCTGGAGTAATACCGGCTATTTAATCCACTGGTATTTGACGGAAATGAAGCCCCTGCTCGGTGATGAGAAGGTGGATGCCCTGCGTCAGTCCTTGTTCTTTACGAAACAGCTTGCGGATGGCCGCGATAACCCGTTATTCCGTACCGTGGTGCCGCGTGACGGGCTTCTGGTGCGCCGCACTTGCTGCCAGCGCTATCGCCTGCCGGACGTTCAGCAGTGCGGGGATTGTACGCTGAAGTAGTCGTACCCGGCCTGATGCCCTCACCCTGCCCCTCTCCCACAGGGAGAGGGAACAAACACTAAAAACGGCAACTTATGTTGCCGTTTTGCTTTTACCTAGGCCACCTGCTGATTTTCCGCTTCCGCATTACGCTGCGCTTCTTCCGCTTCCTGCTCCAGCAGCTGCTTCTCGTACACTTTAAAGAACGGGAAGTAGATAATGGCGGAGACACACGCAAGCACCACTACCAGAATGGCCGCGCGGAAATCCCAGCCCAGCGCCCATGCGGCGCCCACAGGTGCGGGTGCTGTCCATGGCACAACAGAGATCACGCGGCTTATCAAATCAAACTTCATTGCCGCCCAGGCCAGCACGGCGTTGACCATCGGTGCCAGCAGGAACGGAATAAAGAACACCGGGTTCATGACGATCGGCGTACCAAAAATGACCGGTTCGTTGATATTAAAGATGCTCGGCACCACGCTCAGACGCCCGATTGAGCGCAGATGCGCTGAACGGCTGCGCAGGTAGCAGAACACCAGCCCCATTGTCGCCCCCGAGCCCCCAATCACGATAAAGAACGTCCAGAACGCTTCCATAAAGATATGGGGAAGAGGCTGGCTTGCCGCCAGGGCGGTCTGGTTAGCCCCGAGATTGGTCAGCCAGAACATCTGCAGCATTCCTGAGACAATTGCCGCCCCGTGGATCCCTGCGAACCACAGTAAATGACCAATCAACACCGCCAGCAGGATGGCAGGCAGAGAATCCGCAGCGGAAACCAGCGGTTTGAAGATTGACATAATGGCCTGCGGGATCAGCATGCCAAACTGAGACTGAATCAACAAACTCAGCGGATAGAGCGTCAGTACAACCACCAGCACCGGGATCAGCAGATCAAAGGAGTTTTTGATCATCGGAGGAACCTGGTCCGGCAGACGGATACCGATATTGTGCGCTTTGAGGAAACGCATCATCTCAACGCAGTAGATTGCTACCAGAATCGCAGTGAAGATCCCCGTGCCTCCCAGGCTGTCTACGGGCAGCGTGCCTTTGGTCTTAGGTGCAGCCACCAACAGAAACGCCATCAGCGACAGCATGGCGCACATGAACGGATCTAACTGATGCGATTTCACATAGTGTTTGCCGAGGTTATAGGCAATGGCCGCACAAATATAAATGGACATAATGCCCATCGTCATATCGAACGGCGTGAGAATCTGGCCTTCAAATTGCTTTGCCATGTCCAGCCAGGCGCGCGCGAAGCCCCAGGTGGTGTCTGGCGAAAACGGTGGGTAAGCAAACACTAACAAAAATGAACCGACAATCATGAAGGGCATCGCGGAGATAAACCCGTCGCGGATAGCCATAACATGACGCTGGGAAGAGATCCGCCCGGCAATGGGACTGACGTAATTTTCAACGAAACGGAATATCAGATTAAACGCAGCATGGTTGGCAGACATAGCAGATCTCCTGTCAGACGTTCGATACGGGCGTTTTCACGCCACACGTTGTTCCATAAATCAGCTTCACAACCTTGCTGGCTCGTGTACCAGCGGTACTGCTCAGACGGAATGGTTTCATAATGTGCTCTTATATTGGATACAGGGGACGTTACGTCGTCAGTATTAATCTCTGATTCACGCTCTGCAACCGGTTACTGTAACCGGTTTCCGTGAATGTGAAGGCGATCCAGAAATCGGCCATGTTGGATATTTGTTACTTAAGAGATATTTACAGCAGATAAATTCTTATGACAGATTACGCAGGATATTTGTCAGGAGGAAACAATGAGTTTGCAGTCTGTACAGCAGTTTTTTGCCGACAACGCGCCGGATATAGAAATCATTGAACTGAGTCAAAGTACCGCGACCGTTGCGCTGGCTGCTGCCGCTCATCGCGTTGAGCCGGGACAAATCGCCAAGACGTTATCGCTAAAAGTAAAAAATGAGGTGATTCTGGTAGTGGCGAAAGGCGATGCGCGTCTGGACAACAAAAAACTGAAAGATACCTTTGGTGCAAAAGCGCGCATGCTCAGTAGTGATGAAGTGGTGACGATTACAGGCCATCCCGTCGGGGGAGTCTGTCCGTTCGGGCTGGAAAACCCACTTTCTGTTTACTGCGATATTTCGTTAAAACAGTACGCGGAAGTGCTGCCCGCTGCAGGTGCCATCCACAGCGCCGTACGCATTTCTCCAGACCGGATGGCTGAGCTGACGTCCGCAAAGTGGGTCGATGTATGCATTTAATTGATGTGCCAGAATGTATCTGGCGCATCAAAAAATCACCGATTATAAAAATGCCGGCGAGCCTGACACCGAACAGCGCATGTCTCTTGCCGGAAGATGAGTAAGAATATCCGCCGCATCAAGCAGCCCTACGTCAGAATTCACCCCCAGTTTCACCATCGCATTAAACTTGTGCGCGCGGATGGTTTTAATATTGCGTTCAAGTTGTGTCGCGATTTCAGGAATGGAAAACCCGAAAGACATATACCGCAATATCGCCCGCTCCGTTGGGCTTAACAATCTGTTTTGATTGACATACCAGTGGTTCAGCATATTGTCATTGATATGATGCGTCTCTCTCAATAGCACCACCAGCTCCTCCTGCAGGTGGCTCAGCGGTACCGATTTACTCACAATGCCATGCAGACGAGAAGGCGACAGATGGCTTATCAGGCGCGCTTCCATGTCATCAGACGCAAGTACAATTCGCTGAATATCGCTATGGGTGAAAGCGAGATCCCGCAGGGAAGCCAGGCAGTTACGACGCTCTTCACGCGCATCCGAGAGCGAATAGATCACCGAGAAAAAAGAGATATTGGTCAGCGCCTTTTTAAAGCTTTCGAACTGACTGAAGAGGTGCAGTCGATAATGGCTGAGCATCGGCATCGCAAAAAGATGCTGCAGCCCAACGGCACTCATTGTGCAATTTTCGATGACAGCGATATGTCCTGGTGTATCGGTTTTTTCCATTCCTCATACTCTCCATAGGCTGACATTAAACTCAGCTCTCTCATTCCCTGTGCACTGTTAATCCAGGCGTACATATCGGCATTGCTGCGCAGCGACAACCGTCGCATCGCACTGTTTTTCTGCGCACTGATCGTTTTGTTGCTCTTCTTGAGCAAGGTAGCAATTTGGTTAATTCCCCAGCCCTTACCTAGCAGGCGTAACACTTTTCGTTCAGAGTGGGTCAGCGCAACAAACGGTTCGTCTTCGGTTTCCGCCTCGGCGGGTTCAGGAGACAATAACGTCTGGCTTATCCTCTCTGCCCGCTCGCTACCTGCACGAATAGCTTTAATCACGCCTTCAATCGGTTCCATTTCAGAAAGCAACGTGCTTTCCGGGCGCATAAGCAGTTCCACTGCAATGGGATAAAGGGGACGAGAGACCATAAAAATCCAGTGAATATCCCGGTATTGGTTCAGTAAGTTGTAATATTCTTCTAACGTTCCCCGGGGTTTCCTGTATTCACCTGAAATATCAGCAATAATGACATTAGCCCGGCGAAGCTGAAGTAACGTTAACTCCTGCAGCGAACGACAATAAGTCAATTCAAATTCTGGGAAATGGTTTGCCATAACGCTGCCTAACCCGTTTTGCATAACGGGTACCCTGCTAATAACTACGCCATGTTTACCATTCAATGACAACATAGACCCTCCGTGTCCATTTTTCATTTGATGAGTAGCGTCTAAACGCATCAAGATTTATGTTTTTTCGTCCCTGAGTGTAGACTGATTAATACAAGCAGAAGATGAGATATGTTCTTAGCTTAAGAAAGGCCTAAAACAACGCTAATATCTCACAAAGCGCAATTAAATTTAATTGCAAGAGCATTAAAATAATGAAAATATAAAATAAGAATAACTTAATATAAATATTCTATATTTCGACTCATACAAATTCATCGTATTTATATTTAAACCTCATTCTTTTTCGCGAACCGGGCTGCAACTGTTTGCAGGAATCTTGATCTGACCCAGAGCAAGGGATACCGCACTCTGTGCTAAAAGTAAGCATCAGGGCCAACAGGCAAGCGACTCACCAACACTTCGGGACACTACATGCAGGCAGAAATATCGATGCAGCGTGCCACCACGCGGCTGTGTATTCAGTGCGGACTTTTCCTGCTCCAGCACGGGGCGGAAAGCGCCCTGGTCGAGGAGCTTTCGACGCGTCTGGGGCTGGCATTGGGGATGGATAGCGTCGAAAGCGCGATTTCATCGAACGCTATCGTGCTGACCACCATCAAAGATGGCCAGTGCCTCACCTCTACCCGTAAAAACCACGACCGCGGCATTAATATGCATGTGGTAACCGAAGTGCAGCACATCGTCATTCTGGCTGAACATAAGCTGCTCGACCTGAAAGAGATAGAAAAACGGTTCAACCAAATTAAACCCCTACGTTATCCGCGCTGGCTGGTGGTGTTGATGGTGGGGTTATCGTGCGCCTGTTTTTGTAAGCTCAATAAAGGGGGCTGGGACGGCGCGTTCGTGACCTTCTGCGCCAGCAGCATCGCCATGTATGTACGCCAGGTACTGACGCACCGGCAGTTGCACCCACAAATTAACTTCTGCATCACCGCGTTTGTTGCCACCACGGTGTCGGGGCTGCTGCTGCGCCTGCCGCAGTTTGCCAACACGCCCACCATCGCCATGGCCGCCAGCGTGCTTCTGCTGGTTCCGGGCTTCCCGCTGATTAACGCCGTTGCCGATATGTTTAAAGGGCACATCAATACCGGTCTGGCGCGCTGGGCGATTGCCAGCCTGCTTACGCTGGCAACCTGTATCGGCGTAGTGATGGCCATGACGCTGTGGGGGTTACGCGGATGGGCGTGATAACGTTTCTGCTGGCACTGATGCAGGACATGATCCTGGCCGCCATTCCCGCCGTCGGCTTTGCGATGGTCTTCAACGTCCCGCAGCGCGCTTTGCCATGGTGTGCGCTGCTGGGCGCCATCGGTCATGGCTCGAGAATGATCATGATGACCGCCGGTTTTAACATCGAGTGGTCAACTTTTATGGCCTCCATGCTGGTCGGCAGCATTGGTATTCAGTGGTCGCGCTGGTATCTGGCGCATCCTAAGGTGTTCACCGTCGCGGCCGTCATCCCGATGTTCCCCGGCATTTCAGCCTATACGGCCATGATTTCAGCGGTAAAAATCAGCCACTTTGGCTACACCGAGCCACAAATGATCCTGCTGCTGAGCAACTTTCTTAAGGCCTCATCTATTGTTGGCGCACTCTCTATCGGGTTGTCGATCCCGGGGCTGTGGCTTTACCGCAAACGCCCGCGCGTTTGATGTTTGTGTTATTTCGCTGCCATGGGGATAATCTTTCTATTCCGTTTAGTGACGATAAGGAAAGGATGTGGCAAACCCTGGCAGCGAACTCCCGGAGCACAGTGAAGAATCCAGCCTGAAGGAAAAAATCTTTCAGAGCGCTATCGCCCTTTTTGCTGAATATGGGTTGAACGGCGCCCGCATGGAGCAGATCGCAGAGAAAGCAGGCACCACTAAACGGATGGTGGTTTACCATTTTAAGAACAAAGAAAATCTTTACCTTCTCGTTCTTGAGTACGTCTACACCCGGATCCGCGCCAGTGAAAAAGCGCTCAGCCTTGCAGACATACCGCCGGTTGAAGCGCTGGTGCACCTGGTGGAAGCCACCTTTGACTACCACGCAGACCACCCGGATTACATTCGTATTATCTGCATGGAGAACATGCAGCGTGGTCGCTTTATGCAGCAATCCAGCTACCTGCGCCAGGTCAACCGCAGCGCGCTCGACCTGCTCGACGATATCCTGCGGCGCGGAAAAGAAAAGCAGCTGTTCAGCCAGTCGGTTGACCCGCGGGATCTTCACCGCCTGATCAGCAGCTTCAGCTTCCACTATGTTGCCAACAGCTACACCTTTACGCTGCTGTTTGAAGAGGGAGCAGACGAGCAGGCTCAGCGCCAGCACTACCGGAAAATGGCCGTTCAGGTGGCGCTTCGTTATACCTGTCCATAAAATTGCTTGCAATTATATCGCACACTATCTATATTCAACTCATGAACGCAAAAACGAACGACACCACCAACGCGCTTCTGCTGGATAACCAGCTCTGTTTTGCCCTCTATTCGGCAAACCTGGCGCTTAACAAGCTGTACCGGCAACTGCTGGCGCCGCTTAACCTGACCTACCCGCAATACCTGGTGATGCTGGTACTGTGGGAGCAAGATGACATTACGGTGTCGGACATCGGTGAGCGGCTGTTTCTTGACTCTGCCACCCTGACGCCGCTGTTGAAGCGTCTGGAAAGCGCCGGGCTGATCAACCGTCAGCGTTCGCGTAAAGACGAGCGCCAGGTTGCCGTCACGCTGAGCGATGCGGGACGTGAGCTACAGCAGCAGGCCTCCGGGATCCCTCACGCGGTGGGATGCGCAGCGCAATGTGACACTGACACCATGCTGGCACTCAAGCAGCAGCTTGAAATTTTGCGACATCAGTTACATCACGCGTAAGGCTATACTTTACGCGTATTTATTTACCCAAATACATCGCGTGCTATTTAATAGCACGCACTAACGTAAAATGAGGAACCTGCCATGTCTTTAGAAAAAGTTGTCTACACTGCCAAAGCAAAAGCGACCGGAGGCCGTGACGGCCGCGCAACCTCTTCCGATGGCGTCCTGGACGTCAAACTGGGTGTGCCAAAAGAGATGGGCGGCATGGGTGGCGAAGTGACCAACCCTGAACAGCTGTTTGCTGCCGGCTACTCTGCCTGTTTCCTGGGGGCGATGAAATTTGTGGCTGCGCGCGACAAATTTACGCTGCCAAAAGAGGCCTTCATTGAAGGTGAAGTGGGAATTGGTCCACTGCCAACCGGTTTTGGTATCGAAGCCAAACTGAACATTCACGTTGAAGGCATGGATCCTGCAGAAGCCCAAAAACTGGTGGATGCCGCGCACATTGTGTGCCCGTACTCTAACGCAACCCGCGGCAATATCGACGTGACCCTGAATATCATCGCGTGATAAATGCCTGATGGCGCTGCGCTTATCAGGCCTACGACTGTAGCCCCGGTAAGCGCAGCGCCACCGGGGAAATCCCCTCCATTCCCTCATCCTCTCTGTGCTACCATAAGCCCATATCACGCCCGTAGTAATCAGTAGAGAAAGCGTTATGTCCTCCAGAATTCTGACCACCAGCATTGCTGGTATTGATGCCTTTATGCGCGATCCCCGCGGTGTGTTGACGCACGCCGAAGGCGGCACGCTTGCAGTGTTGGCCGATAACGCCCCGGCGTTTTACGCCCTCACCCCGGAGCGTCTGGCGCAGCTTCTGGAGATAGAAGCGCGGTTGTCGCGCCCGGCAAGTGACGTCACGCTCGATAACCAGTTCTTTGAAGAGCCGGGTAACGCCCCCGTCACGGTGCCGATGGGGAAATTTGCCCTGTACGCGGGCTGGCATCCGGATGTGGATTTCCAGCGGCAGGCGGCATTGTGGGGCATTGCGCTGACGCAACCGGCTACCCCTGAGGAGCTTGCCGCCTTTATTGCCTGGTGGCAGGCAGAGGGCAAAGTCTTCACCCACATTCAGTGGCAGCAAAAGCTCGCCCGCCATCTGCAAATTAACCGCGCCAGCAATAACGGCCAGCCAAAACGCGATATCAACGCTTTTTCAGAACCGGATAAACAGATCCCTAATGGATTCCGAGGTGCGAAATGAAAAACGTCGGCGACCTGATGAAACGACTGCAAAAGATGATGCCAGCCAATGTGAAGCCTGCCTTCACAACGGGTGAAGAACTTCTGGCGTGGCAAAAAGAACAGGGTGAGATCCGCGCTGCCGCCCTCGCCCGTGAAAACCGGGCGATGAAAATGCAGCGTACCTTTAACCGCTCCGGTATTCGCCCCCTGCATCAGAACTGCTCATTCGATAACTATAAAATTGAGACCAACGGGCAGATGAACGCCCTGGCCGCCGCCCGGCAGTACGTGGACGAATTCGACGGCAACATCGCCAGCTTTATCTTCAGCGGTAAGCCCGGCACCGGTAAAAATCACCTGGCCGCCGCCATCTGCAACGAACTGCTTCTGCGCGGGAAATCGGTGTTAATCATTACCGTGGCCGATATCATGTCTGCCATGAAAGACACCTTCAGCAACCGTGAAACCAGCGAAGAGCAGCTGCTTAACGATCTGAGCAATGTGGATTTGCTGGTTATTGACGAGATTGGTGTTCAAACCGAATCCCGCTATGAAAAGGTGATCATTAACCAGATTGTCGATCGCCGCTCTTCTTCCAAGCGTCCCACCGGCATGCTGACCAACCACAATATCGACGAGATGACCCGCTTACTGGGCGAGCGCGTGATGGATCGCATGAAGCTGGGCAACAGCCTCTACGTCATCTTTGACTGGGAAAGCTATCGCAGCCGCGTCACCGGTAAAGAGTATTAAGACAGTTCCAGGAATCGCCGCCGGAGCGGAGGTATATACTGGACCTCTTCCGGCCCAAAACGGACCTTTTTGAGAAAGCCATTATGAAAAAACAGATTCTTTTCAGCACACTTTTAGGCGCCCTGCTGGTCACCGGCATGGCCCATGCCGCGTCATGGCAGGAGTCCCTTTCCAGCGCCGCCAGCGAACTCACCAAAGAGAGCGGCAGCACTCAGGGCGGGCTGTCAGCCTCTTCCCTCACCAGCCTGCTGGGCAATAGCTCCCAGAGTCTGAGTGCCGGCACAATGAACAACGCAGCAGGCATCCTGGAATACTGTGCGAAGCAAAAGCTGGCTTCCGTGACCGATGCGCAAAATGTGAAAAACCAGGTGCTCGGTAAGCTGGGTCTGGACACCCAGGAGCAGAAAGCCGACACCAACTACATGGACGGCATTCAGGGTCTGCTGAACGCGCAAAATGGTCAGCAGCTGAATCTGAGCACCCTTGGCAACTCATCTCTGGCGAAACAGGTGAAAACCAAAGCCTGCGATCTGGTGCTGAAACAAGGCGTTAATTTCATCTCCTGATCGGCCCCATTTCCTGCCACAACACGCCGCGTTTAATACGTTAGTCTTGCAACGCGGCGTGAAACCGGCATTTTCCCCTTCTGCCCTCGTCTCAGCATCCGTACAGCAGGATGCGACCGCCTTCAAAAAAACGATTTTCTAAACCAATTCCTAACAACGGCACACTTTCGTGACACTAAAATTGCAGCTTAGCGACATCGCCATTACATTGTATTACCCAAAAAATAATCAATTAGCCAGCGAAGCACCTGGCGTCATGAGGATATGCTGTTGTCAGAGTTAATGTCCCTTGCCCTTTTTCTGGCCTCCATCGGCGTTTACGCCTGGAAAGCTGGCCGTAACACCTGGTGGTTTATCGCCACGCTGGTGGTGCTCGGCATTTTTATTGTTTTAAACATTACGCTCTACGCCAGCGATTACTTTACCGGAGACGGGATAAACGATGCGGTGCTCTACACCCTGACCAATAGCCTGACGGGCGCGGGCGTGGGTAAATATGTCCTCCCCGGTCTGGGCCTGGTGCTGGCGCTGGTGACCATTTTTGGCGCGCTCGCCTGGGTGCTGCGCCGCCGCCGTCATCTTCCGCACCACCATGGCTACAGCCTGCTGGCGCTTTTCCTTGCGCTGGCCTCCGTGGATGCCAGCCCGGCATTTCATCAGATCACCGAGCTGGTGAAATCCCAGTCGCGCGACGGTGACCCGGATTTCGTGGCGTACTATAAAGAGCCATCGAAAACGATAGCCAACCCGAGGCTTAATCTGGTGTACATCTACGGCGAGAGTCTGGAGAGGACCTATTTCGATAACGACGCCTTCCCGAACCTGACGCCGGATCTGGGCGCGCTGAAAAACGAAGGCCTCGACTTCAGTCACACCATGCAGCTGCCCGGCACCGACTACACCATTGCCGGAATGGTTGCCTCCCAGTGCGGCATTCCTCTGTTTGCCCCCTTTGAAGGTAACGCCTCAGCTTCAATGTCGAGCTTCTTCCCGCAGAATATCTGCCTGGGCGACATCATGAAAAACTCCGGTTACGAGAACTATTTTGTCCAGGGGGCCAACCTGCGCTTTGCCGGGAAAGATGTGTTCCTGAAATCACACGGGTTTGATCATCTGTACGGCTCAGAAGAGTTAAAAACGACCGTCGCCGACCCCACTTACCGCAACGACTGGGGCTTCTACGACGATACCGTGCTGGAGGAGACCTGGAAAAAATTCGAAGAACTGTCCCGCGCCGGGAAACGCTTCTCCCTCTTTGCCCTGACGGTAGATACTCACCATCCTGACGGTTTTGTCTCGCGCACCTGCAAGCGCAAACGCTACGACATTGACGGAAAAGATAATAAATCCTTCAGCGCCGTCACCTGTAGCCAGGAGCATATCGCCGCCCTTGTTCAGAAAATCAAAACCTCACCCTGGTTCAAAAACACGGTGATCGTGGTCTCTTCAGACCATCTGGCGATGAAAAACAGCGCGTGGGATCAGCTGAACAAACAGGATCGCAGCAACCTGTTCTTCGTTCTGCGCGGCGACAAACCGCAGCAGGAGGTAATCGCCACCAAGCGTAATTCGATGGATAACGGCGCCACGGTGCTGGATATTCTTGGCGGTGACAACTTTATTGGTCTGGGCCGCAGCACGCTGTCGGGACAATCGCTGTCCGAAGTGTTCCTCAACATGAAGGAAAAAATCCTCGCCTGGAAGCCGGATATCATACGTCTGTGGAACTTCCCGAAAGAGATGAAAGACTTCACTATCGATCAGGATAAAAAAACGATCGCCTTCTCAGGCAGCCACTTCCGGCTGCCGCTGCTGCTGCGCGTGTCGGATAACCGCGTTGAGCCGCTGCCTGAAAGCGAATACTCGGCGCCGCTGCGCTTCCAGCTGGCGGAGTTTGCCCCGCGAGATAACTTTGTCTGGGTCGATAAGTGCTACAAAATGGGCCAGCTCTGGTCGCCGCCGCTGGCGCTGTCGACGGACTGGTGCGTCTCTCAGGGGCAGCTTGGCGGGGAGCAAACCGTGCAGCACGTGGATAAGCCAGTATGGAAGGGCAAAACCGCCTTCAGGGATACGGTTATCGATACCGCCCGCTATCAGCGCAACATTGATATGCTGAAAATCGTCGATAACGATATTCGCTATAAAGCCGACAGCTTTATCTTCAACGTCGCCGGTGCGCCGGAAGAGGTTAAACAGTTCAGCGGTATCTCTCGTCCGGAGTCCTGGGGACGCTGGTCCAACGCACAGCTGGGCAATGAGGTAAAAATTGAGTATGCCCACCCCTTGCCGCAGAAATTCGACCTGGTGATCACCGCCAAAGCGTATGGCGCTAATGCTAACCGCCCTGTTCCGGTACGGGTGGGCGACAGCGAGCAGACGCTGACCCTTGGCAACGAAGTCAGCACCACCACGCTGCATTTCGATAATCCTTCACGGAGTAATACCCTGGTGATTGTGCCGCCAGAGCCGCAATCTACCAATGAAGGCAATATTCTCGGCCACTCACCGCGCGAGCTCGGGATTGGCATGGTCGAAATTAAAATCGTGGGTAACGCAGGCTAATGCGTGTCGGCCTTAACATCACCGTTCGCCCAACACGCCCCGGTGACGTCACCGCCCTGCCCGCCATAGAACGCGCGGCGGGCGAGCGTTTCCGGGATTACCCGGAACTCGCCTGGCTTGCAGAGGGCGAGGTCATTTCCGCTGAGCAGCATCTCGACTACGCCGAACGCGGACTGAGCTGGCTGGCGCTGGCCAACGACCAGCCGGTCGGTTTTATCCTCGCAGAGACGCACGTTTCGTCGCTGTTCATCGTGGAGCTTTCGGTGCATCTGGACTGGCAGGGAAAAGGGATCGGCCGACGGCTCATCGCCTGTGTCGCTGACCAGGCCCGCAAAAGGGGGCTGGCATCGCTGACGCTGACAACCTTCCGGGACGTGCCGTGGAATGCGCCGTTCTATGCGCGGCTGGGGTTTGAAATGATAACGACGCTGACGCCTGAACTGCGTGAAAAACGCGAAGAAGAGACGGCGCACGGTTTAGCGTATGACGCTCGCTGTGTCATGCGCCTGCCTCTGTAATATCGCCCGACGGTGCACCGTCATTGCGTAGGCCGGGTAAGGCGTAGCCGCCACCCGGCACCACATACGGCGTTAGAAGGTTTCCCAGTTATCGCCCGCATCCGCGGTCGCCGGTTTACGCATCACCACCGGTGCAGCAACGCTTTTGGCTGCGGCAAACTCACGTGCTTTCATCTGCTCCTGCTGAATACGGAACACCGCGACGGCCTGCGTCAGGCGGCTCGCCTGCTCTTCCAGCGCCGCAGCGGCAGCAGCAGACTCTTCCACCAGCGAGGCGTTCTGCTGAGTCACGCGATCCATCTCCGCCACCGCCAGACCAACCTGATCGATACCGCGGCTCTGCTCATCAGAGGCAGAGGCGATTTCGCCCATGATATCGGTCACGCGGGTCACCGCATTAACGATTTCACCCATCGTTTCACCGGCGCTTTCCACCAGCGTTGAGCCCACTTCCACACGACCGACGGAGTCTTCAATCAGGCTCTTGATCTCACGGGCAGCCTGGGCACTGCGCTGGGCCAGGTTACGTACTTCACCTGCCACGACGGCGAATCCGCGACCCTGCTCACCCGCACGTGCAGCTTCAACCGCCGCGTTCAGTGCCAGAATGTTGGTCTGGAAGGCAATACCGTCAATCACGCTGATAATATCGGCGATTTTCTGCGAACTGCCTGCGATGTCGCGCATGGTTTGCACCACGTTATCCACCACTTTTCCGCCCTTCTGTGCGGTTTCAGACGCGCTCAGCGCCAGGTTGCTCGCCTGGCGGGCATTTTCGGCGTTCTGCTTCACGGTCGCCGTCAGCTGCTCCATGCTGGCAGCGGTCTCTTCCAGGGAAGCGGCCTGCTGTTCAGTACGGGAAGAGAGATCGTTATTGCCCATCGCGATTTCGCTCGCGCCGCTGTAGATGGCGTTTGCGCCGTTACGCACGTCACCAACGGTACGCACCAGCTCGCTCTGCATATGACGCAGCGAGTCGGCCAGCTCACCCATCTCGTTAGCGCCTTCCACTTCAATGCGCTTCACCAGATCGCCGCTGGCGATATGGCGGATGTTGTCGATGAGACGGGTCAGCGGAGAGATCAGCGCCTGCTTGATACCCAGCCACACGCCCACGATGACCACCAGCACAACCATCAGCACGCTGATCAGCACCCAGATCGCCTGGCTGTAAGAGCTGTTGCTGTTTTCCACCGCCATCTGATACAGCTTGTCGTTCTGCAGCAGGTAGTTCACATACTGCTTCTCAAAACCATCCTGATAGCTCTGGGTAGGCTGATCGAAGAAAGCGTTAATTTTGCCTGCCCCCAGCAGTTGAATCAGCTCCGCCAGCGCGCCGTGATAAATATCGTAGTTACGCTTAATTTCCATCGCTTCAGCGTCGCTCTGACGCGGATCGCGCGGCAGGGCTTCGTAGGCGGCCCAGTTTTTTTCCGCCTGTTTCAGTGACACAGAGGCAATTTGCATCAGATCGTTCACGGTCGCGCCGCTGCCGATATTGTTCTGATCCATCATGTAGCGGATGCCCGCGCGGTTCAGGGTGTTACGGGTTTGCAGCAATGCCACCCAGCTGGCGTTCAGCGTGGATTGTTGCTGGCGAATGGTTTGCAGGACGGTGAAATTCTCTTTGTCATGCTTCAGGGCATTGAAGAAAAGGCCACCGGAGGTCAGTTGTAAAAGGCCAAATATCGCTAAAACCAGCATTAAGCTGGTGACAATCTTGATACGGTTTAACATGTTTTCTCTTCCTTCAGACAGATACAGAATTTTCGGCCTGGAAAGGGAAAACTTTACGAAAATCATCCTTTAATTTGTGGTTTTTACTCTTCGTCACGCGCTGCGTTATGGCGGTTTCCCAGCGCGATAAACTCCTCAAGCAGCGCCGTCAGCTGTTTCATCTTCTCCGGCGTATATTCCGCCTCTATCTGCTGGTACGCCTCTTCCACCTGCGCCTGAGCGTGCTCGTACAGCGCGTTGCCCTCTTTGGTCAGCGACACGTACAGCTTGCGCTGGTCATTGACCGGTTTTAAGCGCAGCACCAGACCGTCGCGCTCCATGCGCGTCAGAATGCCCGTCAGGCTCGGGCGCAATATGCAGGTCCGAAACGCCAGATCGTGAAAATCCATCGAGGGATGTTCAGCCAGCACTCGCACAATGCGCCACTGCTGCTCGGTCAGGTTATGCCGCTTCACAATCGGTCGGAAGTAGGACATTGCCGCTTCCCGCGCCTGCAACAGGGCGATAGTTAAAGAATCATGCATAGCCACTCCCGCTTATTGTTAACAAGTAAACAATTCAAAATCGCTGTTTTAATCAACTGCTTTTTGACCATCGAAAAGTCTAACAGAAACAACAGCCCTTTATTAACACGATGATAAATATATCATTTCAAACGAAAATGTAAATTTATTGTTATTCATATCACAAATATTTCACTTCTGATTGCGAAATAATCAGCAAAAGCATAAAACCAGATCATTAACATATTAACAAAATCAACGCCGGCGTTCCGGCCTGAGGAGTATGTCAATGAAAGGTACCGTTTTTGCCGTGGCGCTGAACCACCAAAGCCAGCGCGACGCCTGGGCTGAGGCGTTTGAAAAAGCCCCCTACAACACCCCGCCAAAAACCGCGGTGTGGTTTATCAAGCCACACAACACGGTGATCCGCGCAGGTGAACCCATCCCGTTTCCGCAGGGTGAGACGGTGCTGAGCGGCGCAACCGTCGCGCTGGTGGTGGGCAAAACGGCCAGCAAAGTTCGCGTGGAGGACGCAGCGGCCTACATCGCCGGGTACGCGCTGGCCAACGAGG
This sequence comes from Enterobacter cloacae complex sp. IR5384, assembly GCF_049237265.1. Taxonomy (NCBI): domain Bacteria; kingdom Pseudomonadati; phylum Pseudomonadota; class Gammaproteobacteria; order Enterobacterales; family Enterobacteriaceae; genus Enterobacter; species Enterobacter cloacae complex sp. IR5384. The sequence goes on along the minus strand of NZ_JBMKHJ010000028.1, from coordinate 33,215 downwards.
TAAGCCTGCCGGAAGAGAGCTTTTATCGCCCGGCAATCAAAGCCAAATGCCGGGACGGGTTTTGTCCGCTGGGTGAGCTGGTCGCCGTCGACAACGTGGATAACCTGACTATCATCACCGAAATCAACGGCCGCGAAGCGGACCACTGGAACACCGCCGGGCTACAGCGCAACGCCGCCGAACTGCTGAGCGCCCTGAGCGAGTTCGCGACCCTGAATCCGGGCGATGCGATCTTGCTCGGCACGCCGCAAAGCCGCGTCGAGATCCGCCCTGGCGATCGGGTACGCATTCTGGCGGAAGGGTTCCCGGCACTGGAAAACCCGGTGGTGGATGAACGCGACGTGGCGATGGCTCAGGGCGCGCACCCTCACCCCACGCTGTTCGCCCTCGGCCTGAACTACGCCGATCACGCCAGCGAGTTGGCATTCACGCCACCGACCGAGCCGCTGGTGTTTATCAAAGCGCCCAATACCTTCAACGGCGACAACCAGACCTCGGTACGCCCGGACAACGTTGAGTACATGCACTACGAGGCGGAGCTGGTGGTGGTCATCGGCAAAACCGCGCGTAAGGTCAGTGAAGCCGAGGCGATGGATTTTGTTGCGGGCTACACGGTCTGTAACGACTACGCCATTCGCGACTATCTCGAAAATTACTACCGCCCGAATCTGCGGGTCAAAAGCCGCGACGGGTTAACCCCCATCAGCCCCAACATCGTGCCAAAAGCAGCCATTCCCGATCCGCATAACTTAACCCTGCGCACCTTCGTCAACGGTGAATTACGTCAGGAAGGGACCACGGCGGATCTGATCTTCAGCATCCCATACCTGATTGCATACCTGAGCGAATTCATGACTCTGCAGCCGGGCGACATGATCGCCACCGGCACGCCAAAAGGACTGTCCGACGTGGTACCGGGGGATGAAGTGGTGGTGGAAGTGGAAGGCGTGGGTCGCCTGGTAAACCGGATTGTGAGTGAGGAGACGGCAAAATGAAAAAGATTAACCACTGGATCAACGGCAAAAACGTGGCGGGAAGCGACTACTTCCACACCACCAACCCGGCCTCCGGCGAGGTGCTGGCAGAAGTCGCCGCCGGCGGGGAAGCGGAAATCCATCAGGCCGTGGCGGCAGCAAAAGAGGCTTTCCCAAAGTGGGCCAACCTGCCGATGAAAGAGCGTGCGCGTCTGATGCGTCGCCTGGGCGATCTGATTGATCAGAACGTGCCGGACATTGCCGCGATGGAAACCGCCGACACCGGCCTGCCCATCCACCAGACCAAAAACGTGCTTATCCCGCGCGCCTCGCACAACTTCGAGTTCTTCGCCGAAGTGTGCCAGCAGATGAACGGCAAAACCTACCCGGTTGACGACAAGATGCTGAACTACACCCTGGTGCAGCCGGTGGGCGTCTGCGCGCTGGTGTCGCCGTGGAACGTGCCGTTTATGACCGCCACCTGGAAGGTCGCCCCATGTCTGGCGCTGGGGAATACCGCCGTGCTGAAGATGTCTGAACTCTCGCCGCTGACCGCCGACCGTCTGGGCGAACTGGCGCTGGAGGCGGGGATTCCGGCGGGCGTGCTGAACGTGGTGCAGGGCTACGGCGCCACGGCAGGCGATGCGCTGGTGCGCCATCACGACGTGCGGGCCGTCTCCTTCACCGGCGGCACCGCCACCGGGCGCAATATCATGAAAAACGCCGGGCTGAAGAAATACTCCATGGAGCTGGGCGGCAAATCCCCGGTGCTGATTTTTGAAGATGCCGACATTGAGCGCGCGCTGGACGCCGCCCTGTTCACCATCTTCTCCATCAACGGCGAGCGCTGCACCGCGGGCTCGCGCATTTTCATCCAGCAGAGCATCTACCCAGAATTCGTCAAACGCTTCGCCGAGCGCGCCAACCGCCTGCGCGTGGGCGATCCGACCGATCCGAACACCCAGATTGGGGCGCTGATTAGCCAACAGCACTGGGAGAAAGTCTCCGGCTATATCCGCCTGGGCATTGAGGAGGGCGCGACCCTGCTGGCGGGCGGCCCGGACAAACCGGCCGACCTGCCTGCGCACCTGAAAGGCGGTAACTTCCTGCGCCCGACGGTGCTGGCGGATGTCGACAACCGCATGCGCGTGGCGCAGGAGGAGATCTTCGGCCCGGTAGCATGCCTGCTGCCGTTCAAGGATGAAGCGGAAGGGCTGCGCCTGGCCAACGACGTGGAGTACGGCCTGGCGTCGTACATCTGGACCCAGGACGTCAGCAAAGTGCTGCGTCTGGCGCGCAATATCGAAGCGGGCATGGTGTTCGTGAATACCCAGAACGTGCGCGATCTGCGCCAGCCGTTTGGCGGCGTGAAGGCCTCCGGCACCGGGCGCGAAGGCGGCGAGTACAGCTTTGAGGTGTTCGCGGAGATGAAGAACGTCTGCATCTCCATGGGCGACCATCCGATTCCAAAATGGGGGATCTAAAATGGGAAAGTTAGCGTTAGCGGCAAAAATCACGCACGTACCGTCAATGTATCTCTCTGAGCTGCCGGGTAAAAACCACGGCTGCCGTCAGGGGGCCATCGACGGGCATAAAGAGATCGGCAAGCGCTGCCGCGAGCTGGGCGTCGACACCATCATCGTCTTCGACACCCACTGGCTGGTGAACAGCGCCTATCACATCAACTGTGCGGACCATTTTTCAGGCATCTACACCAGTAACGAGCTGCCGCACTTTATCCGCGACATGACCTACGACTACGACGGCAACCCGGAGCTCGGGCAACTGATCGCCGACGAGGCGGTCAAGCTTGGCGTGCGCGCCAAAGCGCACAACATCCCGAGCCTGAAGCTGGAGTACGGCACGCTGGTGCCGATGCGCTACATGAACGCGGATAAGCACTTCAAAGTGGTCTCCATCTCGGCGTTCTGCACGGTTCACGACTTCGCCGACAGCCGCAGGCTGGGCGAGGCCATCGTCAGCGCCATTGAAAAGTATGATGGCACCGTGGCGGTGCTCGCCAGCGGCTCACTGTCGCACCGCTTTATCGACGACCAGCGTGCGGAAGAAGGGATGAACAGCTACACCCGCGAGTTCGACCGCCAGATGGACGAACGGGTGGTGAAGCTATGGCGCGAAGGCCAGTTCAAAGAGTTCTGCAGCATGCTGCCGGAGTACGCCGATTACTGCTACGGCGAGGGCAACATGCACGACACGGTGATGCTGCTGGGCATGCTCGGCTGGGACAAATACGACGGCAAGGTTGAATTCCTCACCGAGCTGTTCGCCAGCTCCGGTACCGGCCAGGTTAACGCCGTTTTCCCGCTGCCCGCGTAAGGAGCCACCATGCCGCATTTTATCGCTGAATGTACCGACAACATCCGCGAGCAGGCCGACCTGCCGGGGCTGTTCGCCAAAGTGAACGAGGCGCTGGCCGCCACCGGTATTTTCCCCATCGGCGGTATCCGCAGCCGCGCCCACTGGCTGGATACCTGGCAGATGGCGGACGGCAAGCAGGATTACGCCTTTGTGCATATGACGCTGAAGATTGGTGCCGGGCGCAGCCAGGAAAGCCGCGAGGCCGTGGGGGAGATGCTGTTTGCGCTGATCAAAGCGCATTTTGCCAACCTCATGGCCGCCCGCTATCTGGCGCTGTCGTTTGAGCTCGACGAACTGCACCCGACGCTCAATTACAAGCAAAACAACGTGCACGCGTTGTTTACGTAATACCGTCCCCTCTCCCTTTGGGAGAGGGTTAGGGTGAGGGGAAATCTCTGCGGCCCGATGCCCTCACCCCGTCCCTCTCCCACTGGGAGAGGGAGAAAACAAACATAAAACAGGATATCGCCATGCTCGACAAACACACCCATACCCTGATCGCCCACCGCCTGCATCAGGCGGAGCAGTCCCGGGAGCAGATCCGCGCGATCTCGCTGGAGTACCCGGAGATCACGATTGAAGACGCCTACGCCGTACAGCGCGAATGGGTGAACCTGAAAATCGCCGAAGGCCGCGTGCTGAAAGGCCACAAGATCGGCCTCACCTCAAAAGCAATGCAGGCCAGCTCGCAGATCAGCGAGCCGGACTACGGTGCACTGTTGGACGATATGTTCTTCCACGACGGCAGCGACATCCCCGTCGATCGCTTTATCGTCCCGCGCATTGAGGTGGAGCTGGCTTTCGTGCTGGCAAAACCGCTGCGCGGACCGAACTGCACGATCTTCGACGTCTACAACGCCACGGATTATGTCATCCCCGCGCTGGAGCTGATCGACGCCCGCTGCCACAACGTTGACCCGGAAACCCAGCGCCCGCGCAAGGTGTTCGACACCATCTCCGATAACGCCGCCAACGCGGGCGTGATCCTCGGCGGCCGTCCGATTAAGCCCGACGAGCTGGATCTGCGCTGGATCTCCGCCCTGCTCTATCGCAACGGCGTGATCGAAGAGACCGGCGTTGCCGCGGGCGTGCTCAACCACCCGGCTAACGGCGTGGCGTGGCTGGCCAACAAACTTGCCCCCTACGACGTGCAGCTTGAGCCGGGGCAGATCATCCTCGGCGGTTCGTTTACCCGTCCGGTCGCGGCCAGCAAAGGCGATACCTTCCACGTGGACTACGGCAACATGGGCTCCATCAGCTGCCGCTTTGTCTAGGAGATAACCATGCAAAACGCATTCAAAACGGCGCTGAAAGCCGGAAAGCCGCAGATTGGTTTATGGCTGGGGCTGACCAGCAGCTACAGCGCCGAACTGCTGGCGGGGGCTGGTTTCGACTGGCTGCTGATTGACGGCGAGCACGCGCCGAACACCGTGCAGACCGTCTTAACCCAGCTGCAGGCCATCGCCCCTTATCCGAGCCAGCCGGTCGTCCGCCCGTCGTGGAACGATCCGGTGCAGATCAAACAGCTGCTGGATGTGGGCGCGCAAACCCTGCTGGTACCGATGGTACAAAACGCCGAAGAAGCCCGTCTGGCGGTCCGTTCCACGCGCTATCCTCCTGCGGGTATTCGCGGCATGGGCAGCGCCCTGGCGCGGGCCTCACGCTGGAACCGCATCCCGGACTACCTGCACCAGGCCAACGACGCCATGTGCGTGCTGGTGCAAATCGAAACCCGCGAGGCGCTAAAAAACCTGCCGCAGATCCTGGATGTGGACGGCGTCGACGGGGTGTTTATCGGCCCGGCGGATCTGAGCGCCGACATGGGCTTTGCCGGTAATCCTCAGCACCCGGAAGTGCAGGCGGCCATTGAACAGGCGATCGTGCAGATCCTGAGCGCCGGCAAAGCGCCCGGCATCCTGATGGCCAACGAGCAGCTGGCAAAACGCTATCTCGAACTCGGCGCGCTGTTTGTCGCCGTCGGCGTCGACACGACCCTGCTCGCCCGCAGCGCCGAAGCGCTGGCGGCACGTTTTATCGATCACCCGGTTACGTCAGTTAATAACAATAAATCCGTCTACTAAACGTAAGATCTGGAGCGCACCATGACGACCTCTACCCTGCAAGATAATAAAGCTGTTGAACATCGCGTTATAAATAAGCTGTTCCGTCGTTTGATCGTGTTTCTCTTCGTCCTGTTTGTCTTCTCGTTTCTCGATCGCATCAACATTGGCTTTGCCGGGCTGACGATGGGCAAAGATCTGGGCCTTACCTCCACGATGTTTGGCCTGGCCGCGACGCTCTTTTATGTCACCTACGTGCTGTGCGGGATCCCGAGCAACATCATGCTGGCGAAGATCGGCGCCCGGCGCTGGATCGCCGGGATCATGGTGGTGTGGGGGATCGCGTCCACCTGCACCATGTTCGCCACCAGCCCGGAAACGCTCTATGTGCTGCGCATGCTGGTGGGCATTGCCGAGGCTGGGTTCCTGCCGGGGATTTTGGTCTATCTCACCTGGTGGTTCCCGGCCTATCACCGCGCCCGCGCCAACGCACTGTTTATGATTGCCATGCCGGTAACCATGATGCTCGGCTCTATTCTTTCCGGCTACATCCTGGCGATGGACGGGCTGTGGAATCTGAAAGGCTGGCAGTGGCTGTTCCTGCTGGAAGGGTTACCGTCGGTGGTGCTCGGCGTGGTGACCTGGTTCTACCTTAACGACACCCCGGATCAGGCCAGCTGGCTGGATGATGAAGAAAAGCAAACGCTGAAAACCATGATCGCCCGTGAGCAAGAGCTGGCGGTGGCGCAAGCCGCCACGCCGCGTTCAACGCTGCGTGAAGTCCTGACCCCGGCGGTACTGCTCTATACGCTGGCCTATTTCTGCCTGACGAACACGCTGAGTGCGATCAACATCTGGACGCCGCAGATCCTGCAAAGCTTCAACACCGGCAGCAGCAACATTGTGATCGGCCTGCTGGCGGCGATCCCGCAGTTTTGCACCATCCTCGGCATGATCTGGTGGAGCCGTCGCTCCGACAGGCTGAAAGAGCGAAAAAAGCACACCATCCTGCCGTATCTCTTCGCGGCGGCGGGATGGATGCTGGCCTCGGCCACAGATCACAGCCTGATCCAGCTGCTTGGCATCATCATGGCCTCAACCGGATCGTTTACCGCCATGGCGATATTCTGGACCACGCCGGATCAGGTTATTAGCCTGCAGTCCCGTGCGGTGGCGCTGGCGGTGATCAACGCTATCGGCAACGTCGGATCCGCCGTCAGCCCGCTGCTGATCGGCATTCTGCGTGATGCCACCGGCAGCTTCAGCTCCGGGCTGTGGTTCGTCGCCGGGCTGCTGGTGGTGGGCGCGCTGGTGCTGACGCGGATCCCAATGACCCGCCAGGACAGCCTCGGGCGCGATCCGGGGATGGCGGCACAGAAGATCCACTGAGGAGGAGCTATGTGCCAGAGCCCCGTCGCCAATATCGATATCAGCAAAGAGTACGACGAAAGTCTGGGCACCGACGATGTGCACTATCAGTCGTTCGCCCGCATGGCGGCCTTTTTTGGCCGCGACATGCAGGCGCATCGTCACGACCAGTATTTTCAGATGCACTTTCTTGATACCGGGCAGATAGAACTCCAGCTCGACGATCATCGTTACTCGGTGCAGGCTCCGCTGTTCGTCATTACCCCGCCGTCGGTGCCGCACGCGTTTATCACCGAATCCGACAGCGATGGCCACGTTCTGACGGTACGCGAGGATCTCATCTGGCCGCTGCTGGAGGTGCTCTACCCCGGCACGCGAGAAGCGTTTGGCCTGCCGGGGATCTGCCTGTCGCTGGCCGATAAGCCCGACGAGCTGGCGGCGCTCAGGCACTACTGGCAGCTGATTGCCAGGGAATCCACCGGGCAACTTCCTGGGCGCGAGCATACCCTGGTGCTGCTCGCGCAGGCGGTCTTTACCCTGCTGCTGCGTAACGCCAGGCTCGACGACCACGCTTCAGGCGGCATGCGCGGTGAGTTAAAACTGTTCCAGCGCTTTACCCAGTTGATTGACACCCACTATCACCAGCACTGGACGGTGCCGGACTACGCCTGTGAACTCCACCTGACCGAATCCCGCCTGACCGATATCTGCCGCCGCTTCGCCAACCGTCCGCCGAAGCGGCTGATCTTCGACCGCCAGCTGCGCGAAGCCAGACGGCTGTTGCTCTTTTCCGACAGTACGGTCAGCGAGATTGCGTGGCAGTTGGGCTTTAAGGATCCGGCCTATTTTGCCCGCTTTTTCAATCGCCTGACGGGTTGCTCGCCCAGCGCGTATCGGGCGCAGAAAGTACCGGTTTCCCCTGTTGCCCTCACCCCTGCCCTCTCCCAACGGGAGAGGGAGTAACCGTCCCCTCTCCCGTTGGGAGAGGGTTAGGGTGAGGGAAATCACACTCTGCGATCTCTCGCGAAAAGTACCTGCCGTTGTCCCAATCGTCCCTTCACGTTCCGCCCCTCTCACGCTTCAATTAAACAACAAAAACAAAACATAAATTTAACAAACCAATTCCGATACGAGGTCCTTATGAAGCCTGAAGAGTTCCGCGCCGATGCCAAACGCCCGTTAACCGGCGAAGAGTATTTAAAAAGCCTGCAGGATGGCCGCGAGATTTATATCTACGGCGAGCGCGTTAAAGACGTCACCACCCATCCGGCGTTTCGCAATGCGGCGGCCTCCATCGCGCAGATGTACGACGCGCTGCACAAACCGGACATGCAGGACACGCTGTGCTGGGGCACCGACACCGGCAGCGGCGGTTACACCCATAAGTTCTTCCGCGTGGCGAAAAGCGCCGACGACCTGCGTCAGCAGCGGGACGCCATCGCCGAGTGGTCTCGCCTGAGCTACGGCTGGATGGGCCGCACGCCGGACTACAAAGCCGCGTTCGGCTGCGCGCTTGGCGCAAACCCGGCCTTCTACGGCCAGTTCGAGCAAAATGCCCGTAACTGGTATACCCGCATTCAGGAAACCGGCCTGTACTTTAACCACGCTATCGTCAACCCGCCTATCGACCGCCACAAACCGGCGGACGAGGTGAAAGACGTCTATATCAAGCTGGAAAAAGAGACCGACGCCGGGATCATCGTCAGCGGCGCCAAAGTGGTTGCCACCAACTCCGCGCTGACCCACTACAACATGATCGGCTTTGGCTCCGCGCAGGTGATGGGCGAAAACCCGGACTTTGCGCTGATGTTCGTCGCGCCAATGGATGCCGAAGGGGTGAAGCTGATCTCCCGCGCCTCCTACGAGATGGTGGCTGGCGCTACCGGCTCGCCGTACGACTACCCGCTCTCCAGCCGTTTTGATGAAAACGACGCGATCCTGGTGATGGATAATGTGCTGATCCCATGGGAAAACGTGCTGATCTACCGCGATTTCGACCGCTGCCGTCGCTGGACTATGGAAGGCGGTTTTGCCCGCATGTACCCGCTGCAGGCCTGCGTGCGTCTGGCGGTGAAGCTCGACTTCATCACCGCCCTGCTGAAAAAATCGCTGGAGTGTACCGGCACCCTGGAGTTCCGCGGCGTGCAGGCAGATCTCGGCGAAGTGGTCGCCTGGCGCAATATGTTCTGGGCGCTGAGCGACTCCATGTGTTCCGAAGCCACGCCGTGGGTGAACGGTGCGTACCTGCCGGATCACGCGGCGCTGCAAACCTATCGCGTAATGGCGCCAATGGCCTACGCGAAGATTAAAAACATCATCGAACGCAACGTCACCAGCGGGCTGATCTACCTGCCATCCAGCGCACGGGATCTGAACAACCCGCAGATCGATCAGTATCTGGCGAAGTACGTGCGCGGCTCCAACGGCATGGATCACGTCGAACGCATCAAGATTTTGAAGCTGATGTGGGATGCCATCGGCAGCGAATTTGGCGGCCGTCACGAGCTGTATGAGATCAACTACTCCGGCAGCCAGGACGAAATTCGCCTGCAGTGTCTGCGCCAGGCGCAAAGCTCCGGCAACATGGACAAAATGATGGCGATGGTCGACCGCTGCATGTCTGAGTACGACCAACACGGCTGGACGGTGCCACACCTGCACAACAACAGCGATATCAACATGCTGGACAAGCTGCTGAAATAACGCAGCGGGAGGTTTCAATGCATTCAGATGAACAACGCCTGCGTTTTCGCGACGCCATGGCCAGCCTGTCGGCCGCGGTGAATGTCATCACCACGGCGGGCGATGCCGGACGCTGCGGGATCACCGCCACTGCCGTCTGCTCGGTAACGGATTCCCCGCCGTCGATCATGGTCTGTATCAACGCCAACAGCGCCATGAACCCGGTGTTTCAGGGCAACGGCAAGCTGTGCGTGAATGTGCTCAACCACGAGCAGGAGATCATGGCTCGCCACTTCGCCGGTATGACCGGGATGGCCATGGAGGAGCGCTTTACCCTCTCCTGCTGGCAGAAAGGTCCGCTGGCGCAACCGGTGCTGAAAGGGGCGCTGGCAAGCCTGGAAGGCGAGATAAGTCAGGTGCAAACCATCGGCACGCATCTGGTTTATCTTGTTGAAATTAAAAATATCATCCTCAGTGAAGAGGGCCACGGCCTGATCTATTTCAAACGCCGTTTCCACCCGGTAATGATGGAGCCGGAAGCAGCCGTGTGATCCCCTCTCGCGCTGGCCCTCCTGAGGCCAGCGCGCCTTTCTGCAAAAATTCCTAAGGTTTCCGCTAAATCACGCCGTTATATAGCCATAAGAGAAATTTTCTGTGCCTGAATACTGACACGCTGTGTCAGTGCTACCCGCATCATTCAGCGCATACCCTAATATACAGGAAGACCTTATGGCTAAAACGACGCGGAGCCGCTCGGCTGAACGTCTGGTCGATATTCTCCTTGAGCTACATTTAAACGGTGTGATAAACCGCAGTGCGCTGATGGAGAAATTTAATATTACCGAGCGTACCGTCTACCGGGATTTAAATGCGCTCTCCCCGATTGTGGAACATACCGGAAACGGGCTATATCGGCTGATCCATTCCGCGCAAACGCCCGGCGGACAAGGATTACACCATACCCTTGCTAACTTCCTGAATGCTGATAGCTTTTTCCCCGAAAGAAACGCGGAGTTTTGGGAGAAACTCGAAAACCGCGTTGACGAAAATCATATTCTTATTCTCGCCAACGAGGCGGAGCACACGGCGGAACGTGATATTCGTCGCCATTTATCCAACATTGAAAAATCGATTAAAAACTGTAATGTTTGCCAGATCGTTTATAAAGGCAAAACCCGGCTGATTAACCCCTATAAACTCATTAACAAAAAAAATATATGGTATTTACAAGCTACCGAAAATAGCCGGTTAAAATCCTTCTCATTGAGTCAGATTCGCTGGCTTGATATTCAGAAACGCACCTTTACGCCGGACGAAAATGTGATCGGGCTGTTGGAAAAAAACCTCGACCCGTGGGTATCGGAAGATACTTTCGAGGTGAAAATATTTATTAAGGATAATATTTCACACTACTTCCTGCGCCGCGATCTCCTCCCGGCACAAGAGCTGCTGGAGGAGCAACACGACGGTGTGATGCTGCGCTGTCAGGCAGCACATGAAAACCAGATCCTGCCGCTGCTGTTCTACTGGTTACCCAACATTCAGATCCTGGAGCCAGCCTGGCTTAAGGAAAAGCTGGTTAAAACGCTGGAAGGCTACCTGGCGGGGAGCGCAGCCACGGTAACCGGGTGATCTGTATCACATTATTTCTCCCGCTGGCGGCGAGCCTGAACCACTCGCCGCCCCCTTTGACCGCTCACCAGGCACTTTCAACCACTCACCCATTTTCTCCCCTTTACGCGCGCAAGCTTCTGGCACGATCGCTCCAGCATTACTCAATACCTCCTCACAACGAACCCTGACCCTTTTTTCTTTACATAAAAAACCAGGTCTTACTATGGATACTAAAAAACTACTGAAGCACGTGCCCTGGGCCTTACTCGGGATCCTCGGCGCTTTCTGTCTGGCGGTTGTCGCATTACGCCGGGGCGAACACGTAAGCGCCCTGTGGATCGTGGTCGCGTCGGTTTCCGTCTACCTTGTGGCTTATCGCTACTACAGCTTATACATCGCGCAGAAGGTCATGAAACTCGACCCGACGCGTGCCACCCCGGCGGTCATTAACAATGACGGCCTGAACTACGTGCCAACCAACCGCTATGTGCTGTTTGGTCACCACTTTGCCGCCATTGCAGGCGCTGGCCCGCTGGTCGGCCCGGTACTGGCCGCGCAGATGGGTTACCTGCCGGGTACCCTGTGGCTGCTCGCTGGTGTAGTGCTGGCGGGTGCGGTGCAGGACTTTATGGTGCTGTTTATCTCCTCGCGCCGTAACGGTTCGTCGCTGGGTGAGATGATCAAAGAAGAGATGGGCCGCGTGCCGGGTACCATCGCCCTCTTCGGCTGCTTCCTGATCATGATCATCATCCTCGCGGTGCTGGCATTAATCGTGGTGAAAGCGCTGGCTGAAAGTCCGTGGGGCGTCTTTACCGTCTGCTCTACCGTGCCGATTGCGCTGTTCATGGGGATCTATATGCGCTTCCTGCGCCCTGGCCGCGTCGGCGAGGTGTCGGTCATTGGTATCGTGCTGCTGGTTGCCTCTATCTACTTCGGCGGTGTGATTGCGCACGACCCGTACTGGGGTCCGGCGCTGACCTTTAAAGACACCACCATCACCTTTGCCCTGATTGGTTACGCGTTTATTTCTGCCCTTCTGCCGGTATGGCTGATTCTGGCTCCGCGTGACTATCTGGCGACCTTCCTGAAAATCGGCGTCATCGTCGGGCTGGCGATCGGTATTGTGATCATCAACCCTGAACTGAAAATGCCGGCGGTGACCCAGTACATTGACGGTACCGGTCCGCTGTGGAAAGGCGCCCTGTTCCCGTTCCTGTTTATCACCATCGCCTGTGGTGCCGTTTCTGGCTTCCACGCGCTGATCTCCTCCGGCACCACGCCGAAGCTGATGGCCAACGAAACCGACGCGCGTTTCATCGGTTACGGTGCCATGCTGATGGAATCCTTCGTGGCGATCATGGCGCTGGTGGCTGCGTCTATCATCGAACCGGGTCTTTACTTCGCGATGAACACCCCGCCGGCAGGCCTGGGCATCACCATGCCAAACCTGCATGAGATGGGCGGTGACAACGCGGCGCTGATTATGGCGCAGTTGAAGGACGCCAGCGCCCACGCGGCGGCGACCGTCAGCTCCTGGGGCTTTGTGATTTCGCCTGAGCAGATCATGCAGACCGCGAAAGACATCGGCGAACCGTCCGTGCTGAACCGCGCCGGTGGTGCACCGACGCTGGCGGTAGGTATTGCACACGTGTTCCACAAAGTACTGCCGTGGGCGGACATGGGCTTCTGGTACCACTTCGGTATTCTGTTCGAAGCGCTGTTCATCCTCACCGCGCTGGACGCCGGTACCCGTGCAGGCCGCTTTATGCTGCAGGATCTGTTGGGGAACTTCGTGCCGTTCCTGAAGAAAACCGACTCTCTGGTGGCGGGCGTGCTGGGTACTGCGGGCTGCGTTGGCCTGTGGGGTTACCTGCTGTACCAGGGCGTTGTTGACCCACTCGGCGGCGTGAAGAGCCTGTGGCCGCTGTTCGGTATCTCTAACCAGATGCTGGCAGCCGTTGCCCTGGTGCTCGGCACCGTGGTACTGGTGAAGATGAAACGCACCAAATACATCTGGGTCACCGTGGTGCCTGCGCTGTGGCTGCTGCTCTGCACCACCTGGGCGCTGGGTCTGAAACTGTTCAGCAGCAACCCGCAGCTGGAAGGCTTCTTCTACATGGCTAACCAGTACAAAGCGAAAATTGCCGCCGGTGGCGCGGATCTCACCGCCCAGCAGATTGCCAACATGAACCATATCGTGGTGAACAACTACACCAACGCGGGTCTGAGCATTCTGTTCCTGGTGGTGGTGTACAGCATTATCTTCTACGGCATCAAAACCTGGATGAAAGTGCGTAACGCTGAAGGTCGAACGGACAAAGAGACCCCGTACGTGCCGGTACCGGAAGGCGGCGTGAAGACCTCTTCGCACCATTAATCCTGCATGTAACTGTAAGCCCGGATCGCTGCGCGCCACCGGGCTTTTTCTTATCAGGACAGGTTATGTTTGGTAACTTAGGCGAAGCAAAAAAATACCTCGGTCAGGCAGCGAAAATGCTGATTGGCATTCCGGACTATGACAACTATGTTGAGCATATGAAAATCAACCACCCGGATAAGCCCTACATGACCTACACTGAATTCTTCCGCGAGCGTCAGGAAGCGCGCTACGGCGGAAGTGGAGAAGGCGGCGTCCGCTGCTGCTAAAGGAGAGACCATGACCCCGATTGCCGTCACCCTGTTGACCGGTTTCCTCGGCGCCGGTAAAACCACCCTGCTGCGCCACATTCTCAACGCGCAGCACGGTTTCAAAATCGCCGTGATCGAAAACGAGTTCGGCGAAGTCTCCGTTGACGACCAGCTGATTGGCGATCGCGCCACGCAGATCAAAACCCTGACCAACGGCTGCATCTGCTGTACCCGCTCTAACGAACTGGAAGATGCCCTGCTGGACCTGCTCGACAGCCGCGATCGTGGGGACATCCACTTCGACCGCCTGGTGATTGAATGCACCGGCATGGCCGACCCCGGCCCGATTATTCAGACCTTTTTCTCGCATGACATCCTTTGCCAGCGCTACCTGCTGGACGGCGTGATTGCCCTGGTCGACGCGGTTCACGCCGACGATCAGATGAACCAGTTCACCATCGCCCAGTCTCAGGTGGGCTACGCCGACCGCATCCTGCTGACCAAAACCGACGTGGCGGGCGAGAGCGTTAAACTGCGCGAGCGCCTGGCACGCATCAACGCCCGCGCACCGGTATACACCGTGACGCACGGCGATATCGACCTGTCTCAGCTGTTCAACACCAACGGTTTTATGCTGGAAGAGCATGTCACCTCAAAACCGCGGTTTCACTTTATGGCGGATAAGCAGAACGACGTAGCGTCGATTGTGGTGGAGCTGGATTACCCGGTAGACATCAGCGAGGTCTCCCGCGTGATGGAGAACCTGCTGCTGTCGTTTGCGGATAAGCTGTTGCGCTACAAAGGCATGCTGTGGATCGACGGCGAACCAAACCGCCTGCTGTTCCAGGGCGTACAGCGGCTGTACAGCGCGGACTGGGACAGACCCTGGGGCGACGAGACACCGCGCAGCGTGATGGTGTTTATTGGCATCCAGCTGCCGGAAGAGGAAATCCGGGCGGCGTTTGCGGGGCTGAAGAGATAACCGCCCAGCATCCCCTCTCCCTTTGGGAGAGGGTTAGGGTGAGGGGTAAGAGATAAACTTATTTCACCGCCTCCGGCAGCGTCACAATCCACAACTCACTGTCAGACTCCGGTTTCTCCAGCGGCTTCACGCTGAGGGTCGTCTCAACCGGCTTATCATCCAGCGTCAGCTTTCCTTCCGCGTTCACCCGATAATCCTTGAGCTTCTTGCCCTCGACCGGATGTTGCATCGCCACCTTCACGCCAAAGTCGTTATCGTTCGCCACCGCCAGCGTTTTGCTGTCGATCAGCGCCAGCCCTTCAGCCTTTTCCTGCTGCCAGCCCAGGGCGCGCAGATCAACAACCTGCGTTTTCTGCGCAAGGGTAATGCCGCGCTGTGCCAGGGTTTTCTCATCATCAAACTCCGGATACTCGCCCGGCTTGTCGAAACCTGACAGGTCGCTCGCCTTACTGAGATCGACCTTGTAAATCAGGTTACGCATTCCGTCGTTTTTATCACTTCCCTGTTCAATCAGCAGGATGTGCTGGTCATCGAGCGCCACGATGTCGCCGATTTTAGCGTCGCTGTTTTTGCTGTAGGCCGCGCTGTCGATGGGATAACCGTACATCGCGGTTTTCCCGCTTGCCGGGTCAAAGCTCACCAGACGCGTAAACAGCGCCTTTTTCTTGCTCTTACCGTCGATATCCAGCGTACTTTGCACGGCGGCAATAATACGCCCGTCCGGCATACGGGTGAGGCCTTCAAAGCCGCGGTTCGCCTGACGCCATTTGAGGATATTTGGCAAACCGCCCGCAATTGCTTTTTCCCCTTCTGCCGCCTGCGGACCGTGGATCGCCAGGATTTTCCCTTTACTGTCGATGTTAATCAGAAACGGGCCATACTCATCGCACAGCCAGTAACCGCCTTTACCGTCCGGGGTGATCCCTTCCGTATCCAGCCCGCGATTATCCCCCTTCAGCCTCTTTAACGTGTCGCTGAAGGCCACTTCATTGGTGGATCCAATCACGTCGCTTTCCAGCGGCAGACCGTTGATCGCGCCTTTATCGTCATGCAGAGGACGGGCATCAATGGCCTCCGCTTTGCCGTTTTGTACACGAATCGTCATCAGCAGCGGCGCGAAATCTGGCGTAACGAAAATTTTGGCTTCGTTTTTACCCACTTTCGGTGAATCCGCGTTCGGACCGCGATCGGTAATAGTGGCGAAGGTCAGGGCATCGCCCTGTTTCCCGGTGAACAGCAGGCCAGAACCTATCCCAACCGGAAGCCCGTTCGGGAATGCACTGGCAAACGCGCCGGTGTAGTTCACGTGTGTGCCTTCTGGAAAACTGACGACATAGCGCTCAGCCGTAGGCTGCGCCGCGAGGGCAGAGAAAGAGAGCGCACAACCGATTAGCACAGGAATAATTTTTCTTTTCATATTGTTAGCTTCCATAAAGTGAAGCTCATACCGTAAAGAAGAAACGTGTCAGGAAAATGACATCGAATGGCAACATTGCGCGGGCCGGAGCGCCAAAGAAATGTAAAGCTCTGTTGTTATCTGTAACAGCGGAAACATTTCTGGAAATTATTAGAAACTCAATTAATTCGCTGCGAACCACTCTTTCTGCTCTCGTTCAGATTATGTTTAGCTAAAAAAATAAACACTTCCTAAACGCCAAATCATTACCCGTTGACGACCTCGCAACCCAACACTCTCGCAACACCACCAAATTAAAAAATTAACAAAACCAGCATAAAACGGCGACTTTCATCACATTTGCAGTCATTAACATCGCTTGTTAAGGTGCGCCCAGATTAAATTGATGACGAGGCATATGAGATGAAAAAACTGAATATCCTTCTGCTGACTGCGTTGACTGCTGTATCGGGTTCTGCACTCGCTCTGGGTGGCAGCGTTGAGCAGGGTAAAAACTTTACCAACCTCAACCTGGAGATGGGTAAATCCTCATCTGGCCTGTATGTGGAAAGCAACTGGCTGAAAAACACCGATGACGGTACGCAGACCGGCGGTGTGGGTGCAGGTTATAACCTGGGTCTTGGCCCGGTCATGCTGAACGCGGGTGCAAAAGCTATCTATATCGGCCCGAAAAAAGGCGATAACGGCGTGGCGTTCCCGATCGGTGGCGGCGTAAACGTTGCCCTGACCGACAGCATTCATCTGTATGGTGAAGGCTACGTGGCACCAGAAGGGATGAACAACAGCGTGAAAAACTACGTTGAAGCCAACGGCGGCGTAAGCTGGACGCCAGTTACACCTGTGACCCTGAAAGTGGGTTACCGCCACGTGAGCGTTGATGGTAAAGACGGTCGTCCAGGCCACACCCTGATTGACGGTGCGTATGTTGGCGGTGGAGTCACCTTCTGATGAAACACCGCATTACCGCGCTTTGCGTTCTGAGCCTCACGCTTCTGCTCACCGGCTGCGTCCAGTACAAATGGGTGAAACCGGGCGTCAGCGACGCTGAAATGAACAAAAAGCTCACGGAATGTGAAGCGCAGGCGCTGATCGATCTGCCCCCGGATAACGTCGTAACCGGTTCGGACTCGGAAAAAACGGATCTGAAGAACAAGAAAAAGGATATTTCCACGAGCTACACGGTTGAAGACGCCAATGAGGATCGCAGGGCGACCCTCGTAGACAGCTGCATGTTCAAAAGCGGCTGGGATAAAATTGAAGTGCAATAATCTCTAAAAAACCTGCCTACTGGCAGGTTTTTTATTGCTGCTTACTTACGCACCACCACCAGCTTCTGGTTCACAAACTCTTTGATCCCCAGATCCGACAGCTCGCGTCCGTAACCGGAGCGCTTCACGCCGCCAAACGGCAGCTCTGGCGCGGTATCGGTGAGCCAGTTGATATACACCATCCCGGTCTCAATCCGTGACGCCATTTTCTTCGCGCGTTCAATATCCTGACTGAACACCGCACCGCCCAGTCCGTAGTGGGAGTCGTTCGCCAGGGCGACCGCCTCGTCATCGTTTTTCACCATATATATCTGCGCCACCGGGCCGAAGAACTCCTCGAAGTACGCCGGGTTGTCGCGGGAGATATTCGTCAGGATCGTCGGCTCGAAGAAGCTCCCGTCGCGCTGCACCGGTTTACCACCATAGTGTAACGTCGCGCCCTTTTTCACCGCCTCATTGACCTGTTTTGTCAGCGTTTCGAGCGCATCTTTAGACGACAGTGGCCCAAGCGTGGTGCTTTCATCCAGCGGGTCGCCAATTTTCACCTGCTTAAAGGCGTCGGTGAATTTGCTCAGGAAGGCATCGGCAATTTTCTCATGCAGGATAAAGCGCTTCGCTGCGGTACAGACCTGACCGGCGTTGTTAAGTCGCGCATTCACGCCTGTCTTCACCGCTTTATCAAGATCCGCATCGTCCAGCACCACGAAAACGTCGTTACCGCCCAGCTCAAGGGTGGATTTCTTGATGTGCTTCGCCGCCTGCGCGGCCACCACGCTGCCCGCTTTCTCAGAACCGGTTAGCGCGGCCCCCTGAACGCGGTCGTCAGCAATGATGTTCGCCACCTGCTCAGACGAGATAAAGAGGTTGGTCCACGCCCCTTCCGGCGCCCCTGCCTCACGCACCAGATGAGCAAAGGTTTCGGCACAGTGCGGCACGATGCTGGCATGTTTAGCCAGCACCGGGTTACCCGCCGCCAGGTTAGGTGCCAGAACACGCATCAGCTGATAATACGGGAAATTCCACGGTTCCACGGCCATCAGCACGCCGATGGGGTGATGCTCCACCCACGCTTCTCCGAGTTCAGACTGGTACTTCACCGGGGCCAGGAACTGCTTCGCGTTATCGGCATAGTAGCGGGCGATTTGCGCGCACAGCTTCACCTCGCCGCGGCTTTGTTCGATGAGCTTACCCATCTCCTGACTGGCAATTTTAGCCAGCTCCTCGGTGCGTTCGTCGATCAGGTCAGCAAGCTTATGCAGCACCGGCAGACGCTGTTCAATGTCGCCTTTCGCCCACTGCGAATGGTAAAGGGCGTCGGCCGCTTTCAGCGCCGCTTCGATATCCGCGTCGGTATGAGAGGGATATTCTTTGATGAGCTGGTTGGTGGCAGGATTTACTGTCTGATAAGCCATATCGAATCTCCATGTTTTACCGCTTAGGGTAGTAAGGGTAGACAACATGACGGGTGATGGACGTAAAGTTGGGTATATCCGGAAGGTTCTTAGTAGGGCCAGGGCATGGTATAAAAATGTCGTGACAGGAGCGCCTATGACCCATACCCGACAGATCCGCCAGACCTTTAACCGCCTTCCGGGCCTTGAGCTGCGCAGCACGTGGCAGAGTACCGTGGCGTATAAACGTCATTGTCACCCCCAACTCTCGATTGGCGCGATAGTGGAAGGCCAGACCTGCTGCCGGTGCAATGACACGCAGTACATCCTCCACCCCGGCGATCTCATCGTGATCCCGGCGCATGTGCCGCACAGCTGCAACCCCGTTGCGGGCCAGCCCCGCAGCTATCATATGCTCTATATCGACACGGATTATCCCCTGGCAGAACAGGTCATACGCGACAGCACGTTGTTTGCTCTTTACCAGAACGTTGTTGAGAACATGTCGGCTAATTCCCTGAACATGCTGATTTCTGCCCTTCCGCGCTGCGCCAGCCGCACGGGTGAACTACGTACAACCAGCCAGCACATCCAGCAGGCGTTTCTTGCCGATTTAACCAGCCCGCCGTCACTCGACGACCTTGCCCACCGCTTCTCGCTGCGCAAAGAGACGCTGATCCGCACCTTCAGGCAGGACACTGGCCTGACGCCGGGCAGCTTTCTCAACATCTCCCGCGTGGAATACGCCAAAGCGCGGCTGCGTGCCGGGGATGATATTGCCGATGTCGGCTACCAGAGCGGGTTTGCCGATCAGAGCCATTTTCATAAGACCTTTGTGAGCTATACCGCCGCCACGCCGCGCCAGTACGCCACGGGCCGATCAATATCGGACAATAAATAGCGTTTGCATCGCCGTAGTCTGACCTCAGTTTTTTACACAGAGGTTGCTATGGAACTGTTATTCCCTTCCGCTTTTCTCGCTCTGGCGCTGGCGCATTTTGTCGCCCTGTTAAGCCCAGGCCCGGATTTCTTCCTGCTGGTGGGCTACGCGGCGCGCTACCGGGTGCGCGGCAGCGCCGGGCTGTGCCTCGGCATCGCCGCGGGCAACGGGTTGTATATCCTGCTGGTGATTATTGGCTGGAGCGCGCTGCGCCAGTTTACGTGGCTGTTTACCCTTATCGAGCTTTGCGGGGCGCTGTATCTGCTGTGGATCGGCTCGCATCTGGTGCGCAGCCGCCCGCAAGCACTGGCACTGAATGAAACCCACCAGCGCTTCCCTTCACTGCGTAAGCAGATCCTGCTGGGACTTGGCTCGGCGTTATTAAATCCAAAGAACGCCCTGTTCTATCTGGCGCTGATGACGGCGTTACTGGGGCCGGACGTCACGCTGCTTCAGCAGTCGACCTGCGGCGTCTGGATGGTGATGGTAGTGCTGGTGTGGGATCTGGCGTTGGTGTCGCTGATGGGGCTGCCCGCGGTGCAACAGAGGCTCAGCCGTTCGCTGTGGCTAATTGAGCGGGCGGCGGGCGCGGTGTTGATAGGTTTTGGGGTATGGGTGTTGTGGCGGTTTTTGCACTTTCCCCCCGTCTCCCTCTATCCTTAACCCATGGAAAAAATCGCTGAACTCAAACGCGCCAAGCTGCTGGCGCTGTCGCTGCTGCTGATTGCCGTCGCGGCGTTTATCACCACCCTGTTTCTGCCGCAAACCTTCTGGGTGCGCGGCGTGAAGGCCATTGCCGAGGCGGCGATGGTTGGCGCGCTGGCGGACTGGTTTGCGGTCGTCGCGCTGTTTCGCCGGGTGCCCATTCCGTTTATCTCGCGCCATACGGCGATTATCCCGCGCAATAAAGACCGGATTGGCGATAATCTCGGCCAGTTCGTGCAGGAGAAGTTTCTCGACACCCAGTCGCTGGTGGCGCTGATCCGCCGTTATGAGCCGGCGCAGATGATTGGCACCTGGTTCAGTAAGCCCGACAATGCCCAGCGTGTCGGGCAGCATCTGATTCAGGTGATGGGTGGTTTTCTTGAGCTGACCGATGACGGGCGTATTCAGCGCCTGCTCAAACGCGCGGTGCATAAGGCCATCGACAAGGTCGATTTCACCGAAACCAGCGCAGTGATGCTGGAGAGCATGACCAAAAACAACCGCCATCAGGTACTGCTGGACGCCATCATCAACCGCCTGATCACCTTGATTCAACGCGATAGCACGCGGGAATTTATTTCAGACCAGATCGTCCACTGGCTTAAGACCGAGCATCCGCGCAAGGCGATGGTGCTGCCCACCGAGTGGCTGGGCGATCAGAGCGCGGAGATGGTGTCAAACGCGGTGAATACCCTGCTGGACGACGTTAGTCATGACCGCACCCACCAGATCCGCCAGGCGTTCGACCGCGCCACGCTGAAGCTTATCGACAACCTGAAAAACGATCCGGAGATGGCCGCAAAGGCAGAGAACATCAAGCATTACCTGAAGAACGACGACGCGTTTAACCGCTATCTGGGTGAGATGTGGGCTGACCTGCGCCAGTGGCTGAAGGCGGATATGCAACGTGAGGATTCCCGCGTGAAGCAGCGCATCGCCAACGCCGGGCAGTGGTTCGGCGAAACGCTGCTCGGTGACGACAGCCTGCGGGCATCGCTCAATGAGCATCTGGAGCAGGCGGCGCACCGCGTGGCACCGGATTTCGCGGCGTTTCTCACTCGCCATATCAGCGACACGGTAAAAAGCTGGGACGCCAAAGATATGTCCCGCCAGATCGAGCTTAATATCGGCAAAGATCTGCAGTTTATCCGCGTCAACGGCACCCTGGTGGGCGGGACAATTGGCCTGATCCTGTTTTTACTCTCGCAACTGCCCGCCGTGCTTGCGCATTACTCCGTTTTGGGTGGTGCAATGACGTAGCGCGTCGCCTCAAAGCGATTGAGGATCAAGTGCACCAGAAACACCATCGTCAGCGTCGCCACCAGAGAAAAGGTCACCGAGGTGATGCGGTAGAGATCGCTGAACACCAGGTCGCTGTCCGGGTGCATGTTCTGACCGAACATAATCCCGATGGTGGTGATGCTGGCAAACCCAACGCCGGCTCCCACCTTCTCCATCACATGCAGACGCGCACCAAACGCCAGCCCGAGGCCGATAAGCGGCATCATCAGTAGCATGTGGCTGCTGTGATCGTAGAGGATAAGCTGCACCACCAGAATATAGAGACAGCCCAGCACCACGCCAGCCACGCGCCAGATAGAGCTCATCACCGCGCCGCGATAGTGCATCGGGAACAGAATCAACACACCGGCCATCAGCGCCGAAAGCGAATCGCTTAAATCGCTTATCTGGAAGATAACAAAAATCATCGTCGCAACGGTGCCGGAGAGCAGAGACTCGTGCCGCACGCGGGCATCATCTTTCTCGATCAGCGGCGGCGGCTTGCGCGGTTCAACGTCCGGCAGGAGGTAGTTCATCAGCGCGCTCAGGCATACCGCCATCACACTCGCTTCAATGTTGGAAAACAGCAGCGTGTGCCAGTCGGTGGTGGGATAGCTCATAAAGTTGAGCATCACGCTCTGGCACACCACGCCCATCGACCCGAACAGGAACAGCGGCCCCTTACTCATAAAGCGAAAACGCATGACATACAGGGCAAAAACTACCAGCGTCATGATCACCGGCCACTGGGACAGATAGCCGATGATAATCACCATTTCGACGCAGTTTAGCGATGCGCTGAAGATAAACTGCTTCGCCACATGGCGGTTAAAGACCGGCACCAGCGACAGCAGCATGATGGGGTAGACCACATAAAACACGCCGTAGCTGGTGTTATAGAAACTTGAAATACTCAGCGCGATCATCCCGGCAAAGACGATGCGCAGGGTCTGGCGAAAGTCATTGGCCGTATAGACGATGTTGCCGTGCGGGGTAAAGACCCGCGCCAGCGTGCTAATAGACATAGTGGAGCAGGCTCACCAGGTGGATTTGCATCCCGGAGAAGAAGCGCGCAAACGGCCCTTCGCTGTTGTAGAGCTGCACGGTGGCACGAGCGCCGGTCGGGAGCGGTTTCGGCAGCGTCTCATCCAGCGCCACGTGAATGCGCATTCGCTGAGCGTCGCGCACCCAACGGTTGGAGGTTTCCGGCGCGGACAGTTCGCCGCTCACCGCCTCCTGTCCGGCAAGGATCCCCGCATCGCTGCTGGTCACGTGGGCGCGGAAAACCTGTCCCGGAAAGGCGTCAAATACCACGGCGGCATCGGTCCCCTGATGGGTATGGCGCAGACTCTTCTCACGAAAATCGGCCACAATATCGGTCTGATTATTCACCAGCGCCAGCGCCGCCGAGCCGGACGAGGCATAAAACCCGGGGCTCAACTGCAGGTTGCTGACCGTACCATCCGCCTGGGCGTAAACCTTCGTCCAGCCGAGGTTCAGCTCCGCCTCATCCAGCGCGTTACGGTATTTTTGCAGCGTCACGTTGCGGTGCTCTTCCCGCTCGCCGCGCTGGATGCGCAGGTTATGGATGTTCGCCTGAATCGAGCTCACGGACTGCTCGCTGCTCTGCCAGGTGGTACGGACCTTATCCAGATCCGCCTGCGAGACGTTCTGTAACGTGCTCAGCTTCTGGTAGCGGTCAAAGGTCACTTTGTCGTTACGCGCGGTCAGCACGGCGGTTTTCAGGCTGGCCTGGGCGGCGGCGATCTGCGCGTCCAGCTGTTCATTGGACAGGCGTGCCTGCTCAAGCGCGATTTGCGCCGCTTCCACTTTATTGCGAAACGGCGTGTCATCCAGCTCAAACAGCAGGTCGCCCCGCGTCACCTGGCTGTTGTTGTGTACGTGCACGGCCGACACATACCCGGAGACGCGCGGAGAAACCGGCGTCACCACGCGCATGACGGTGGAGTCCGGCGTCAGCGGGATCCAGATATCGGCGACGACAAAGTAGACAAACATCAGCAGGAAAGAGGCAATACTCACCCTTACCCAGCGGGCAAACTTTTGTTCAGGAGTCATTATTTTTCGGTCTTGTTATCTTCTTCGCGGATTGTCCGCAAATTGCAGGCGATTTGATTCAAGGTGGCGCTGAAAATTTCGATATGCTCAGGCGCGATGTTTTGCGATACGCGTGTCTGGTACGTCTCAATCACCTGGGTGAGCCTTTTTAGGATGGCTTTTCCCTCAGGCGTCAGCGTCAGAAGCCGGATGCGCTTGTCATAAGGCGATACGGTGCGCAGCAGGTATCCCTGCTTTTCCAGCTGTGTCAGGGTGCGCATCAGCGGCGGCAGTTCAATGCCCTGCACCTCCGCCAGTTCACTCACCGAGACGTTATCCCCCAGTTGATGAAGCTGCATCATTACCGTCCAGCTCGACTGGGTTAACCCGGTATCGAGAATGGCGTCGTCAATAACGGCGCGCCACTGGCGCACAATCATCGCCATCCGCATGCCCATCGGCCTGCGGCAAAACAGTTGTTCTTCACTCATGGGGGGAACCTCTCGAAACACGTCGTCAAGATAATAGTTATCAGGGTAAGTATCAAGAAACGCGAGGCGAAAGAGCAGGAATTGCGAAAGGATATCTCCCTCTCCCGGCGGGCTGAGGGTTCCCCATACAATAATGCCTGCACGGAGGACCCCCTCTCCCTTAAGGGAGAGGGTTGGGGAGAGGGCACAGCCCGCAGCGGAGTTTAGCGGCTAAAATGTCGGGTAATGGCGCCCTTCCCCGAAGCCGTAAGCACCACTTCCCGATACCCCGCTACCCGCTGGATCCAGCCCTTGCTTTCCAGATGCATGAGCAACGCCGCACCGGCTTCACCGCCCAGATGAAACCGCCGCTCGCTCCAGTCCAGACAGGCGCAACAGGCCTTTCGCCGGGGATGAGTGCTTAACGGGATACCGAGTTTCAGAAACTGCTCCCGGCCATACAGGGTCAGTGCCGAACCGTCTGGCTCCAGCCAACTTTCGGCCTGCATGAAATCGTAGATCTGCACCGCCACCGCGCCCGCCAGATGGTCGTAGCAGGTGCGGGCTTCACGCAGGGCTTTTGGCGCGCTGGTTTCCGGCGGAGAAATGCGGTGCCACGACAGCCCCATCATCTGCTCCACCAGCTCCGCTACGTCATACCCTGCCAGGCGATAATAGCGATGGCGCCCCTGCGACAGGCAGGTAATGAGCTTTCCGTCCAGCAGTCGCGCAAGGTGCCCGCTGGCGGTAGACGGCGCCACATCCGCCGCCGCACTCAGCTCGGTGGCCGTCCACGCCCGCCCGTCCATCAGCGCACAAAGCATTTTCACGCGCGACGGATCGGCCATTGCGGCTGCTACTGCGGCAATGGCCTGCTCCAGCGCTGCGCTGTTATCTGGCGGTAAGCTCGTCTTTAACATAGGTTGCCCAGGGTTCGGTGATTGCTGCGGCCAGCTTATCATTATCCGTCAGCAGAATAAGGTGATTCGCGTGGTCGCTGTACTGGGTAAGAATAGACACCCCGCGAGCCGCCAGTGCAGCAGCTATCTCCCCCAGTTCGCCGGGGCGTTCCTGCCTCAGTTTTCTGATGATGGGCTGACGAACCGCTTTCAGGTTAAATCCGGCCTCAAGCAGAACATGGCGGGCTTTTTCGCCGTCTTCCACCAGAAAATGCGCCTCAACGCCGAATACGCCACCGCCTTCCAGTCCAATCCCCTTACTGCCCAACAGCTGACCAAAGCGTGCCAGTTCACCCGGCATATCGTTAAAAATCACATGAACATCATACATCCGCGTGCCCTCCGTTTTCGGCGCTGTATTCCCGCACCAGCTGTGCCACCCGAATGCGGTAGTACGTAAAAATCGACTCCCGCCCCTCGGCCTGCGCGGCCTGATGAAAAACGTTCTGCTTCCAGTTGCGGATAGCCTCTTCGTCCCGCCACCAGGAGAGCGAGAGAATTTTGCCGTCGGTGGTCAGGCTCTGGAAACGTTCGATATCGATAAAACCGTCAATATCCGCCAGCAGGGGTTTAAGTTCGGCCGCGAGCTGCAGGTAGCGCGCCTGATGCGCCGGCGCGGCTTTGGCTTCGAAAATGACTGCGATCATAAAGGTCTCTCCGTTGTGATGGTATGGAGAGAATGCAGGACAGATGACAAGGATGCTTCGGTATGGAGCGAAGTGTTGTGCCGGATGGCGCTGCGCTCAATTTCCCGTTGAAATCCGACGATGACAGACATATGATTTATGTACGGTAAAATTCCGTACACAATATTACTATGCAACCGGGGCATGAACCCCAGGTCACGATGAAGAGCGAATCATGTCAGCACTAAAGAAACAGCGCATCGATCTACGCTTAACCGAAGACGACAAAAGCCTGATCGAAGAAGCAGCGGCAATGACGAACCAGTCAATTTCACAATTCATGGTAAGTACGGCCTCCGAGCGCGCAGCAGAAGTGATTGAACAGCACCGCCGCCTGATCCTCAACGAGGCATCCTGGAACCAGGTGATGGATGCGATCAGTAACCCGCCAACGCCAAATGAACGACTGAAGCGAGCAGCCAGGCGTCTCCAGGATCTGGAGTGATACGTGAATAACATGAAAATAGGGATTTTTTCAGATGACGTTGAGTATGATCTAAGCCATTTCGATTGCGGAGAAGAGAGCCTAAACACCTTTCTGACGGCGCACCTGAAACGCCAGCATCGTGGGAAATTTTTGCGGGGTTACGTTCTTGTCGCATCCGGGGAAAAGCCGCGGGTGTTGGGTTATTACACGCTGTCCGGGAGCTGCTTTGAAAAGGCGTACCTTCCTTCTAAAACCCAGCAGAAGCGAGTGCCTTACAAAAATGTTCCCAGCGTCACGCTAGGCCGCCTGGCGATAGATAAACGCTTCCAGGGGCAAGGATTGGGGGAGTTACTGGTCACCCATGCTCTGAAAACGGTCTACCTGGCGTCTTTTGCCGTGGGTATCCACGGGATATTCGTAGAAGCGCTGAACGACAGCGCCAAAAACTTTTACCTTAAACTGGGGTTTATCGCCCTTCAGGCAGAGAATGAAAATACTCTCTTCCTGCCGACTAAAACCATTGAAAGACTGTTTGCAGATTAAGCCTGTTTCTCACGCCCCGCGAGCCGGGCGTGAGTAACACGTAATGGGTTTAACCCACAATCGACTTCGGCTCCATAAACGCCCCAATTCCCCATTCGCCCATCTCGCGTCCCACGCCGGAGTGTTTAAACCCGCCAAACGGGGCTTTTGGCTCATGCGCGAGGGTGTTCACCAGCACGCGCCCGGAAACAATCTGCTGCGCCACGCGACGCGCACGCCCGGTGTCACGCCCCAGCACCATCGCGCTCAGGCCGTACTCGGTATCGTTGGCAATCGCGACAGCCTCTGCCTCGTCCTGATAAGGAATAATGCACAGCACCGGGCCAAAAATTTCCTCACGCGCGATGGTCATCTGGTTGTTCACATCAGTAAACAGCGTCGGGCGCACAAACCAGCCGTCCCGCGTCCCGTCCGGTCGCCCTTCGCCGCCCGCCAGCAGTCGCGCGCCTTCGTCGAGCCCTTTGCGAATATACCCCTGCACCCGCAGCCACTGCTTTTCGCTGACCATTGGGCCAATCTCTGTCGCGCTTTCGCGCGGGTCGCCGGATTTCACCGCCGCCACCGCCTGCGCCAGGGCGGTTTCCATCTCGGCCTTGCGCGACTGCGGCACCAGAATACGTGTGCCGGCCACGCACGCCTGCCCGCTGTTCATAAACCCGGCCTGAATCACCAGCGGGATCGCCCGTGCAAGATCGACATCATCCAGCAAAATCGTCGGCGATTTACCGCCTAACTCCAGCGTGACGCGCTTAAAACCCTCCGCCGCGTTACGCAGGATCGCTTTGCCGGTATTCGTCGACCCCGTAAACGAGATTTTCGCCACGTCCGGGTGGCGGCTAATAGTCTCCCCCACCGTCTCGCCGCGCCCGGTGATGATATTAAACACGCCCGCTGGCAATGCGGCATCACGCAGCGCCTCGGTGATGATCTGCGTTTGCAGGGCGCTCATTTCGCTGGGTTTGATCACCGCCGTGCAGCCCGCCGCGAGCGCCGCCGCCAGTTTGCCGCAGATAAACCCCGCATCGCTGTTCCACGGCGTGATCAGACCCGCTACGCCTAGCGGCGTCATCTGCACCGATGCCGCCCCCGCTGAAAATGAAAATTCAAACGCCTCCAGGGCCTCAATCGCCTGGGCTATGACATCGGCCGGATAACTGGCCATCCACGCCGAGCGCGCAGCCGGTGCGCCGTACTCTTCGATTATCGCCTCCAGCAGCTGATCATGACGGGCGGCAACAGCGGCATGCATACGTGTTAACGCAGCAATCCGTTCCTGTTTTGTGGTTTGCGACCACGCCGGAAACGCCGCTTTGGCGGCCGCAATGGCGCGTTCAGCGTCGACCTCATCTGCCAGACGCACCTGCCCTATGACCTGTGCCGTCGCTGGGTTGTATAAATCAAAACGCTCGGTGCCATGCGGGGTAAAAAATTCGCCGTTGATAAAAATCTGTTCGATGTGGTGCATATAAACCTCCTCAGGCTGTGTGGACACAGTCTGGCACGACTACTCCGTTGCGATAATCCACGCTATGCTGCAAGGGTTGTTTCGATTTTCAGGATAATCTATGCATCGTTCAGGTTTGACAGAGCTGGAAGTGGTGATGGCGGTGGTACGACGCGGCAGCTTTCGCGGTGCCGCCCAGGAGCTGGGTATGTCCGCCACGGCGGTGAGTAACGCCATCGCCGGGCTGGAGAGCCGCCTCGAGACGCGTCTTTTTAACCGCACTACCCGCAGCGTGGCGCTCACCGACGCCGGGCAGCGTTATGTGGCGCGCATCGGTCCGGCGCTGCAGGAAATTCGTCAGGCCGGGGAAGAGATCCACAGCGATACCGGTGAACCCGCAGGCACCCTGCGCCTGAACGTGCCGAACAATATTGGCTCCCTGTTTCTGGACCAGCTGCTGATCGACTTTATGATCCGCTACCCGAAAATGCGTGTTGAAACGGTGAGCGAGGCGCGGATGATCGATATCGTCGCTGAAGGCTACGACGCCGGGATCCGCCTTGAAGAGGCGGTGCCGCAGGATATGATCGCCGTACCGCTGACCGGAGAGATCCGCCAGCTCGTGACCGCCACACCGGACTATTTTGCCCGCCACGGTATCCCGCAAACGCCGGAGGATCTGCTGTTGCATCAGGGGATCGGGATGCGCATGGCCCACGGTGGGATCTACCGCTGGGAGCTGGCCCGTCGGGGAGTCCAGTATGCGCTGGCCGTGCCGCCGCGTTTTGCGACATCCGATCTTTTTGCCTCGATCCGCGCGGTCAAAGCAGGGCTGGGGATTGGCTTTTTACCGGAACTCTATATCCGTGACGAGCTGAAAAGCGGGGAACTGGTGAGCGTGTTAAACGACTGGACGCAGCCGTTTGCCGGGCTGCGTCTTTACTATCCAGGCCATCGCCACGTCCCGCCGGGGTTGCGGGCGCTGGTGGCGATGATCCGCGAGCGCGGGATTATTCCAGGTTAGCCTTGTTCAGCCCGTAAGCTGCGTCCAGCGAGCCGGGGGCCATGCGCGAGGTAATGCCTAAACGGTTCCAGGCGTTGATCGCCACGATGGCGAAGTTCAGCTCTGAAATTTCCACGTCAGAAAAGTGTTCCGCCACGCTGCGGTACAACGCGTCACTCACCCCGTGAACGCCAATCTGGGTCAACGCTTCGGCGAAGGCCAGCGCCGCTTTCTCGCGAGCGCTGAACAGCGGAGATTCGCGCCAGGCCGCCAGGTGGTAAAGGCGCAGTTCGCGCTCCCCGGCAATTTTGGCCTCTTTGGAGTGCATATCCAGACAGAAGGTACAGCCGTTCAGCTGGGAAACGCGAATGTCGATCAGGTGCTTCAGCGCCGGGTCGATGGAGGTTTTCGCCACTTCCATGCTCAGGGCGGACAGCGCGTTGGCAAGGGCTGGAGTGACTTTATGGTGGTTTACGCGAGTGCTCATTGTCTTTCCTCTTATTTACACGGTATGTGTCATGCGATGAGGACAATTTACGCGGGTCATGACATAGTAAAAAGATACAAAAACCATAAAATGAGGTAGGACATGAAGCCGGGCTATCACGACATTTACACCCGCTATCGCGACAACATTACGCGCGGCGTGCTGAAGCCTGGCGATAAGGTGCCCGCCATTCGCGTACTGGCCGAAGAGCTCAAGGTGGCGCGCAAAACCGTCGAAACGGCGTATGCCATTTTAATCGGCGAAGGGTACCTGGTGAGCCAGGGCGCGCGCGGCACGCGGGTCAATCCCGATCTCTTGCTGCCCGCGACGCCAGCTCCAGCGGATCACACCACCGGTACACTCCCGGCATCGCTTATCAGCCAGCGTGAACGAGCGGGTTTTCTGCGCCCCGGCATTCCCTCCCTCGACAGCTTCCCCTATAAAAAATGGTTACTGCTGGCAGGCCAGGCGACGCGCTCCATGCGCCCGGAAGAGATGCTCAACCCGCCGGTGCTGGGCTGGTATCCCCTGCGCCAGGCCATCGCCCGCTATCTGAATATCTCCCGCGGGCTCTCGTGTACCGCCGAACAGGTGCTGATCACCAGCGGCTACAGCGGCAGCCTGCGCCTGATCCTCGATACGCTCGCTAGCCGCAGCGACAAAGTGGTGTTTGAAGATCCGGGCTATTTCATGGGCCAGCAGTTGCTTAAGCGGATTGTGCCACGTCTGCACACCGTGCCGATCGATCGCTGCGGCATCGACACGGAGTATCTGTTGCACCATCACCGCGACGCCCGTTTTGCTATCGTGACGCCCTCTCACCAGAGCCCCCTGGCGGTAACGCTCTCTCTGCCGCGTAAACAGCAGCTTCTCGACTGGGCGAGCCAGAACGGGGCGTGGATTATTGAAGATGATTACGACGGAGAATTTCACTATACCCGCAAGGTGCTGCCGTCGCTGAAAAGCCTCGATCGCCATGATCGGGTGATCTTTATGGGCACTTTCAGTAAAACCATTATGCCCTCCTTACGCATGGGCTACATCGTGATGCCCGCCAGCACGGTTGAGGCATTTACCGACTGTGCGGACATCGTCGCCAGCGGCCAGCCGGTATTGACGCAAAAAATCCTCACCACCTTTCTCAACGAGGGCCATTTTTTCCGTCATCTCAAGAAGATGCGCGCGCTGTACCAGACCCGCCGGGAGTGGATGATTGCCGCCCTGCGTGAGGTATATGGCGATCTGTTTTTCACCGAGCAAAACGACGGCGGAATGCATATCGTGGCGTTTCTGGCGAAAGGCAGCAACGATCGGGAGGTGGCGTGCTGCTGGCAAGCGCAGCAGCTGCAGGTGAATGCCCTTTCAGAGTGGTATCGCGGGTCGGGCAAACGTTACGGGCTGGTGATGGGCTATAACAACGTGCGGTCATATCAGGAGGCGGTGGATTTGCTGGAAAGACCGAAGCGGCAGACACTTACGCTGTTGAGCTAAACATCGCCCGGTGGCGCTACGCTTACCGGGCCTACGGGATCGAGTAGGCCGGGTAAGGCGCAGCCGCCACCCGGCGGCGACGTGTCTCACACATCATACCGCGACAATCCAACGTCCTTGAGCTGCTCATCGCTCATCTGGCTCAGAATGCGGCGGGTACGGTTGATGCGATACCAGTTGCAGATCGTTTTGCCGATCCAGACGAAGACAATAAACGGACGTTTTGAACGATTCTCATAGAATTCCATGATGCTCTCCTCACCGTGTCAGTGGGGCTATGATCGTGGAAAACGGCTTTAGCAATACAGACTCAAAAACAACTTTTGTTTAACATACAGATCCGCTAAAACGGTATCTGCATGCCGTTTTTTGCGGCAATCTGTACTGGTTTTGTAATCTGTATGGTGACAACAAAGGATACAGCATGACGCGCTACCAACATCTGGCCAATCTACTGGCAGAACGCATTGAACAAGGGCTGTATCGCAGCGGTGAACGTCTGCCGTCGGTACGCGCGCTGAGCCAGGAGCACGGCGTGAGCATCAGCACCATACAGCAGGCCTATCAGATCCTCGAAAACCTGCAGCTCATCACTCCCCAGCCGCGTTCCGGCTATTTTGTGTCTAAGCGCAAGGCCCAACCGCCGGTGCCGGCCATGACGCGCCCGGTACAGCGCCCGGTGGACGTCAC
Source organism: Enterobacter cloacae complex sp. IR5384 (assembly GCF_049237265.1). NCBI lineage: Bacteria > Pseudomonadati > Pseudomonadota > Gammaproteobacteria > Enterobacterales > Enterobacteriaceae > Enterobacter > Enterobacter cloacae complex sp. IR5384. The sequence goes on along the minus strand of NZ_JBMKHJ010000028.1, from coordinate 1,268 downwards.
CCAGTGGGATGAGGTGATGATGCTGCTGGATGCCCGCGCCGACAAAGAGATGATCTCCTTTGGCGGCGGTTCGCCAGACGTTAACCAGCCGAGCCTGAAGCCCCTGTGGCGTGAGATGAGCCGCATCGCACAGCACAACCCCGCCGAAATGCTGAGCTATGACGTACTCGACGGGCGCCTTGAACTGCGCGAGCAGATCGCCCGGCTGATGCTCGACGGGGGCTCCACCGTGGCGGCGAACGAGATTGTGATCACCAACGGCTGCCACGGCGCACTCTCCATCGCCCTGCTGTCGGTCTGTAAACCAGGAGACATTGTGGCGGTGGAGTCGCCGTCGTTCCACGGCACCATGCAGATGCTGCGCGGGTTTGACATCAAGGCGATAGAAATTCCGACCGATTCGCAAACCGGGATCAGCATTGAGGCATTAGAGCTGGCGCTGGAGCAGTGGCCCATCAAAGCGGTCATCCTGGTGCCTAACTGCAATAATCCGCTTGGGTTTATCATGCCGGAGTCGCGTAAGAAGCAGGTGCTGGCCCTGGCCCAGCGGCACGATATCGTGATCGTCGAGGATGATATCTACGGCGAGCTGGCGGCGGAATACCCGCGCCCGCGGACCATTCACTCCATGGATATTGATGGCCGCGTGATCCTCTGCAGTTCGTTTACCAAAACCGTGGCGCCAGGGTTACGCGTCGGCTGGATTGTGCCGGGACGCTACTACGACCGGGTGATGCACATGAAATACGCCGCGGGCGGGTTTAACGTGCCGGGCACGCAGATGGCGGTGGCGGCGTTTATCCGCGACGGCCATTATCATCGCCACGTGCGGCGTATGCGCCAGATTTATCAGCAGAATATGGAAACCTATACCTGCTGGGTACGGCAATATTTTCCGGCAGACATATGCGTGACGCGCCCGCAGGGCAGTTTTTTGCTGTGGGTGGAGCTACCGGAGAAGGTCGACATGGTGTGCGTCAGCAAGCAGCTGTGCCGCCTGAAGATCCAGGCGGCGGCCGGGTCGCTGTTTTCCGCCTCCGGGAAGTACCGCAACTGCCTGCGGATTAACGTGGCATTACCGCCGACGGATAAGCATCGCGAGGCATTGAAGAAGATGGGTGAAGCAATTGTGATTGCGATGGAGGAGGGCTAGTGCGGCCTGATGCCCTCACCCCGGCCCTCTCCCACTGTACGGTCCGGGGACATAGTGAACACTTGTTCGGGGACATGGTAGACACTTACAACTAAGGCATAAGAACCCGTTTATG
>NZ_JBMKHJ010000027.1:0-71876 GCF_049237265.1 Enterobacter cloacae complex sp. IR5384 | reverse complement strand
TCCTCTTTCAGAGTCAACCCTGAATTTCAGGATTTTTTCTCTTCAACCGACCGGGCTGTTTGTGAAGTGATTCACATCCGCCGTGTCGATGGAGGCGCATTATAGGGATCCCATTTTTTAGCACAAGTATTTTTTAGATCTTTTTTTCTGACTGATGATTTTCCGCGCTTTTCGCTGAAATCCCGCCCGATCTGCTTAAATATTGACGTATTTTGCCTTGCCTCGTTCCAAAAATATGATCAAAGTCTTCTGTATAGCGCTCATTTGTCGAGGTAGATATGTCTGCAGTACTACGTCCGTATAAAGATCTGTTTCCACAAAAAGGCGATCGCGTGATGATCGATGCCAGCAGTGTGGTCATTGGCGATGTCCGAATGGCCGATGATGTCAGCATCTGGCCGCTCGTTGCGATCAGGGGAGACGTTAACTATGTGGCAATTGGCGCACGCACTAATATTCAGGATGGCAGCGTGCTGCATGTCACCCACAAATCCTCATATAACCCGGACGGCAATCCACTTGTTATAGGAGAAGATGTTACCGTCGGCCATAAAGTCATGCTTCACGGCTGCACTATCGGAAACCGGGTGCTGGTTGGCATGGGATCGATCCTGCTGGATGGTGTCATCGTAGAAGATGATGTGATGATTGGTGCCGGGAGTCTTGTCCCTCAACATAAACGGCTCGAAAGCGGTTATCTCTATTTAGGCAGCCCGGTAAAGCAGATCCGCCCCTTAACAGAAGCGGAAAGAGAAGGTCTGAAATATTCAGCGAATAATTACGTGAAATGGAAAGATGAGTATCTGGATCAGGGCAGCCAGACCCAGCCCTGATCGTCTTCCTGCTGATCGCGGATCAAATCGCTGGCTTCTTCTTCAAGATCCCAGCGATTTTCGCAAAACACCTCTAATGGATTTGAGCCACCAAAGCGGCGCTTGAGCGTTTCACCGCTAACGGCACATGTCAGTTGCATCCCATGCACGAGCACCGGGAAACAGACCGCTTGCTTACTCTCATCCCACTGTTCTCTGTCGGGAAAGTGAATCGCCTGGTTCACGTCGTAAGTTCCTGTTTCAGCTTTTCAATGACAGGTTCGACATCAGGTAATACACCGTGCCAGAGCAAAACTGCATGCGCAGCCTGCCCCACCAGCATGCCCAGGCCATCAGCCAGCTGTTTCGCGCCGTGTTGTTCACACCAGCTGAGGAAGGGAGTTTTCCCTTTCTGATAAAACATGTCGTAGCAATAGAGGTGGCTGTTTACCAAAGAGGACGGGATCGCCGGTACTTCCCCGCCAATGCCGCTGGAGGTGGCATTAATGATAAGATCAAATTCATGGTGGATAAGATCATCAAGATCCACCGCACCCACGCTGCCAGTATGTGCAAACAACGCCGCCAACGCTTCTGCCCGGGAAAAGGTGCGATTGGTAATGGTCACTGCACAATCCAGTGAAAGGAGCGGTAACAGTACGCCTCGCGATGCCCCACCAGCACCAATCAACAGAACCCGGAACCCGGGTTTGATAAATGAGAGTCTTTCCAGATCGCTAAGTAAGCCGATTCCGTCAGTGTTGTCACCCAGAAGGCGTCCATCCTCCAGCCGTTTAAGCGTATTCACGGCACCCGCAAGAGATGCGCGCTCAGTTAATTCATCCGCACGTTCAAAGGCTTCTTCTTTAAAAGGCACCGTCACATTGGCACCTTTACCACCCGCGTCAAAAAAAGCATTCAGGGTGGTAACAAAGGCATCAACAGGTGCCAGCACCCGGCCATAGGGATGATCAATCTGCAGTTGTTCAGCAAACTGCTGATGGATCAGCGGCGACTTGCTGTGTGCGATCGGATTACCAAAAACGGCATAGGTTTCCATCATATTACCCCTGGCGAAAACGTTCGCCGGTCAAGGCGTCGCGGATTTCCGACGGATTAAGACGACCTCCGGTTTCACCGACGGCTACCGGGAAGTCATTCCCGAACTGCGCCAGCACCTCTTCGGTGCTCCGGCAAGGAGGCTGCCCGGTAAGGTTGGCACTGGTTGAGACCAGCGGTTTACCAAACGCCAGACATAGCTCTACCACCAGCGGATGATCGGTGACACGGACAGCGAGGGAATCGAAACGCCCTGTTAACCAGCGTGGCGTAGTTGGCTGCGCCGGGAAAACAAAGGTCACCGGCCCTGGCCACGCCGAAAAGATGGTATCCCGTTGTGCTGGCGTGAGCATGGAATCATCAATATAGGGTTTAAGCTGCTCATAATTAGCAGCGATCAAAATCAATCCTTTTTCGACAGGTCTCTGTTTTAGCGTAAGTAAGCGATTCACAGCTGTCTCGCTGTCAGGATCGCAACCGACCCCAAAGACAGCTTCTGTTGGATAGGCGATGACTTCTTCATTTTTCAGGACCTCCACTGCGTGCGCAATGGATCCTGTTGGCAGGTTATTATTCACTGATTTCATCCGCCGAAACCGGCTTTCCACATTGTTTACTGGCGCAAAAGCGTTTCATACCTTGCGCCGTTTTCTTCTCTATAAGTAACGGATAATCGCAATGAGGGCAGTTACCCGCTACCGGTTTGAAATTGATAACGAACTGGCATTCAGGATAACGATCGCAGGAATGGAAGGTTTTACCAAAACGAGAACGACGCTGTACCAGTTGTCCGCGCTGGCACTGGGGGCAGGCGATTGCCGTTTCATCTGGCTTATCAATTTGTTCCGTATGTTCACATTCAGGATAGCGACTGCAACCAATGAACATGCCAAAACGGCCCTGCCGTAACGCCAGTTCGCCTCCACACTTCGGGCAAAGCTGACCCTCCAGAATTTTAACGATATGTCCGTCCGCCTGGCTTTTCAGGGGACGAACATAATCACATTCCGGATAGTGTGAACAACCGAGAAACGGACCGTGTTTCCCGGACCGAATGATAAGTTCAGCCCCGCACTGTGGGCAGGGCTCGTTTTTATGCACCGTGAACAGTGCTGATTTGGCCATAACAACTCTTGGTGCTGCACATTGAATTAGTGCAGCATACCTTCATTCACTTCAAAGAGTAATTCTTCCATTTGCTGATAGGCATTTTCACAGCCTGGAATATTAAACAGAACCATCAGGATCACCCACTTGAGGTCATCCAGTTCGAACTCTGCCGTATCCAGCGCCATAACGCGCTCTATCACCATTTCTCTTGTTTCGAGGTTTAGCACCTGAATCTGCTCAAGGAATAAGATGAATCCCCGGCAGCTGGCGTCCAGCCTTTCACACTCTTCAGCGGTATAAATGCGCACAGACAATGGGTCAGAAGCAAGCTGCATCGGTTCGGCAAGGCCTTCCTGATAATCAGCCAGTTTTTCCAGCCACATCAACGCATTATAAATATCTTCCCGTTCAAACCCCGCATCGGTAAGATCCTGTGTCAATTTGTCCTGATCCACTCGCATTTCTGCTTCGTTATGGATGTAAGTCTCAAACAAATACATCAGTACGTCGAACATGGCTTGCCCTCCTTAATCGGACATAGCCGCCGGGTACAGCTGCGATCCACCCTGCTAACTCCAGTTCGAGTAGCTGTGCTACCGTTACTGGCACAGGTTGGCCGGCACGTTCAGCGACAACGTCAACAGGTGTTACCTCATCTCCTACGTTAGCCAGGAGGCTGGGAAATGGCAATGCCACCTTCTCCTGATCTGATGAAAAATGTCGCTTTTCGGGTTCATCTGTTAACCAGTGCAAGCCATATTGCAAATTTTCAAGGATGTCCTCGACGCTCGTCACAGGCGTTGCCCCCTGCTTGATGAGCCAGTGGGGACCCTCACACCCCGGGTTACCTATCGGGCCAGGTAAGGCAAAGACTTCTCGCCCCTGTTCTAGCGCATACCGTGCCGTGACGAGTGAGCCGCTTCTTAAAGCGGCCTCCACCACCAGCACGCCCAGACTCAGACCGCTGATGATTCGGTTACGACGTGGAAAATTTGCCGGCCAGGGCGGCGCTGACAGCGGGAACTCCGACACAATAGCCCCCTCTGATTCGATAAGCCGTGCAGCCAGAGCCTGATGCCGACGGGGATAAATGCTAAACAGCCCGTTTCCAAGCACCGCGACACTTCGCCCTTTTACAGACAGCGCGGCGTGATGAGCGACGCCGTCAATACCGCAGGCCAGCCCACTGGTGATCGTGAAACCACGTTGTGAAAGTTGTTCGCACAGGATTTTCCCCCATCGCTCACCGTACCAGGATGGCGCGCGGCTACCCACAACCGCCAGTTGAACGGTAATAAGGGCTTCAGGATTGCCTTTAATAAACAATGCGCCGGGGTAGTCAGGGATCGTGCGAAGTAAAGGGGGATAACGAGGATCATCCGCCGTCAGCAGATGGTTCTCCGGCTGTTCAAGCCACGCCAGATTTCGTTGCAGTTCATTTTCATCAAGCGCAAAGAACTGTTGAGCCTGTTTTGTTGACAGCCCGGCATCTCTGACAACGGCATCATCAATCCTTGTCTGCATAAGTAGTCGCGCTGCCGCTGCGAGCATCTGATCACCACACAGAGAACCTGTGTGGATTAGCCGTAACCATATCTCCGTGGACGTCATCCTATTCCCTGCCATAAGCAGCCTCTGCAATCATTGCGATTGGTCACGGATGCTGTCAATCGATGGGGGATTTGTCTAGAATAGAGATAGTATTCTTATCAACTCCTGAACACGACTCTGGAAATTTATGGCAGTTTTGCAAGTGTTACATATTCCGGACGAGCGCCTTCGCATCGTCGCTGAACCGGTCAAAGAAGTGAATGCAGAAATTCAGCGTATCGTTGATGATATGTTCGATACCATGTACGCCGAAGAAGGCATTGGCCTTGCGGCAACTCAGGTGGACATTCACAAGCGTATTATCGTGATCGACGTTTCTGAGAATCGCGATGGCCGTCTGGTGCTGATCAACCCTGAGCTGTTGGAAAAGAGCGGTGAAACAGGTATTGAGGAAGGTTGTCTGTCCATTCCTGAACAGCGTGCTTTAGTTCCACGTGCCGAAAAAGTGAAAATTCGCGCCCTGGATCGTGAAGGCAACCCGTTCGAACTGGAAGCAGACGATCTGCTGGCGATTTGTATTCAGCATGAGATGGATCACCTGGTCGGTAAACTGTTTATCGATTACCTCTCACCATTGAAGCAGCAGCGTATTCGTCAGAAAGTAGAGAAACTGGATCGTTTGCGCTCCCGCGCATAACATCCCCCCGGATACAAGGATCATCGTGTCTAAAACACTACGTATTATCTTCGCGGGTACCCCTGATTTTGCAGCGCGTCATCTTGACGCGCTGTTATCTTCTGGCCACCAGGTTGTTGGCGTGTTTACCCAACCGGATCGCCCGGCAGGCCGTGGTAAAAAGCTCATGCCCAGCCCGGTGAAAGTGCTGGCAGAAGAATATGGGTTACCCGTTTACCAGCCCGCATCCTTACGACCTCAGGAAAATCAGGAACTTGTTGCCGATCTCAATGCTGATGTCATGGTGGTGGTGGCTTACGGCTTAATTCTGCCAAAAGCCGTGCTTGATATGCCTCGTTTGGGGTGTGTCAACGTACATGGTTCGTTGCTTCCACGCTGGCGTGGCGCGGCACCGATCCAGCGCTCGTTGTGGGCGGGTGATGCTGAAACTGGCGTCACCATCATGAAGATGGATGTAGGTTTAGACACCGGCGACATGCTGTATAAACTGGCCTGTCCAATTACCGCCGACGACACCAGTGCCACGCTGTATGACAAACTGGCGGATCTGGGTCCACAAGGACTCATCAAAACCTTGCAGCAGCTTGCTGATAATACGGCTACCCCTGAAGTTCAGGATGAGACCCTGGTGACCTACGCCGAAAAACTCAGCAAAGAAGAGGCGCGGGTCGACTGGTCCCTCTCCGCCGCACAGCTTGAGCGTTGCATTCGCGCCTTTAATCCATGGCCAATGAGCTGGATGGTGATCGATGAGCAACCCGTTAAAGTCTGGAAAGCGTCCGTCATTGAAGGCAATACGTCTGCTGAGCCGGGTACAATTATCGAAGCCAGCAAAAATGGTATCCAGGTGGCAACCTCGGAAGGGATCCTGAATCTGGAATCACTGCAACCCGCGGGTAAAAAGGCAATGAGTGCTCAGGATCTGTTAAATTCCCGTCGCGAATGGTTTATCCCTGGCTCTCGCCTTGCCTGAGCAAATTTATTCTTAAGGCCCGGTGTTTCCGGGCATTTTTATTTTTACGGTTATGAAAAAACAAAATCTACGCAGTCTGGCGGCACAGGCCGTTGAGCAGGTTGTCGAGCAGGGTCAATCACTGAGTAATGTCCTGCCTCCACTGCAGCAAAAAGTGTCCGACAAAGACAAAGCTCTGCTTCAGGAGCTCTGTTTTGGCGTCCTGCGCACCCTTTCTCAGCTTGAATGGCTGATTAATAAGCTGATGTCGCGCCCAATGACCGGTAAGCAGCGTACCGTCCATTATTTGATTATGGTTGGCTTCTATCAGCTTCTTCATACCCGCATCCCACCTCATGCTGCGTTGGCTGAGACGGTAGAAGGTGCCGTCGCGATTAAACGTCCCCAGCTCAAAGGGCTGATCAACGGCGTACTGCGTCAGTTCCAGCGTCAACAGGAAGAACTTCTGGCAGAATTTGCAAAAAGCGAAACCCGTTTCCTTCATCCTGACTGGCTTATGAATCGCCTCAAAAAAGCGTATCCGCAGCGGTGGCAGGATATTGCTGACGCAAATAATCAACGTCCGCCGATGTGGTTACGCGTTAACCGTAATCATCATACCCGCGATGCATGGCTGGCCTTGCTGGAAGAAGCCGGAATGAGTGGATTCGCGCATGATGCTTATCCTGATGCCGTGCGTTTAGCCTCCCCTGTGCCGGTGCATGCCTTACCCGGATTCGATGAAGGCTGGGTAACCGTTCAGGATGCCTCTGCTCAGGGCTGTATGACATGGCTCGAACCCAAAAATGGCGAACAGATCCTCGACCTGTGTGCCGCGCCTGGGGGCAAAACAACGCATATTCTGGAAGTCGCACCGCAGGCCAGCGTAATGGCTGTGGATGTTGATGAGCAGCGACTTTCGCGTGTCTACGACAACCTTAAGCGTTTAGGTATGAAGGCGCAGGTCAAGCAAGGCGACGGACGTAAGCCCGCAGAATGGTGCGGCGAGACTCAATTCGACCGCATTTTGCTGGACGCTCCCTGCTCGGCAACCGGCGTTATTCGTCGTCACCCGGACATTAAGTGGCTGCGTCGCGACCGTGATATTAAGGAACTTGCGCAGCTGCAATCCGAGATCCTTGACGCTATCTGGCCACACCTGAAGCCTGGCGGAACGCTGGTCTATGCCACCTGTTCCATTCTTCCGGAAGAGAATAGCCAGCAAATTTCAGCCTTCCTTAAACGCACTCCTGGCGCTACGCTGCGCGATACGGGGACACCGGAGCACCCGGGCCAGCAGAACCTGCCCGGCGCTGAAGAGGGTGATGGCTTCTTTTACGCTAAGCTAATCAAAGAGTGATGTTGAGAACAGGTCACGAGATATGAAGATTATCATTCTGGGCGCAGGACAGGTCGGCGGGACGCTGGCGGAAAACCTTGTAGGTGAAAACAACGACATTACGATCGTCGATACCAACGGCGATCGACTGCGCGTTCTGCAGGATAAATTTGACCTTCGCGTTGTGCAGGGGCACGGTTCGCATCCACGTGTCCTCCGTGAAGCCGGTGCTGACGATGCCGATATGTTAGTGGCCGTGACCAGCTCGGATGAGACCAATATGGTCGCTTGTCAGGTGGCCTATTCGCTCTTCAACACGCCTAACCGAATTGCCCGTATCCGCTCCCCGGATTATGTCCGCGATGCGGAAAAACTCTTTAACTCAGAAGCGGTACCAATCGACCACCTTATCGCACCAGAACAGCTGGTTATCGATAATATTTATCGCCTGATCGAATATCCCGGTGCACTGCAGGTCGTGAACTTTGCAGAAGGGAAAGTGAGTCTGGCCGTCGTTAAGGCCTATTATGGCGGTCCGTTGATCGGAAACGCGCTGTCTACGATGCGCGAACATATGCCGCATATCGATACCCGCGTCGCAGCCATTTTCCGTCACGACAGACCGATTCGACCTCAGGGCTCGACCATTGTCGAAGCAGGAGATGAAGTTTTCTTCATTGCTGCCTCTCAACATATTCGTGCCGTTATGAGTGAACTTCAGCGCCTCGAAAAGCCCTATAAACGCATCATGCTGGTCGGCGGGGGTAATATCGGCGCAGGTCTTGCTCGCCGTCTGGAAAAAGACTATAGCGTGAAGTTGATCGAGCGCGATCAACAGCGCGCCTCTGAACTTGCTGAAAAACTACAAAACACGATCGTGTTTTATGGCGATGCATCAGATCAGGAATTACTGGCAGAAGAGCATATCGATCAAGTTGATCTGTTTATTGCCGTCACCAACGACGATGAAGCAAATATTATGTCCGCCATGCTCGCCAAGCGCATGGGAGCAAAAAAGGTCATGGTACTTATTCAGCGTCGTGCCTATGTTGACCTGGTGCAGGGGAGCGTAATTGATATTGCGATTTCACCGCAGCAGGCAACGATTTCCGCACTGTTGAGCCACGTTCGTAAAGCAGACATTGTTGGTGTGTCCTCACTGCGTCGCGGCGTCGCTGAAGCCATTGAAGCTGTCGCTCACGGTGATGAAACCACATCGCGCGTGGTGGGACGCGCCATCGATGAAATTAAGCTGCCACCCGGCACAATTATCGGCGCCGTAGTACGCGGGAATGATGTCATGATTGCCAATGATAATTTGCGTATTGAACAAGGCGATCACGTTATTATGTTCCTGACCGATAAAAAATTTATTACCGACGTCGAACGTTTATTCCAGCCAAGTCCATTCTTCCTGTAATGATTCAGGTGCTCGCGATAGAGCACCTGAGTATTATCCTTCTGATTCCTGTGCCTTTTATTTTCATAACGTTTATTTATCCCCAATGGCAATTAGCTAATCATTTGTTAAACTTATAGTCGTCAGCTGGCACAAGGAGAACATAATGAGTTTTGTTAAAGAATTTCGCGAATTTGCGATGCGCGGAAATGTGGTGGATTTGGCAGTGGGTGTCATTATTGGTGCAGCGTTCGGCAAGATCGTTTCATCTTTAGTGGCTGATATCATCATGCCACCTTTAGGGCTATTAATTGGAGGCATTGATTTCAAACAATTCGCCTTCACGCTTCGGGAAGCCCAGGGGGATATCCCGGCAGTGGTGATGCACTATGGCGTGTTTATTCAGAACGTATTTGATTTCGTGATCGTCGCGTTTGCCATTTTTATGGCCATCAAGCTTATCAACAAGCTCAACCGTAAAAAAGAAGAGCCTGCTGCGGCGCCCGCGCCTACGAAAGAAGAAGTATTACTGACTGAAATTCGCGATCTGTTAAAAGAGCAGAATAACCGCGTTTAACAGCTAAAAGCAGGAAGGCCAGTGGTAAATAAGCGATTCGCTTGCTTGCCACTGGCCTCCCAGTTACCCCGTTTTGCATGTTTGTTTTTACGCAGATAACTTCCCTTCCCTTTTTTGTTCTTTTCAACTCGCTGTCGAAAAAGCGGGTCGTGAAGCAAAGCCTCAATTGCATTATCTTTAATTTGTCCCTTCGTATGTTGATAGTGACTCATAATTTCTCCTGAGCATGATTAATGTCGAGGGGAGTCTAGACCCGGACTGATAAAAAATCAATAACCCCTGGTTTCCCCACTTGCCCCTTGTTCAAGGGCCTCCAGAATAGAACAATAGACACTGCTGTGAGCCGTACCACAGCACGCATCATTCAACCTTTGCAGAGAGCGCTGCATGGTTTGCAGTTCCTGAATACGCGCTTCAACTTCATCCAGCCTGGCCTGAACAATGCTTTTCGATTCCTGGCAGGTGTGATGTGCCGGATCGATACGGATCGACAATAACTCACGGATCGAATCCAGCGTGAATCCCAGTTGGCGTGCATAACGAATAAACCGCAGCCGTTGCAGATCGTTGTCGGTATAGAGCCGGAACCCACCTTCGGTTCGCACCTCGTGATCAATCATCTGCTGTTTTTCATAGTAACGGATGGTATCCGGCGTCACGTTAGCAAGCTTTGCAAGTTCACCGATACGATACATGGCTATTCCTCGTTTATTTTCTGCATCAGTCTTTCACTATACTCGCCATGCAGAAAATCAGTCGCAATTCCTGCCTGTCGTAGCTTGAGTTCAACCAGAGCCAACCGCCGGCTTAGTTCTCCATGACGGGGATCGTCTTTCCGTATCCCTTTTAGCAGGTCAGTAAGCTCAATCGCCTCTTTGCGCTGTTCAAGCTCGGGAGGCAGACACCCCGCATTTTTCAGTAAGCGATATCCAGCCCGTAGTTCAGGGGGTATATGCGAATCATCTTCCAGTATTAGCGGTTCACCGCTACCGGACAGGTTATCGAATTCGCCTTTTGTTTGGGCATCGCGAATATGGCGTTCTGCCCACTGGTCGAGCAACCACATCATAAACTCCAGGGGATGAACAAAATTAATACAGATATTGTAGAGAAGTGGGGATAGTGCGGATATAAAAAAACCCGCCGGAGCGGGTTTTTTTACGTTACTGCAGATTACTCTGCAGCAGCTTCTGCTTTCGACTCAGAACGATCAACCAGCTCGATGTAAGCCATCGGAGCGTTGTCGCCTGCGCGGAAGCCACACTTCAGAATGCGAGTGTAACCACCGGCACGGCTCGCGAAACGCGGGCCCAGCTCGTTAAACAGTTTTGCCACGATCTCGTTATCACGAGTACGGGCGAATGCCAGACGACGATTAGCAACGCTGTCAGTCTTGGCAAGAGTAATCAGCGGCTCAACTACACGACGCAGCTCTTTCGCTTTAGGCAGGGTCGTCTTGATGATTTCATGACGAACCAGTGAACCTGCCATGTTGCGGAACATAGCCTGGCGATGGCTGCTGTTGCGGTTCAGTTGACGACCACTCTTACGATGGCGCATGACCTTATCCTTCTCAGTAAAACCTTAACCTGTGATCCGGTTACTCGTCAGCAATGCTTGCTGGTGGCCAGTTTTCCAGGCGCATGCCCAGAGACAGACCACGTGAAGCCAGCACGTCTTTAATCTCAGTAAGAGATTTTTTACCCAGGTTCGGCGTTTTCAGCAACTCAACCTCGGTACGCTGTACCAGATCACCGATATAGTGGATAGCTTCTGCCTTGAGGCAGTTAGCAGAGCGGACAGTCAATTCGAGATCGTCAACAGGGCGCAGCAGGATCGGATCGAATTCTGGTTTCTCTTCTTTCACTTCCGGCTGACGTACATCACGTAAGTCAACGAAAGCTTCCAGTTGTTCTGCCAGGATGGTTGCCGCACGACGAATCGCCTCTTCAGGATCGATTGTGCCATTGGTTTCCATTTCGATGACCAGCTTGTCCAGGTCGGTACGCTGTTCTACACGCGCTGCTTCAACATTGTAGGCAATACGCTCTACAGGGCTGTAGCATGCGTCGACCAGCAGACGGCCGATTGGGCGCTCATCTTCTTCCGAATGAATTCGGGCAGAAGCCGGCACATAACCACGACCGCGCTGAACTTTGATACGCATGCTAATAGCTGCGTTCTCATCGGTCAGGTGGCAGATCACGTGCTGCGGCTTGACGATTTCAACATCACCGTCGTGGGTGATGTCGGCTGCAGTCACAGGGCCAATGCCAGATTTATTCAGAGTAAGAATAACTTCATCTTTACCCTGAACTCTCACCGCCAGCCCTTTCAGGTTGAGCAGGATTTCAAGGATATCTTCCTGAACGCCTTCTTTGGTGCTGTACTCATGAAGTACACCATCAATCTCAACCTCGGTCACCGCGCAACCCGGCATCGATGAGAGCAGAATACGGCGCAGTGCGTTACCCAGAGTATGGCCAAAGCCACGCTCTAAAGGCTCAAGGGTCACCTTGGCGTGCGTCGAACTCACTTGCTCGATATCTACCAGGCGCGGTTTTAGAAACTCTGTCACAGAACCCTGCATTGTGTCCTCTCTTTGGTACTAAGCTTTACTTGGAGTAAAGCTCGACGATCAGGTGTTCGTTAATGTCCGCAGACAGATCAGAACGTTCTGGCTGACGCTTGAACGTACCTTCCATCTTGCCAGCATCAACTTCCAGCCAGGTTGGCTTTTCACGCTGCTCAGCCAGCTCCAGAGCGGCTTTCACGCGAGATTGCTTTTTCGCTTTCTCACGAATGCTAACAACGTCATTCGCTTTAACCTGATAAGAAGCGATGTTAACAACACGACCGTTTACCATGATTGCTTTGTGGCTAACCAGCTGGCGTGATTCAGCACGAGTAGCGCCGAAGCCCATACGGTATACAACGTTGTCCAGACGACCTTCCAGCAGAGCCAGCAGGTTTTCACCTGTGTTGCCTTTCAGACGTGCTGCTTCTTTATAGTAGTTACGGAACTGACGCTCCAGCACACCGTAGATACGGCGAACTTTTTGCTTTTCACGCAACTGCACACCATAGTCAGACAGACGCGGTTTACGCGCACCGTGCTGGCCAGGAGCTTGTTCAATTTTACACTTGGTATCGATCGCGCGAACGCCAGACTTAAGGAATAAGTCGGTGCCCTCACGACGGCTCAGCTTGAGCTTAGGACCCAAATATCTTGCCATTTTCTATCTCCAACTAACCTAAAAAACGAGCGTTATACGCGACGTTTTTTCGGCGGACGACAACCGTTATGAGGGATCGGAGTCACATCAGTAATATTAGTGATGCGGAAACCAGCGGCGTTCAGAGCGCGAACAGTAGATTCACGACCCGGACCCGGACCTTTAACCATAACTTCCAGATTCTTGATGCCGTATTCTTTTACGGCTTCTGCGCAACGCTCTGCTGCAACCTGAGCTGCAAACGGAGTGGATTTGCGAGAACCACGGAAACCGGAACCACCGGCTGTTGCCCAACCCAATGCGTTACCCTGACGATCAGTAATAGTAACGATGGTGTTGTTGAAAGAAGCATGGATATGAGCCACGCCGTCAGAGACTTGTTTTCTTACACGTTTACGTGCACGAATTGGTGCCTTTGCCATTATTCAATCACCCCGATTATTTCTTGATCGGTTTGCGCGGACCCTTACGGGTACGTGCGTTGGTCTTAGTACGCTGACCGCGCACTGGCAGACCACGACGATGACGCAAACCGCGATAGCAACCAAGATCCATCAGGCGCTTGATGCTCATGCTGATTTCACGGCGCAGATCACCTTCAACGACAAATTTGGCAACTTCGTCACGCAGCGTGTCGATTTGTCCTTCAGACAGCTCACTGATCTTAACATCTTCAGCGATACCCGCTGCAGCCAGGATGGCTTTAGAACGGGTCTTGCCGATGCCGTAGATCGAAGTTAATGCGATCACAGCATGTTTCTGATCAGGAATGTTAATGCCTGCTATACGGGCCACTATGCACTCCTACTATTTAATATGTACGCACCATGCTGAAAAGCCCGTTTTCAGGATACTCAAATGGAAACGTACAGACATACAAAAGATTGGCTGGCTAATCTAGCCAGCTCAACCCAACTTTGCAAGAAAAATATGCGAAATAATCAGCCTTGGCGCTGTTTATGCTTCGGCTCGGCACTGCAAATCACACGGATGACACCATCACGCTTAACGATTTTGCAGTTACGGCATAATTTCTTGACGGAAGCACGAACTTTCATTTTTACTCTCCGTAACTTCTCAGGCGACCAATTAGCGGCCGTAGCCTTTCAGGTTCGCCTTCTTCAATGCAGACTCATACTGACTGGACATCATCAGAGTTTGCACTTGAGCCATAAAGTCCATAATCACGACAACAACGATAAGCAGTGAGGTCCCACCGAAGTAGAACGGTACTTTCATTGCATCACGCATGAACTCCGGGATCAGGCAGATAAAAGTAATATAAAGCGCACCAACCAAAGTCAGGCGAGTCATTACTTTATCGATATACTTCGCCGTTTGCTCTCCCGGACGAATTCCTGGTACAAATGCACCGGACTTCTTCAGGTTATCTGCTGTTTCACGCGGGTTGAAGACCAACGCCGTGTAGAAGAAACAGAAGAAGATGATCGCAGACGCATAGAGTAACACATAAAGTGGTTGCCCAGGCTGCAAATACAGCGAAATTGTTGTCAGCCAGTTCCAACCAGTACCGCCCCCGAACCATGACGCGATGGTTGCCGGGAACAGAATAATACTGGAAGCGAAGATCGCCGGGATTACCCCTGCCATATTCACTTTCAGCGGCAAATGTGTGCTCTGTGCAGCATAGACACGACGACCCTGCTGACGTTTCGCGTAGTTCACCACAATACGGCGTTGACCACGTTCAACGAAGACAACAAAGAACGTCACTGCAAATACTAATACTGCAACCAACAGCAACAGGAGGAAGTGCAGGTCGCCTTGACGCGCTTGCTCGATAGTATGGGCGATGGCTGGCGGGAGACCCGCAACAATACCGGCGAAGATAATGATTGAGATACCGTTACCGATACCACGTTCAGTAATCTGTTCGCCGAGCCACATCAGGAACATTGTCCCTGTGACCAGACTAACAACAGCGGTGAAATAGAATGCAAAGCCTGGGTTTAAGACCAGGCCCTGCATACCAGGCATATTCGGAAGACCGGTAGCAATACCGATCGACTGGAATATTGCCAGCACCAGAGTACCGTAGCGGGTGTACTGACTAATCTTACGACGTCCGGACTCCCCTTCTTTCTTCAGTTCTGCCAGGGCCGGATGAACGACCGTAAGCAGCTGGATAATAATGGATGCCGAAATATACGGCATAATACCCAGCGCGAAGATAGAAGCACGGCTGAGAGCACCACCAGAGAACATGTTGAACATTTCAATGATGGTGCCTCGCTGTTGCTCAAGCAGTTTGGCAAGTACAGCGGCATCGATACCAGGGATCGGAATAAAAGAGCCAATACGGAACACAATCAGCGCGCCGATTACAAACAGCAGTCTGCGTTTCAGCTCACCAAATCCACCTTTGGCACTTTGAAAATCTAATCCCGGTTGCTTAGCCATCTGCTACTTATTCCTCAATTTTACCGCCAGCAGCTTCGATAGCAGCACGAGCACCTTTAGTAACACGCAGGCCACGAACAGTTACCGGAGTAGAAACTTCACCAGCCAGGATCACTTTCGCGAACTCGATCTGGATACCGATAATGTTAGCTGCTTTCAGCGTGTTCAGGTCTACAACGCCGCCTTCAACTTTCGCCAGGTCAGACAGACGGACTTCCGCTGTGATCGCTGCTTTGCGAGAAGTGAAGCCGAACTTCGGCAGACGACGGTACAGTGGCATCTGGCCACCCTCGAAACCGCGACGTACGCCACCGCCAGAACGAGAGTTCTGACCTTTGTGACCACGACCACCGGTTTTGCCGAGGCCAGAACCGATACCACGACCCAGGCGTTTACCCGCCTTTTTAGAGCCTTCGGCCGGAGACAGAGTATTTAAACGCATCTCTTACTCCTCAACTTTAACCATGAAGTAAACCGCGTTGACCATACCGCGAACAGCAGGAGTATCCTCGCGCTCAACGGTATGACCAATACGACGCAGACCCAGGCCAAGCAGCGTTGCCTTGTGTTTCGGCAGACGACCGATTGCACTGCGGGTTTGAGTGATTTTAATAGTCTTTGCCATGGTCAATTACCCCAGAATTTCTTCAACGGATTTACCACGCTTGGCAGCGACCATTTCTGGAGAATTCATATTTTCCAGGCCATCAATAGTTGCACGAACCACGTTGATCGGGTTGGTGGAACCGTATGCTTTAGCCAGAACGTTATGAACCCCAGCAACTTCCAGAACGGCGCGCATTGCACCACCGGCGATGATACCGGTACCTTCTGAAGCTGGCTGCATGAATACACGAGAACCCGTGTGAACACCTTTAACTGGGTGCTGCAGGGTGCCGTTGTTCAGCGCGACGTTAATCATATTGCGACGGGCTTTTTCCATCGCTTTCTGGATCGCTGCTGGAACTTCACGCGCTTTACCGTAACCAAAACCAACGCGACCGTTACCATCGCCAACAACAGTCAGAGCTGTGAAGGAGAAAATACGACCACCTTTAACGGTTTTAGATACGCGGTTTACCGCGATCAGCTTTTCCTGCAGTTCGCCAGCTTGTTTTTCGATGTGAGCCATCTTACACCTCTACCTTAGAACTGAAGGCCAGCTTCACGGGCAGCATCTGCCAGTGCCTGGACACGACCATGATATTGGAACCCGGAACGGTCAAAGGATACATTGCTGATACCTTTTTCCAGAGCGCGTTCAGCAACAGCTTTACCTACAGCTGCAGCAGCGTCTTTGTTACCGGTGTACTTCAATTGTTCTGCGATAGCTTTTTCTACAGTAGAAGCAGCTACCAGAACTTCAGAACCGTTCGGTGCAATTACCTGTGCGTAAATGTGACGCGGGGTACGATGTACCACCAGGCGAGTTGCACCCAGCTCTTTGAGCTTGCGGCGTGCGCGGGTCGCACGACGGATACGAGCAGATTTCTTATCCATAGTGTTACCTTACTTCTTCTTAGCCTCTTTGGTACGCACGACTTCGTCGGCGTAACGAACACCCTTGCCTTTATAAGGCTCAGGACGACGGTAGGCGCGCAGATCTGCTGCAACCTGACCAATCAGCTGTTTATCAGCGCCTTTCAGCACGATCTCAGTCTGAGTTGGACATTCTGCAGTGATACCGGCCGGCAGCGGATGCTCAACAGGGTGAGAGAAGCCCAGAGACAGGCCTACTGCATTCCCTTTGATCGCTGCACGATAACCTACACCAACCAGCTGCAGCTTCTTAGTGAAGCCTTCGGTAACACCGATAACCATTGAGTTCAGCAGGGCACGCGCGGTACCAGCCTGAGCCCAGCCGTCTGCGTAACCATCACGCGGACCGAAGGTCAGAGCATTATCTGCATGTTTAACTTCAACAGCATCGTTGAGAGTACGAGTCAGCTCGCCGTTTTTACCTTTGATCGTAATAACCTGACCGTTGATTTTTACATCAACGCCGGCAGGAACAACGACCGGTGCTTTAGCAACACGAGACATTTTTTCCTCCGATTAGGCTACGTAGCAGATAATTTCGCCGCCAAGACCAGCCTGGCGCGCTGCACGATCAGTCATAACACCTTTAGAGGTAGAAACAACTGCGATACCCAGACCGGCCATAACTTTTGGCAGCTCATCTTTTTTCTTATAGATGCGCAGACCTGGGCGGCTGACACGCTGAATGCTTTCTACAACAGCTTTCCCCTGGAAGTATTTAAGAGTCACTCCCAGTTCCGGCTTGGTGTCGCCTTCAACTTTAAAATCTTCAATAAAACCTTCGTCCTTCAGCACGTTGGCGATTGCCACTTTCAGCTTGGAGGAAGGCATGGTGACCGCAGCTTTATTCGCGGCCTGACCGTTACGGATACGGGTCAGCATATCCGCGATCGGATCTTGCATGCTCATCTGTCTTTACTCCCGTGATTCAATTGGTGACAATTACCAGCTAGCCTTTTTCAAGCCTGGCACTTCACCGCGCATGGCGGCTTCACGCAGCTTAATACGGCTCAACCCGAACTTGCCCACATAACCATGTGGACGACCTGTTTGACGGCAGCGGTTACGCTGACGAGACGGGCTGGAATCACGCGGCAGAGTTTGCAGCTTGAGAACTGCGTTCCAACGATCTTCGTCGGAAGCGTTCACATCAGAGATGATCGCTTTCAGTTCAGCGCGTTTAGCGAAGAATTTATCAGCTAAAGCTACGCGTTTTACTTCGCGTGCTTTCATTGATTGCTTAGCCATTCAGTAACCCTACCTTACTTGCGGAACGGGAAGTCAAAGGCAGCCAGCAGAGCACGGCCTTCTTCGTCAGATTTCGCAGTAGTGGTAATGGTAATATCCAAACCACGCACGCGGTCGACTTTATCGTAGTCGATTTCTGGGAAGATGATCTGCTCACGGACACCCATGCTGTAGTTACCACGACCGTCGAATGACTTAGCGGACAGGCCACGGAAGTCACGGATACGAGGTACAGCAATAGTGATCAGGCGCTCAAAGAACTCCCACATGCGTTCGCCACGCAGAGTTACTTTACAGCCGATCGGATAGCCCTGACGGATTTTGAAGCCTGCAACTGATTTGCGTGCTTTGGTGATCAGCGGTTTTTGACCGGAGATTGCTGTCAGGTCAGCTGCTGCGTTATCCAGCAGTTTCTTGTCAGCGATCGCTTCACCAACACCCATGTTCAGGGTGATCTTCTCGACCCGAGGGACTTGCATGACAGAATTGTAGTTAAACTCAGTCATGAGTTTCTTAACTACTTCGTCTTTGTAGTAATCATGCAGTTTCGCCATCGTACTACTCCAAATTACTTGATAGTTTCGCTGTTAGACTTGAAGAAACGGACTTTTTTGCCGTCTTCGAATCTAAAGCCTACACGGTCAGCCTTGCCGGTTGCCGCATTGAAGATTGCAACGTTAGAAACCTGAATAGCAGCTTCTTTTTCAACGATGCCGCCTGGTTGGTTCAGGGCCGGAACCGGCTTCTGATGTTTCTTAACCAGGTTGATACCTTCAACAATGACCTTGCCGGAAGACAGGACATTTTTTACTTTACCGCGTTTACCTTTATCTTTACCGGTTAACACGATAACTTCGTCATCACGACGGATTTTCGCTGCCATGATTCGCTCCTTAGAGTACTTCTGGTGCCAGAGAGATAATTTTCATGAACTTCTCAGTACGAAGTTCACGAGTTACCGGCCCAAAGATACGCGTGCCGATTGGCTGCTCGCTGTTATTGTTCAAAATAACGCATGCATTACCATCGAAGCGAATGACAGAACCGTCAGGGCGACGAACACCCTTCTTGGTGCGCACCACTACCGCTTTCAGCACATCACCTTTTTTGACCTTACCACGTGGAATTGCTTCTTTGATGGTGATCTTGATGATGTCGCCTACGCCTGCGTAGCGACGGTGCGAGCCACCCAGAACCTTGATACACATTACGCGACGTGCACCGGAGTTGTCGGCGACGTTCAGCATAGTCTGTTCTTGGATCATTTTAGTGCTCCGCTAATGTCAACTACTACCTGAGACTCTAAAATCAGAGCCGTTAAAAAGCCCCATATCGAGGGCGCGGCATTATAACACCGCTTCTGCAATATGGGTAGAAAAAATAAACGGCTCATCGCTGAGCCGTTTATTCGTATCGAGAACGGGTACTGTATTACAGAACCGCTTTCTCTACAACGCGAACCAGCGTCCAGGACTTAGTCTTGGACAGTGGACGGCATTCACGGATTTCAACCTTGTCGCCGATACCACATTCGTTGTTCTCGTCATGTACGTGCAGTTTGGTCGTACGCTTGATGAATTTACCGTAGATCGGGTGTTTCACAATGCGTTCGATAGCAACAACGATGGATTTCTCCATTTTGTCGCTAACAACACGACCTTGCAGAGTACGGATTTTATCGGTCATTACGCACCCGCCTTCTCAGTCAGTAAAGTCTTAACGCGTGCAACATTGCGACGCACTTGCTTCAGCAGGTGGGTCTGTTGCAGCTGGCCACTTGCAGCCTGCATACGCAGGTTGAACTGCTCGCGCAGCAGGTTCAGCAGCTCAGCGTTCAGCTCTTCAACGCTCTTTTCACGCAGCTCTTTTGCTTTCATTACATCACCGTCTTAGTTACAAAGGTGGTTTTGATAGGCAGTTTCGCTGCTGCCAGGCCGAAGGCTTCACGGGCCAGCTCTTCCGGAACACCGTCCATTTCATACAGGACTTTGCCCGGTTGGATCAAGGCAACCCAGTACTCCACGTTACCTTTACCTTTACCCATACGAACTTCCAGCGGCTTCTCGGTGATCGGTTTGTCCGGGAATACACGGATCCAGATCTTACCTTGACGCTTAACTGCACGGGTCATTGCACGACGTGCTGCTTCGATCTGACGTGCAGTCAGACGACCACGGCCAACAGCTTTCAGACCGAAAGTGCCGAAGCTAACATCCGTACCCTGCGCCAGACCACGGTTGCGGCCTTTGTGCACTTTACGGAATTTTGTACGCTTTGGTTGTAACATCAGCGACGCTCCTTATTTACGGCCTTTACGCTGCTGCTTTTTAGGTTGAGCAGCCGGTTTTTCCGGTTGTTCAACAGCAGCCATACCACCCAGGATCTCACCTTTGAAGATCCATACCTTAACGCCGATTACACCGTAAGTGGTGTGCGCTTCAGAGGTGTTGTAGTCGATGTCAGCACGCAGAGTGTGCAGCGGTACGCGACCTTCACGGTACCATTCGGTACGTGCGATTTCCGCGCCGCCCAGACGGCCGCTAACTTCAACTTTGATACCTTTAGCGCCCAGACGCATTGCGTTCTGTACAGCACGCTTCATAGCACGACGGAACATAACACGACGTTCCAGCTGAGAAGTGATGCTGTCAGCAACCAATTTAGCGTCCAGTTCAGGCTTACGAACTTCAGCGATATTGATCTGTGCAGGAACGCCAGCGATATCCGCTACGACCTTGCGCAGTTTTTCTACGTCTTCGCCTTTCTTACCGATAACGATGCCAGGGCGAGCAGTGTGAATAGTCACACGGATGCTCTTAGCTGGACGCTCGATAACGATACGAGATACAGACGCTTTAGCCAGTTCCTTCGTCAGGTACTGACGTACTTTAAAATCGCTGTCCAGGTTGTCAGCGAATTCTTTGGTGTTCGCAAACCAGGTAGAGTTCCATGGTTTTACAATACCCAGGCGAATACCATTAGGATGTACTTTCTGACCCATTGCTAGTCTCCAGAGTCTCAGCGATCGGACACAACCACAGTAATGTGGCTGGTGCGCTTCAGGATGCGATCTGCACGACCTTTCGCACGCGGCATAATGCGCTTCATGCTTGGGCCTTCATCTACGAAAATTTTCGCGACTTTCAGATCGTCGATGTCAGCGCCATCGTTGTGTTCAGCGTTAGCAATGGCAGATTCCAGTACTTTCTTGACCAATACCGCAGCTTTCTTGTTGGTATAGGTCAGGATGTCCAGGGCCTGCGACACTTTCTTACCGCGAATCAGGTCAGCAACAAGGCGAACCTTCTGTGCAGAAGAACGAGCATGGCGATGTTGAGCTAAAGTTTCCATCTCTTCCTCCTACCTTATTTCTTCTTCGCTTTTTTATCAGCAGCGTGGCCGCGATAAGTACGAGTCGGTGCGAATTCACCCAGTTTGTGACCAACCATTTCGTCGGTAACAAAGACTGGAACGTGCTGACGACCATTATGGACAGCGATGGTCAAACCGATCATGTTAGGAAAGATCGTTGAACGACGGGACCAAGTGCGCAGGGGCTTCTTGTCTCCGCTTTCCACCGCTTTCTCTACCTTCTTCAGCAAGTGCAGGTCAATAAAAGGACCTTTCTTGAGAGAACGTGGCATGGCTTATCCTCTAAAATTATTTGCTACGGCGACGTACGATAAATTTATCAGTACGCTTGTTGCTGCGGGTCTTCTTACCTTTGGTCTGAACGCCCCACGGAGTTACCGGGTGCTTACCAAAGTTACGACCTTCACCACCACCATGTGGGTGGTCTACTGGGTTCATCGCAGTACCGCGAACGGTAGGACGAACACCACGCCAGCGTGCAGCACCAGCTTTACCCAGAACGCGCAGCATATGCTCAGCATTGCCAACTTCGCCCAGAGTAGCGCGGCAGTCTGCTTCGACTTTACGCATTTCACCAGAACGCAGACGCAGGGTGACATAAGCACCGTCACGCGCAACGATCTGAACGTAAGTACCCGCGGAACGCGCCAGCTGACCGCCTTTACCTGGTTTCATTTCTACGTTATGAACGGTAGAACCAACCGGGATATTGCGCATCGGCAGGGTGTTGCCTGCTTTGATTGCAGCATCAACGCCAGACTGAATCTGGTCGCCAGCTTTCAGGCCTTTAGGGGCCAGGATGTAACGGCGTTCGCCGTCTTTGTACAGAACCAGCGCGATGTTCGCGGAACGGTTCGGATCGTACTCAAGACGCTCAACAACTGCTGGGATACCGTCTTTGTTGCGTTTGAAGTCAACAATACGATAAGCCTGCTTGTGGCCACCACCGATGTGACGAGTGGTGATACGGCCATTGTTGTTACGACCACCGGATTTGCTGTTTTTTTCCAGCAACGGAGCAAAAGGTTTGCCCTTGTGCAGCTCAGGGTTAACCACTTTAACTACGTGGCGACGACCCGGAGATGTCGGTTTACATTTAACAACTGCCATTGTATTACTCCTCCGACTTACTCAGCGCCGCCAACGAAGTCCAGGTTCTGGCCTTCTTTCAGGGTGACGTAAGCTTTTTTCCAGTCGCTACGACGACCGATACGCTGTCCGTGACGTTTAACTTTCCCTTTAACTACCAGGGTGTTAACGACTTCGACTTCGACTTCAAACAGTTTCTGCACAGCAGCTTTGATCTCTGCTTTGGTCGCGTCTTTAGCAACTTTGAGAACGATGGTGTTTGTTTTTTCCATCGCAGTAGACGCTTTTTCAGAAACGTGCGGTGCGCGCAGCACCTTCAGCAGACGTTCTTCACGAATCATGCCAGCATCTCCTCAACTTGCTTAACAGCATCAGCAGTCATTACGACTTTGTCGAAGGCGATCAGGCTAACCGGGTCGATACCAGTCGCGTCGCGTACGTCAACCTTGTGCAGGTTGCGCGCGGCCAGGAACAGGTTCTCGTCCAGCTCACCGGTGATGATCAGCACATCTTCCAGAGCCATGTCTTTCAGTTTCTGTGCCAGCAGCTTAGTTTTAGGCGCTTCTACAGAGAACTTCTCGACAACGATCAGACGATCCTGACGTACCAGTTCGGACAGGATGCTTTTCAGCGCGCCGCGGTACATCTTTTTGTTAACTTTTTGACTGTGGTCCTGTGGACGCGCAGCGAAGGTCACGCCACCTGAACGCCAGATCGGGCTCTTGATAGAACCTGAACGCGCACGGCCGGTACCTTTCTGGCGCCATGGCTTTTTGCCAGAACCAGTTACTTCAGCACGAGTCTTCTGAGCACGAGTACCCTGACGAGCACCAGCTGCATAAGCAACAACAACCTGGTGAACCAGCGCTTCGTTGAAATCACGACCGAAGGTAGTTTCGGAAACAGTCAGCGCGCTCTGCGCGTCTTTCAATACTAATTCCATTGCTATCCCCTTACGCCTTCACAGCTGGTTTAACGATCAGGTCGCTACCGGTTGCACCCGGGACCGCACCTTTAACCAGCAGCAGGTTGCGCTCAGCGTCAACACGTACTACGTCCAGGCTCTGAACAGTTACACGTTCGTTGCCCAGCTGACCTGCCATTTTCTTGCCTTTGAACACTTTGCCCGGAGTCTGGTTCTGACCGATAGAACCCGGAACGCGGTGAGACAAGGAGTTACCGTGAGTAGCGTCCTGGGTACGGAAGTTCCAGCGCTTAACGGTACCAGCAAAACCTTTACCTTTAGAGGTACCGGTTACGTCAACTTTTTTAACGTCAGCAAACAGCTCAACGCTAATGTCCTGACCTACGGTGAACTCTTCGCCTTCAGCAAGACGGAATTCCCACAGACCACGGCCAGCTTCAACGCCAGCTTTAGCGAAGTGACCCGCTTCTGGTTTGGTTACACGGTTAGCTTTTTTAGCACCAGTGGTAACCTGAATAGCGCGGTAGCCATCGTTAGCCAGATCTTTAACCTGAGTAACGCGGTTTGCTTCAACTTCGATTACGGTTACTGGGATAGAAACGCCATCTTCAGTGAAGATGCGGGTCATACCCACTTTTTTACCGACTAAACCAATCATTGTTTCAACCTCTCAATCGCTCGATGACCTGATTAACCCAGGCTGATCTGCACGTCTACACCGGCAGCCAGATCCAGACGCATCAGAGCATCAACGGTTTTCTCAGTTGGCTCAACGATGTCAACCAGACGCTTGTGAGTGCGGATTTCGTACTGATCACGCGCGTCTTTGTTCACGTGCGGGGAGATCAGAACGGTGAAGCGCTCTTTGCGGGTCGGCAGCGGGATCGGACCACGGACTTGCGCACCAGTGCGCTTAGCAGTCTCGACGATTTCCGCGGTTGATTGATCGATCAGACGATGATCAAACGCTTTAAGGCGGATACGGATTCTTTGGTTCTGCATGAGACCAGAGCTCCAATTATTTTATAAACGAAAATGATTACTCCTCAAACCCATTACGATTGATGGGAGAGTGTAACCGTTCTTACGTAGCTCCCCAATTGGGAGCATTGTTGAGTAACAAAATGAGTCACTCCGGTTCAGATTGAACCCGCCGTCAATTACGACAAGCCCGCGCATTATACGTAAATCTGGGCAAGACGCAAGTGCCGTTTAGAATTTAAGCGCTAAAGGTGTACCTTGCGTAAGGCCTCGCACTATTTTCTGCAATCCGTCCCCTTTCTTCTGTTCTTATGAAACCACTACGCAATTACATTTTTTGGCTATTGCCAGGCATTCGTGGTGTGGAGAGTATGCGCTGAAATTCACTTGAGGTTTCGTTCATGCTTACTCTCCTCCCCTTCCTGCTCATCTATTTTGTTCTCTCATGTTTACTGGTGCGTGAAGATATTCGCTCAGGCATTCTCCCTGATAAATATCTCTGTCCCCTGTTATGGGCTGGTTTGCTCTATCAACTCTGTCTTCACCCTGATTTTCTGCCTGGTGCAGTGGTCGGGGCGATGGCAGGGTATGTCGGCTTTGCCATGATCTACTGGGGTTATCGGCTAATATTTCGCCGTGAAGGGATGGGCTATGGCGATGTGAAGTATCTTTCGGCACTCGGTGCATGGCATGGTTGGTGCGTGTTGCCCGAACTGGCACTGGTTGCCGCACTATTGGCGCTGCTCTACCTTCTTATGACTTCGTTGTTCAACCCTGCCAGACGGACATTAAAAAACCCACTGCCTTTTGGGCCATTTCTGGCGGCAGCGGGTTTATGTGTAGGTTGGCAGACGCTGGTTAATCTTCCACTTTAATCTGCGACTGGAGATAGTTTTGCAGGCCAATTTTGCCAATGAGATCCAGCTCGGTTTCCAGCCAGTCGATATGCCCTTCTTCATCGGCCAGAATCTGGATCATCATATCGCGGCTAACGTAGTCATGGACGCTGTCTGCGTAGGCAATAGCTTCGCGAAGGTCTTTTGCGCCTTCAAGTTCAAGTCTGAGATCGGATCGCAGCATCTCTTCAACATCTTCACCGATGCCGAGTTTACCGAGGTCCTGCAGGTTGGGGATGCCTTCGAGAAATAAAATACGCTCGATATATTTATCGGCATGTTTCATCTCATCGATGGATTCGTGATACTCAACGTCGTTGAGGCGCATGAGGCCCCAGTTTTTAAACATTCTCGCATGGAGAAAATACTGATTGATTGCGACAAGCTCATTTCCCAATAATTTATTGAGATAACTTATGATTTTAACATCACCTTTCATTATATAGTCCCTCCGCTTCCACTCATTGAAGCGTAGATCGGGCTACAGGGATGTCAAAAAAAAGATGGGCGCTTACGCGATCTCTTTGTATTCCGGGATCTGCATCAGTTCATCCTGCATGATTTCACGCGCTGCGCGTACGCATTTACCGCATTGATTTCCCACTGGAACAAACTTGCGAAGTTGCTGGAAGGACTGTGGCTGAAACTGGCGAACGGCCTGACGTATTTTTTTGTCACTCACACCATTACATAAACAAACGTACATAAAGACTCCCGTTCAAAATATGCGCAAAGTGTAAGTGAGAATGGTTATGATTACAATAGCACAAACGCCAGTATACGGGGCGGGAGCAAACAAAAAATGCGAAAATTTGTGACAAGTACACACGCTAAGAAAACAAAAAAGGACGCCGAAGCGTCCTTTTTTTTATTCGGGGATAATTAATTAGCCCAGAACTTTAGCAACAACGCCCGCGCCAACGGTACGGCCGCCTTCACGGATTGCGAAACGCAGACCGTCGTCCATCGCGATTGGGTGGATCAGAGTCACAACCATCTTGATGTTGTCGCCTGGCATTACCATCTCTACGCCTTCTGGCAGTTCGATGGTACCGGTCACGTCAGTTGTACGGAAGTAGAACTGTGGACGGTAGCCTTTGAAGAACGGAGTATGACGGCCGCCTTCGTCTTTGGACAGGATGTACACTTCAGATTCGAACTTGGTGTGTGGCTTGATTGAGCCTGGCTTCGCCAGAACCTGACCACGTTCGATTTCTTCACGTTTGATACCACGCAGCAGAACACCAACGTTCTCACCAGCACGGCCTTCATCCAGCAGTTTGCGGAACATTTCAACGCCAGTACAGGTAGACTTCGCAGTCTCTTTGATACCAACGATTTCAACTTCTTCACCCACTTTGATGATACCGCGCTCTACACGACCGGTAACAACGGTACCACGACCGGAGATGGAGAATACGTCTTCGATTGGCAGCAGGAATGGCTTGTCAATCGCACGCTCTGGTTCTGGGATGTAAGAATCCAGGTAGCCAGCCAGTTCGATGATTTTCTCTTCCCACTCTGCTTCGCCTTCCAGCGCTTTCAGCGCGGAACCACGAACGATTGGGGTATCGTCACCTGGGAAATCGTACTGAGACAGCAGTTCACGAACTTCCATCTCTACCAGTTCCAGCAGCTCTTCGTCATCAACCATGTCGCATTTGTTCAGGAACACGATGATGTAAGGAACGCCTACCTGACGACCCAGCAGGATGTGCTCACGAGTCTGAGGCATTGGGCCGTCAGTCGCAGCTACTACCAGGATCGCGCCGTCCATCTGCGCAGCACCGGTGATCATGTTTTTAACATAGTCGGCGTGGCCTGGGCAGTCTACGTGTGCGTAGTGGCGAGTCGGGGTGTCATATTCAACGTGAGAGGTGTTGATGGTGATACCACGAGCTTTTTCTTCTGGTGCGTTATCGATCTGGTCGAATGCACGAGCAGAACCACCGTAGGTTTTAGCCAGAACGGTAGTGATTGCAGCAGTCAGGGTAGTTTTACCATGGTCAACGTGGCCGATAGTACCAACGTTGACGTGCGGTTTTGTACGTTCAAATTTTTCTTTAGACACGGCTATATTCCTTACTATAGTGCTCTCCCCTCAGGAGAGAGCACGGGACTTAGGTTTTAATCCTGTGGATTACTTACCACGGGCTTCAATAACGGCCTGAGCAACGTTGTTAGGCGCATCATCATACTTCAGGAATTCCATGGTGTATGATGCACGACCTTTGGTCAGAGAACGCAGCTGAGTTGCATATCCGAACATTTCAGACAGCGGAACTTCAGCGTGGATCTTAACGCCAGTTACTTCGGATTCCTGACCGCGCAGCATACCGCGACGACGGCTCAAGTCACCGATAACGTCACCGGTGTTCTCTTCAGGAGTTTCTACTTCAACCTTCATGATTGGCTCAAGCAGAACTGGTTTTGCTTTCTTAAAGCCTTCTTTAAAGGCAATAGACGCAGCCAGTTTAAACGCCAGTTCAGAGGAGTCAACGTCGTGGTAAGAACCGAAGTGCAGACGGATACCCATGTCAACAACCGGATAGCCAGCCAGAGGGCCCGCTTTCAGCTGTTCCTGGATGCCTTTATCAACGGCAGGGATGTATTCGCCAGGAATTACACCACCTTTGATGTCGTTGATGAACTCGTAACCTTTCGGGTTAGAGCC
Organism: Enterobacter cloacae complex sp. IR5384; assembly: GCF_049237265.1. Classification (NCBI taxonomy): domain Bacteria; kingdom Pseudomonadati; phylum Pseudomonadota; class Gammaproteobacteria; order Enterobacterales; family Enterobacteriaceae; genus Enterobacter; species Enterobacter cloacae complex sp. IR5384. The sequence goes on along the minus strand of NZ_JBMKHJ010000027.1, from coordinate 43,999 downwards.
CGGCTCCAGTGGGTACATGTCGATCACAACGTGACCGTACTGACCGCGACCACCAGACTGCTTAGCGTGTTTACCTTCGATATCGGTAACTTTCGCGCGAATCGCTTCGCGGTAAGCAACCTGAGGTTTACCCACGTTCGCTTCAACGTTGAACTCGCGCTTCATACGGTCAACGATGATGTCCAGGTGCAGTTCACCCATACCTGCGATGATGGTCTGGTTAGATTCTTCATCAGTCCATACGCGGAATGATGGGTCTTCTTTCGCCAGACGGCCCAGAGCCAGACCCATTTTTTCCTGGTCAGCTTTGGTTTTTGGTTCAACCGCGATGGAGATTACCGGCTCAGGGAATTCCATACGCTCCAGAATGATCGGGTGATCCGGGTCACACAGGGTGTCACCGGTGGTCACGTCTTTCAGACCGATAGCTGCAGCGATGTCGCCCGCACGAACTTCTTTGATCTCTTCACGTTTGTTAGCGTGCATCTGTACGATACGGCCAAAACGTTCACGCGCCGCTTTCACGGAGTTCAGGATGGTGTCACCGGAGTTAACCACACCAGAGTAAACGCGGAAGAAGGTCAGGTTACCCACGAATGGGTCGGTAGCAATTTTGAACGCCAGTGCAGAGAACGGCTCGTCGTCGCTTGCGTGACGCTCAGCCGGAGTATCTTTACCGTCGTCCAGGATGCCGTTGATCGCAGGAACGTCAACCGGGGATGGCAGGTAGTCAACTACCGCATCCAGCATCGCCTGAACACCTTTGTTCTTGAACGCAGAACCACAGGTTACCAGGATGATTTCGTTGTTCAGAACACGCTGACGCAGAGCTTTTTTGATCTCTTCTTCAGTCAGTTCTTCACCACCCAGGTATTTCTCCATCAGCTCTTCAGAAGCTTCAGCAGCGGATTCGATCAGGTTCTGGTGCCATTCGTCAGCCAGGTCCTGCATCTCAGCCGGGATATCTTCGTATTCGAAGGTAACGCCCTGGTCTGCATCGTTCCAGTTGATGGCTTTCATTTTCACCAGGTCGATAACGCCGGTGAAGCCTTCTTCAGCACCAATTGCCAGCTGCAGCGGAACAGGGTTCGCGCCCAGACGGGTTTTGATCTGACCAACAACTTTCAGGAAGTTAGCACCCATACGGTCCATTTTGTTAACGAACGCGATGCGTGGAACTTTATATTTGTTCGCCTGACGCCATACGGTTTCAGACTGTGGCTGAACACCACCAACTGCGCAATAAACCATTACCGCGCCGTCAAGAACACGCATGGAACGTTCTACTTCGATGGTGAAGTCAACGTGCCCTGGGGTGTCGATGATGTTTACGCGATGCGGTTCGTACTGCTTAGCCATACCTGACCAGAATGCAGTAGTCGCTGCGGAGGTGATAGTAATACCACGCTCCTGCTCCTGTTCCATCCAGTCCATGGTGGCTGCGCCGTCATGAACTTCACCGATTTTATGGTTTACACCGGTGTAGAACAGAATACGTTCGGTAGTAGTGGTCTTACCGGCGTCGATGTGCGCACTGATACCGATGTTACGGTAGCGTGCGATGGGTGTTGTACGAGCCATTTGATTCCTCGTTTGTTTCTTTAGGCGTTCAGTTAAGTAACCCAGAGCGGGCAGCTTCTCTGAAGCGCCCGCCTGGTGACTAATACTCCGAAGGGATTACCAACGGTAGTGTGCGAACGCCTTGTTGGCTTCTGCCATACGGTGAACGTCTTCACGTTTCTTAACTGCAGTACCTTTGTTTTCTGCAGCATCAGAAAGTTCGTTCGCCAGACGCAGAGCCATGGATTTATCACCGCGTTTACGAGCAGCTTCAACGATCCAACGCATTGCCAGGGCATTACGACGAACCGGACGAACTTCAACTGGAACCTGATAAGTAGAACCACCAACGCGGCGGGACTTAACTTCTACAGTTGGGCGAACGTTGTCGAGAGCGACTTCGAAAGCTTCCAGTTCATTTTTACCAGAACGCTGAGCCAGGGTCTCCAGCGCGCTGTATACGATTGCTTCTGCAGTAGATTTTTTACCATCTACCATCAGGATATTTACAAATTTTGCCAGCAGTTCTGATCCGAATTTCGGATCTGGAAGAATTTTACGCTGACCAATGACGCGACGACGTGGCATGGGAATACTCCGTTGTTAATTCAGGATTGTCCAAAACTCTACGAGTTTAGTTTGACATTAAGATAAATCAGTTTGGCCTTACTTAACGGAGAACCATTAAGCCTTAGGACGCTTCACGCCGTACTTGGAGCGAGCCTGCTTACGGTCTTTAACACCTGAGCAGTCCAGCGCACCACGAACGGTGTGGTAACGAACACCCGGAAGGTCTTTAACACGACCGCCACGGATCAGGATCACGGAGTGCTCCTGCAGGTTGTGACCTTCACCACCGATGTAGGAAGTCACTTCGAAACCGTTAGTCAAACGCACACGGCATACTTTACGCAGTGCGGAGTTTGGTTTTTTAGGAGTGGTGGTATACACACGAGTACATACACCACGTTTCTGCGGGCATGCTTCCAGCGCAGGCACGTTGCTCTTTGCAACTTTGCGTGCACGTGGTTTGCGTACCAGCTGGTTAACTGTTGCCATTAAATAGCTCCTGGTTTTAGCTTTTGCTTCGTAAACACGTAATAAAACGACCTCATACAATATGAGGACGCGAAATTTTAGGGCTACGTCGAAAAGGTGTCAAGAAATATACAGCGATCTCAAATCACCAGTTCATTTGACTGGCGTGCGTCACAGTAAGATTGACGAAATCAGTATAGCCAACCACGTCAATTTTGGCTGAAATTTGACCAGAAAGACCCCGCGCATCCAGATCGTCCTTTAGCGCAGAGACAGTTATGGGGGCATTTGTAAGGATTTCAACGAAACGGCTGCCTTCCAGCGCAGCAAGTACGCCATCCTGAATCAGCAGCAGGTCATCACCTTCGCGCAGCATGCTCAGTAGCGTGTCGATATCACATTGCCACGGTGAGCGGCTCAGGGTATGGAGCATGGCAGCCTCAGAAAGTCAGAACAGTGTCGTAGTGAGAGAGTTGTTCGCGTAGCGCAGCAGAAGACAGGCACGTGACATCCAGAACAAAAGGCGTCTTCTCATCTAATCCGCGAGCGGCCAGCGAGTCGGCACACACATAGAAGGTTTCAATGTCGTACAGCGGCAACACTTTAAAGGTGGCGATGTAATCCCGCATCAAAATCGCCTGCGGTTGCTGTCCCGCCAGAAGCTGAAACACCCCGTCCCCTAAAAAGAAGACGCCGATCTCCTCGGTCAATGCAGATGTCGCGAGCAGCGCATCCAGCCCTTCTCGGCCCGATGCGCTACCGTGCGGGGCAGTGGTAAAAACAAACGCTACGCGTTTCATCAGAATTGCACCACTCGGTCACAGGTGAGCGCAGCCTGCGCCAGCGCGCCCAGACCACTTAGTGAAAATCCGGGCTGCAGGTTGGAACCGGCTAAACCAAGACGCGCGGCTTCGGTTGTATCAGCCACACCGCGACGCAGGGCCGCTGCCACGCAGATATGCAATTCAACACCCTGCGTCTCATTTAACGCCTGCCAGGCGCGCACCAGATCAAACTCATCGCTGGCCGGCGACGTAAACTGGTTCGCGTTATAGACCCCTTCCCGATAAAAGAAGACGCTCACCAGTTCATGTCCGGCTTTTAGCAGCGCCTGGGCAAATTGCAGCGCGCTCCTGGCCTGCTGAGTGCCATACGCCGGGCCTGTCACCATTAACGCAAAACGCATTACTTATCCTGCCCCAGGAAATCACCGCTTTTGAACTGGCGAATATAGAGGTAGACCGTATGTTTGGAAATGTTCAGGCGGTCAGCCACCTGATTGATGGCGTCTTTGATATCAAAAATGCCTTTTTCATAGAGATTCAGCACGATCTGACGGTTCTTGGCGTTGTTCGATACGTTGCGATCGGCATTCACCTCTTCAATCGTGAACTCCAGCGTCTGCGTGACGAGATCCTCAACTGAAGAGGCAAAGTTAACAGAAGAGCCCACGTCTGGCGTTTCAGGCGGAATAAAGGTGCTCATGATTTGCGAGAATGGCACATCAAGGTTCATGTTGATGCACAGCAGTCCGATCACACGATGCTCGCGATTTCGAATAGCAATGGTTTCTGATTTCATCAGCACGCCGCTTTTGGCGCGAGTGAAATAGCATTTGGAGACGCTGCTGTCCGCGCCGGTCATGTCATGCAGCATACGCAATGCAAGGTCGGTAATTGGCGAACCAATTTTACGGCCAGTATGCTCACCATTAGCAATGCGGATGGCGGAACACTTCAGATCTTGCAGGGAGTGCAATACGATTTCGCAGTGGGACCCAATGAGCATCGCTAACCCGTCCACCACCGCTTCGTAGGATTTCAGAATATCGAAGTCGGTCTGGTCGAAAGGACGTTGATCCAGCAAATCAAGTTCACTGGTTTCGTTGGTTAAAAGCGACCTGGACATGAAAAAAACACTCCTTTTCAGGAGCCTGTCGTTAGGTTTTCAGGGCAGGCTCATTATCTACACGGACAACTAAATTAATACAGCGTACCTGGCACTTTCCAGTGTTAATTATATCTGCCCCACAATAAAAAAACCGCCGCCTTAAAGGCGGCGGTTTTCATCACATTACTTCTTCGCGTCTGCGGCAGCTTTTTGATCTGCCTGCGCTTCTGGTTTCGCATCGGCTTTCGGTGCCGGTTTGATATCCAGCAGCTCTACGTCAAACACCAGCGTAGAGTTGGCAGGGATACCCGGAACGCCGGTTTTGCCATAGGCCAGATCCGGTGGGATAACCAGCTTGATCTTACCGCCTTTCTTGATGTTTTTCAGACCTTCGGTCCAGCCTGGGATCACACCATCCAGACGGAAGGAGAGCGGCTCACCGCGGGTGTAGGAGTTATCGAACTCTTTACCGTCGATCAGCGTACCTTTGTAGTTCACCACGACAGTATCGCTGTCTTTCGGTGCATCACCGGTACCTTCTTTCTCAACTTTGTATACCAGGCCGGTAGAAGAGGTTTTTACGCCCTTCTCTTTAGCAAAGGTATCGCGGTAGGCTTTGCCTTTCGCTTCGTTGTCTTTCGCGTCCGCTTCCATCTTCGTTTGAGCGGCACCTTTCACACGCGCTTCGAACGCCTGCAGAGTCTGTTCAATTTCCTGGTCAGACAGTTTGCTCTTATCAGCAAACGCATCCTGAACACCCGCGATCAGCTGAGCTTTGTCCAGTTTGATGCCCAGTTTCTCTTGTTCTTTCAGAGAATTTTCCATGTAACGACCCAGAGATGCGCCCAGTGCGTAGGCAGATTTCTGGTCGTCATTTTTGAACGCCGCTTTGCTGTCTGCAGTTGCAGCAGGCTTCGCAGCAGTATCAGCAGCGAAGGACAGCGGCGCGTTCAGCGCAACAGCCATCGTCGTCGCCAGCAGCGTTACTTTAAACAGTGATTTCATCCATATCTCCAGGGCCTGGGGACTCTCACCCCAGCATTAAACGTAAATGAGCTACGTACTATAAAACGTTGTGGAAGAAATCTACAGACAGACTCTCCCGATTCTCGCCACTTTTAAGACTATTTTTGTTTAAATAAGTTTCTTGCCAAAGGGATGGATACTGCACTAAGGAACAAACTCAGTTAAACTTCGCCACCGCTGGCCCATTATGGCGAATCAGAAACAGACGAGGTGAATGATGAAGGACACAACGATTGAAGCGAGACTGGCTGAACTGGAAAGCCGCCTGGCTTTTCAGGACATCACCATCGAAGAGCTTAACCAGACCGTGACCGCGCATGAACTCGAAATGGCGAAACTGCGGGATCATATGCGCCTGCTGACGGAAAAGCTGAAGGCTACGCAGCCGTCAAACATCGCCTCACAGTCTGAAGAGACGCCACCACCTCACTATTGAGGCGAAAAAAAAGCGGGATAATCCCGCTTTTTTATTTTCCGTTATACGGAATTAGTGGCAGCCACAGCCGCCGTTACCGCAACCACCTTTACCGTGGTCGTGACCATGGTCGTGGCCGTGGCCACCGCAGCAGCCGTCATGGCCGTGATCGTGGTCATGGTCGTGACCGTGCGCACCGTGAACGTGGCCATGAGCCAGCTCTTCTTCGGTTGCTTCACGGATAGCGACAACTTCTACGTTGAACTTCAGGTTCTGGCCAGCCAGCATGTGGTTGCCATCAACCACAACGTGGTCGTCTTCAACTTCAGTAATTTCAACCGGAACCGGGCCCTGGTCAGTTTCCGCCAGGAAGCGCATGCCAACCTGCAGTTCGTCAACGCCCATGAACACGTCTTTAGGAACGCGCTGAACCAGGTTGTCGTCATACTGGCCGTATGCGTCGTTCGCGCCTACAGCAACGTCAAATTTATCGCCAACTTCATGACCTTCCAGCGCGTTTTCCAGGCCGGAAATCAGGGAACCGTGACCATGCAGGTAGTCCAGCGGCGCACTCACCGGAGACTCATCAACCAACACACCGTCTTCTGTACGTACCTGATAGGCCAGGCTGACCACCAGGTCTTTTGCTACTTTCATGATATCTCCTGAGCGTGGGAAAATTGCTGGCGCAGATTGTAGCGGAAATCTGCACCCGTGTACCCTTTAGCTTAAAAAAACTCAGGGCATATCGCTAGTCCGGATGAAAAATGCCGATCACTTGCTCTTCTTTGCGCACATGATCGCGTGCTTCTTTGTCGGCCTCACGCATCTGGTGGCCGCACTTAACACACTCAACAACATCAATATTATTTTCACGCCACATTGCCAGAGTATCTTGCGCCTGGCAGGAGGGGCACTTTGCGCCCGCAATAAAGCGTTTACGTACAGCCATATTTGGTTACCCTTTATTCAAATTCGTCCCAGCCGTCCAGCTGGCGTCGTTCCTGCTGCATCTCGCGCTGGAAAATCTCCTCCAGCTCGCGACGCGCTTCCCGCACGCGGGAAATCTGCGCCGTATCCGTGTGTACGGGCATCAACTCGCGCAGCATTCGCATATCCAGCCGTCGGAAGTGCATCTGGGCCCGCTGCGCCTGATGCGGGTGCATACCCAGCGAAATCAACGCTTTGCGCCCCAGCTCCAGCGCACTGGAAAACGTCTCACGCGAGAAGTGTTTCACACCCGCCTGCAACAGTTCGTGCGCTTCAACACGTCCCCGCGCACGCGCCAGAATATGCAGATGCGGGAAATGCTGCTGGCAGAGTTCGACCAGCTTCATCGTATCTTCCGGATCGTTACAGGTTATGACGATCGACTCCGCCGCCTCCGCACCTGCGGATCGCAGCAGTTCGAGTTGCGTCGCATCGCCGTAGTAAACCTTATAACCATATTTGCGCATCAGGTTGACCGCGCTGATATCCCGCTCGAGCACCGTGATGCGCATTTTGTTCGCCATCAGCAGACGACCAATCACCTGCCCGAAGCGGCCAAACCCCACCACAATCACTTGCGGCTTATCGTCTTCCACCCACGGGGCTTCGTCTTCATCATCAGCCGGGTTTAAGCGGCGCGACAGCAGTTTATCCACCAGCTTCATCAGCAGCGGTGTGGTCATCATCGACAGCGTGACCGTCACCAGCAGAAGCGCCATCTGATCGTCTTTGAACAGTTTCTGGGACGATGCCGTAGAGAACAGCACAAACGCGAACTCTCCCCCCTGGCTTAGCACGCTGGCAAACTGCATACGTTCCGAACTGCGCAGCCCGGATATACGCGCCAGGACATACAGCACCAGCGTTTTCACCGCCACCAGCACAGCCACGCTCACAATAACCCACAGCAGATGGGTATAGAGCACACCGAGATTGAGCGCCATGCCCACCGAAATAAAGAACAGCCCTAACAGCAGCCCTTTAAAGGGTTCGATCGCAATTTCCAGTTCGTGGCGGTATTCGCTCTCGGCGAGCAGCACCCCGGCGATAAACGTACCCAGCGCCATCGACAGCCCCAGCGCGTCCATAAACAGCGCAGAGCCTAATACCAGCAGCAGCGTTGCGGCTGTAAACACCTCGCGCACGCCTGACGCGGCGATAAAGCGGAACACCGGCCGCAGCAGAAAACGCCCCCCAATCAGCATGCCCGCAAAAGCCAGCACCTTCATGGAGACTTTTGCCCAGTCAAAGTGATCGTCACCCGGCCCGGCCAACAGCGGCACCAGCGCTAACGCCGGGATCACCGCTAAATCCTGAAACAGCAGCACCGAAAAGCCCAGTTGCCCCGACTCACTGCGGTTCATGCCCTTATCCCGCATCAGCTGCAATGCCATCGCCGTTGAGGACATGGCAAGGCCAATACCGCCGATGGTCGCCGCCTGCCACGAAAAGTCAGTGAGCATCAGCAACCCGGCCAGAATGGCCGCGCTGAACAGCACCTGCGCCGCACCAACGCCAAAGATAGAGCGCCGGAGCTGCCACAGCTTTGACGGATTCAGCTCCAGGCCAATGATGAACATCAGGAAGACCACACCCAGCTCGGAGAAATGGAGAATTTCATCGACATCGCTGATGAATCCCAGCCCCCAGGGGCCAATCGCGATCCCCGCCAGCAGATACCCGAGTACCGCGCCAATACCGAGCCGTGCGGCCAACGGTACAGCCACCACCGCGGCAAACAAAAACAGCACCCCGGCGAGGAGTAAATTCGATCCTTCCATTAACGCCCTCCTGCCGGAATCGGTGATGCCAGCCATTCGCCATACGCTCTGGCGTGGCTCGCCAGCTCCTTCGGATCCTGACGCCGTGCCCAGTAGACAATAATCGGGCTCATCCAGTGCATTCGGCACATCGCCGCCGTCAGTTCAAACGGTCGCAGGATATCGCTCATCGGATAACGGTTAAGGCCATCGTAGCGGTAGGCGCTCTCCGGCTCACCGGTGGTAATCACACTACGCCAGTACTTTCCCGCCAGTTGGTTGCCCCCCACCCCGCTGGAAAACCCCCGGCTCAGCACCCGATCCAGCCACTCTTTCAGCAGGGCCGGACAGCTATAGGTATAGAGCGGATGCTGGAACACAATCACATCATGCTGACGCAGCAATTCCTGCTCGTACGGAATATCGATAAAGAAATCAGGGTAGTGCGCGTAGAGATCGTGCACCGTCACGTTACTGAGCTGAGTAGCCGGCTTAAGCAGGACGCGGTTTGCCACCGAGTCCTGAGATTCCGGATGGGCATACAGCAGCAGCACTTTTGCTGTCTGAGACATCACTCCCCTCCCGGTTCTGTTTCTGTTTTTGTGTATCGTCGTTGTTTTGGGCTACCATGGCGGCCCGGTGCGGAAAATGGCCCACACCTTACATTATCATAATGACAAATTAACATAGTCGGAACATACGGCGCTTCTATGATTGTTTTCTCCTCGTTACAAATTCGCCGCGGCGTGCGCGTCCTGCTGGATAACGCCACCGCCACCATTAATCCAGGTCAAAAAGTGGGTCTGGTCGGAAAAAACGGCTGCGGTAAATCCACCCTGCTGGCGCTGCTGAAAAACGAGATTAGCGCGGATGGCGGTAACTTTACTTATCCGGGAAACTGGCAGCTCGCCTGGGTAAACCAGGAGACGCCCGCCCTGAGTGAGCCGGCGCTCGACTATGTTATTGATGGCGATCGTGAATACCGTAAGCTGGAAGCGGAACTGAACGCCGCCAACGAGCGCAACGATGGCCACGCCATCGCCACCGTCCACGGCAAGCTGGACGCCATCGACGCGTGGACCATTCGCTCCCGCGCCTCCAGCCTGCTCCACGGCCTGGGGTTCAGCAACGAACAGCTTGAACGTCCCGTCAGCGACTTCTCCGGTGGCTGGCGAATGCGTCTTAACCTGGCGCAGGCGCTGATCTGCCGCTCCGATTTGCTGTTGCTCGATGAACCGACCAACCACCTCGATCTCGATGCGGTCATTTGGCTGGAGAAGTGGCTCAAGAGCTATCAGGGCACTCTGATTCTGATCTCCCACGACCGCGACTTCCTCGATCCGGTGGTGGATAAAATCATTCATATCGAACAGCAAAATATGTTCGAGTACACCGGTAACTACAGCTCTTTCGAACGCCAGCGCGCAACGCGCCTCGCTCAACAGCAGGCGATGTACGAAAGTCAGCAGCAGCGCGTGGCGCATCTGCAGAGTTTTGTTGACCGCTTCAAGGCCAAAGCCTCGAAGGCCAAGCAGGCCCAGAGCCGCATCAAGATGCTGGAACGCATGGAGATGATTGCCCCGGCGCATGTGGATAACCCGTTCCACTTTAGCTTCCGCGAGCCGGAGAGCCTGCCAAACCCGCTGCTGAAGATGGAAAAAGTGAGCGCCGGATACGGCGATCGCATCATCCTCGACTCCATCAAACTCAACCTGGTGCCGGGTTCGCGCATTGGTCTTCTGGGGCGTAACGGTGCCGGTAAGTCAACGCTCATCAAACTGCTGGCGGGCGAGCTTAACCCCGTAAGCGGCGAAATCGGTCTGGCGAAAGGCATCAAGCTGGGCTACTTCGCCCAGCATCAGCTGGAATTTTTACGCGCGGACGAGTCCCCTATCCAGCATCTGGCACGTCTGGCGCCGCAGGAGATGGAGCAGAAGCTGCGCGACTACCTCGGCGGCTTTGGCTTCCAGGGTGATAAGGTCACTGAAAACACAGAGCGTTTCTCCGGCGGCGAAAAAGCGCGTCTGGTGCTGGCGCTGATCGTCTGGCAGCGCCCGAACCTGCTGCTGCTCGATGAACCGACCAACCACCTCGACCTCGACATGCGTCAGGCGTTGACCGAAGCGCTGATTGAGTTTGAGGGCGCGCTGGTTGTGGTCTCGCACGATCGGCACCTGATCCGCTCCACCACGGACGATCTCTATCTGGTGCACGACGGTAAAGTCGAGCCGTTTGACGGCGACCTGGAAGACTATCAGCAGTGGCTGACGGACGTGCAGAAGCAAGAGAACCAGCCGGAAGAGTCGGCGAAAGAGAACGCCAACAGCGCGCAGGCGCGTAAAGATCAGAAGCGTCGTGAAGCTGAACTGCGTACTCAGACTCAACCACTGCGTAAAGAAATTGCCCGTCTCGAAAAAGAGATGGAAAAGCTCAACGCCACGCTTGCCGCCGTTGAAGAGAAGCTGGGCGACAGCGAACTGTATGACCAGAGCCGTAAAGCGGAGCTGACCGACTGTCTGCAAACCCAGGCGAAGACCAAATCCAGCCTCGAAGAGTGCGAAATGGCATGGCTGGATGCCCAGGAACAGCTGGAAGCGATGCTGCAGGCTGACTGACACGCCGGGAGGGTTATGGGTTTCGATATCACGAGCGACATTACATTCCGTAAGCTCAGCATCTTCATGACGTTTATGGAGAAGGGCAATATCGCGCGTACTGCCGAAACGCTGGGTCTGAGCGGCGTCAGCGTGCATCGTGCACTGCATACTCTGGAAGAGAACGTCCGCTGTCCGCTCTTTACCCATAAGGGACGTAACCTGATTGCCCTTCCGTCCGCCTGGACGCTGCTGGAGTATTGTCAGGAAGTTATGCAGGTGATGGAGCGCGGGCTGGAAGAGTCCCGTAAAGTCGCCGGTATTGGTCAGGGACGGTTGCGCGTCGGCACGCTCTACTCGCTGACGCTGGAAACCGTGCCGCGCCTGATCATGGGCATGAAGCTGCGTCGCCCGGATCTGGAGATGGATCTGACCATGGGCTCCAACGATACGTTGCTGCATATGCTTGACGACGGTACGCTGGACGCGATCCTCATCTCGATTTCCGAAAGCAATATCGACCGCAACAGCCTTGAAGTCCTGCCCCTGTTTCATGATGACATTTTCCTGGCCGCGCCTGCCTCTGCCACGCTGAATACCAGCGGGCTGGCGGATTTACGCGATTACAAAGATCAGAAATTTGTCTCGCTGGCAGAAGGGTTTGCCACCTATGCGGGGTTCCAGGAAGCATTTCATATCGCTGGATTTGAACCGGAAATCGTCACCCGCGTGAATGACATTTTCTCAATGCTCAGCCTGGTTCAGGCGGGCGTCGGCTTTACGCTGATGCCGGGCAGGATGAAGAAGGTCTACGAAAATTCAGTGCAGCTACTGAAGCTGGCAGAACCGTACCAGATGCAGCAGCTTATCGCGATTGTGTTCGCCCGCAACCGCGAGCAGGACCCGAGCCTGCGGGCATTAGCCGCCGAAGGGCGGATGTATGCGCGCAGCCTGCAGGAAAGTGTGTGATACAAAACAAGGCAACCGAACCCGTAGGCCCGGTAAGGCGTAGCCGCCACCGGGCTAAAAATTCACGCACGAAGCCTTCCTGCCAGATGCACCGCCACATCCACACCGCTGCGCTCGAGTGATATGGTCTCCCCTTCCCACGCCGCCTGACGTGTCAGGCAGGTCAGGACGCCACCGGGCGGCATCTCGATCGCCAGCCGGGCTTCACGTTCATTCGCGGCAATCACCGCCTCCTGCCAGCGCACGGTGCGCGCCATGTTCATGGCAAGATCGTCCGCGATTTTCTCCGGCTGCCAGAGCACGCGTCCGGTGCTGCCGCTCAGATACGCACAGCGCGGTCGGGAAAGGGTGACCGCTTCAAACGCCGAGGCCAGCTTTTGTGCCGGCTCCGCCAGCAGTTCACAATGGGATGGCACGCTGACTGCCAGCCTTTGCACTTTGCTCGCCCCCTTTTCCAGGGCGCGTTTTGCCACCTGCGCCATCCCTTCATCGGATCCGGCAATGACGATCTGCGTTTCGGCATTCAGGTTAGCAATATACGTTCCGCTACCCTCGATAAGCTGTTCCACCTGCGGCAGGGTTAAGCCCATGATGGCCGTCAGGCCGTAGCCGTGGGGCCAGGCCTGCTCCATCAGGTCGCCACGCAGCGCCACCAGCTTAAGCGCGTCCGTAAATTCCAGCGCCCCTGCCACTACCGCCGCGGGATAAGCGCCAATCGATAAACCGCTGACGATGTCAGGCGACACGTCACGTCGCTCCAGCTCGCGCGCCCAGGACACGCCAGCAATCAGCAGAGAAAGCTGAACCGCACGGGTATGGGTTAACGAGGCGGCACTGTCCAGCGTATCAACTTCGGCACCCAGCACCTCACGCGCCTGAGCCAGTTCCGTTCCCGGCAGGTTTTGCAGCATACCTTCATGCTGCGTACCCTGCCCCGGAAAGGTAAACAGTATTTTCATCACTCCTCCCTGCGCCATGGGTCAACCACCAGGCGTGGCCCACGGCGGGTTTTCAGCAGCGTTTTGCCATCGCGCAGCCACTCCGCCAGCGCGAATCCGCCCTCTGGCGTATCCACCTGGGTATCAGCCCGGCACAGCGCACCACTCAACTGCGACTGCCAGGCGGTAAACGCGTCGGGTGATATCGGCTGCGGGGCGCGGATCAGCAGATCAAGATCGCTGTCGGCATGGATCACCGGAATGCCGGTCGCCAGCGCATAGCCGGTGCTGCCGGTTATGCCCCACCTCCACGGCCACGGCTGCTGCGCAAGCTGTAACGCCACCTGAACCGGTGGCTGGGTGACAAACGGCGAACGCAGCAGATCGGCGGTGACGCATAGCTCTTCAGGTGACACCACGCGTAACACATTCCCGGGCTTCACCCATCCAGCCGCCCGCTGGTCGCGGCGCAGTCCGCGCACGCCAACGGGGATTCGGCCATCGTTATCAACATCACGCCGCACCACCACCGGCAAGCCGGTATGCCAGGCGGCATCCACCCAGGTTTCAGTAATACCTTCCAGCGCGTCGCGCGAGGTAAGCCAGATGAGGTCGTGGGGGCGTAATGTTGTGGTCATGATTACATTCCTGAAGTCAGCGAGATAAACAGCGGCAGCGACAGGATACACAGGACTGAGCTTAACAGCAGTACCGCTTCTGCATCCGGTGACTGCACGCCAAAGCGGTTACCAAACACGACCCCGAAGAAACCTGCAGACAGCGCAATCATCAGAATAGCGGTGATCGCCACGGAGCCGTGCAGACCGAAGATTAAAACGATACCCCAGGCAATGGCTGGCTGGATCAGCAGCTTAGCGATGGTGGAAGTGATCACCATGGTGTTGATCTGCAGCTTACGGGCAGAGAGGATCACCCCGGTCAGGAACAGCGCCGCAGCGGTGGCGGACAGCCCCAACGGTTTAATTGCAGAGAGGACCAGTTCCGGCATTTTGATGCCGATGGCGGATAAAATCACACCCAGCAGAGGCCCCATCACGATCGGTTTTTTAATGGATCGCCACATCAGCACCGGCAGCATAGAGAGGGTTGAGCCGGAGGTATTGCCCTCAGCGCGCGCTTTTTCCCGCTCCAGGATCAGCAGACAGAACGGCGTCATCAGCACGGACCCGCAGGCAATAGAGACCGCCACAGACAGAGACGTGGTAGATCCTTCACCCAGCACGCTGCCCAGAATCGGCAGACCAAGCGCCGCATAGTTTGGCAGCGCGACGGTGAGCGTCAGGACGGCCGCATCCTGAGGGGATTTTTTAAAGACCTTCGTGGCAAGGAAATAGATGGCTGCGTAGGTGATCCACATCGCCAGAGTCAGTACCAGGATCAGCGGCGACTGCGCCACGATACCGGTCCACGAGGTTTGCACGGTCGCGCTGAACAGCGCGGCAGGCAGCGCAAAATCCATGACGAAGATATTGAGCAGGGAAACATTTTTGTTATCGACCATCTTTGCCTTACCGGCCCAGAATCCCAGCAGCATGATGACGAAAATCGGTGCGAGAGCATGAACAATTACGTAAGTCATAAATCACCTGTGATTAAAAAGAAGTAGCACTGGCGCGATGATTATTATTTTCAGGATGCAGCTTCCCGCACGGGCGTAACGGATACGCCCGTGAGGTTGTGCATCTGGCAGGTCTCTTTTTACTTACCAGCTGGCGCGCATACGTTCGCGTACGAGCGCCGAACTGCGGCGATTGTCAGCACCCAGACGGCTTTTCAGCGTCGGATCCTGACGAGCGTCACTGATGGCCTGTTGCAGGGTGGTTTTCACCAGCGTCAGGTCGCTATCGGATGGGGCATCCGGGTTACTGATATCCAGCAGGCTCGAGAGCAGCCCCAGCGTGGCGTAGTTGCTGATGTCATACGCCATAGGTGGAATAGTGGCGGCCAGTTTTTCCAGCGCCTCCACGCTGCGCAGCGTGATCCGCGCGGCAGACGCTTTCCCCATGGCATGGATGAGCACGCCTTTATCGTTAAAGGCAATCAGGCGGTTGGCCTGGTAGCCATGCGCCAGAAACGCGCCGGACATGGCTTTACCCACAATCAGGCCAATCACCGCATGACCCGCCAGGCGCGCGTTGGCGTAGGCGGCCGCAGCGCCTGCCAGCGCCTGGTGGATACCAAACGCCTCTTCGCGACGGCCATAAGCCTGGCTTGGGACGTCGATCACCGCCACAATCGGGCGTTTAACGGCTTTATCAGCATCTGCCGCGACGGTTTCGCTGACCACTTTCGCCAGCGTCCAGCCTTCAAGCAGGCCGACTTCCCCTTTCGCCGCGCGCGGGAAGTGGTTGTTGGCATCCGGCACTACGGCGATAAAACGCACCGTTTCACCGTTCAGCTCGCCGTCTGCCGCCTGCACGGACGGGCACAGCCCCTCAATACGTTTGGCGTTCGGGGCGAGGGTTTCCAGCCAGCGTGCGCCACGGCTCATTGCATTACTCATCATTTCACCTCCCGGGCAAAAAGCGCGTTAATCTGTTCGGCATCGGCCTGTTTGCGGGTGTCGAAATTCATCAGGCGGTTCAGGTAATCGTCGTAGTTATCGGTGCGATGTTTTGCCGGTACGCCTTTGGCGATGGCCTCGTTCATCGCGGCTTTCACCGCATTCACGCCATCGCCGACCAGCGCGTCCACCAGCCCGCTCTGATAGCGCACCTCACCGCCGGTCATGCTCCAGATAAACGGACGGTCGCGGGAGTCGTACTCTTCAATGCCCGCTTCCTGCTCAATAACCTGCGGGCCGTTTAACCCCAGACGCGCTTCGCGGGTCACAATCAGGTAGCTGCAAAGCGCCGCGGCGATGGACATGCCGCCGAAGCAGCCCACGGTCCCGGCCACAATCCCGATAACGGGCGTGTAGCGACGCAGGCCAACAATCGCCGCGTGGATATCGGCAATCGCCGCCAGGCCGAGGTTAGCTTCCTGCAGGCGTACGCCGCCGGTTTCGAGGCACAGCACCGCCTGAGTCGGAATGCCGTTGCGGTTATCTTCCGCCGCCAGCTCCAGCGCTGCTGCCATTTTCGCGCCGGAGACCTCGCCCATGCTGCCGCCCTGGAACGCGCCTTCAATCGCCACGACGACCGCAGGCTGGCCGTTGATAGTCCCTTTCGCGACCACCATGCCGTCATCGGCCTGAGGCACAATGCCCTGTGGCCCCAACCACGGAGAGATAATGCCTGCAAACGGATCCAGCAGCTCGCGGTAGCTGCCCTCGTCGAGCAACGCCTGCGCACGCTGGCGCGCTTTTAATTCGATAATGCTGCTATCATCACGCATGGCTCACCCCTTCAAAAACCTGTTCGATACGAATGCGCGCCACGCCCGGCGTCGCGCCAAAGTCGTGGATGGTCAGCTTGCCTGCGGGCAGACTGCTGACGATCTCCAGGCGGCTGAATAACGCCTCCCAGCGCCCACGGCTGTTGTCGACGGAGGTGGTGATATCAATGGTTAAGGTCTGGCCCGGTTCGGCGGTGAACAGCACCTCCATATCCCCGGATCCAACTACCCCTGCCAGCGCCCGGCCGCTTAACGTGCGGCTGGCTGGCATGGTCAATGTGATTTTTTCCATAACATCCTCTTAATGCTTTGAATAGGG
Organism: Enterobacter cloacae complex sp. IR5384; assembly: GCF_049237265.1. NCBI lineage: Bacteria > Pseudomonadati > Pseudomonadota > Gammaproteobacteria > Enterobacterales > Enterobacteriaceae > Enterobacter > Enterobacter cloacae complex sp. IR5384. The sequence goes on along the minus strand of NZ_JBMKHJ010000027.1, from coordinate 27,143 downwards.
CGTTTCGACACGGTCAAGAAACAGCGTGGCGGCAAGCAGGTCGGCTGCACCGCCCGGTGAGGCATTGAGCGTCAGCATCTGGCGATCTAACCGCGCCAGCGCCTGCTGCCCCGCGAGCGTTGCGCAACCTCCGGCATTCAGTACCGCCCGGGCGCCGTTCTGCATGGCGTCCAGCCCCTCCATTCCGGCGCGCGACAGCACGCAGGTATCGGTGAGCGAGGTCATGATTGCCATCAACGCGTCGAGTCTGGCGTTTGTTTCGCTGCTGCCGTTGAGGCGGCTCAGGCGAAGCTGCGGCAGCGCGCGCTGCATGATGTGCGGAAACGCCTGCTGAGCCTCTTCCCGCGCGCCAGGTACGCGGTAGCGGTGCGTGGCACGTAACCCCTTACTGAACACCTTCGGTGCCGCGTCGTCCGGGAGTTTCGCCAGCTGTGCGGCGGTGTTAGCGACGGTTTGCGCGCGGGCATCGCCGCCCAGCATCGCCACCGCGCTCACCAGCAGTCCCAGCGCCCAAATTGCGCCACGGTGCGTATTCACGCCGTCGGTGGCGATCATCATCTGCCGTTCGCCTTCACGGCCAAGGCGGCCAACGGTTTGCCGTAGGGCAATATCCGCCGGACGCTGCCAGCTCTGCTGCGCCAGCGCCTGAAACGTGGAGGTCAGGCTGTGCGCGGAGCGCTCCATCAGCGCAAGCGATAAATCGTGGTGCGCGCCGTTCCCCCGACTGTCCACCAGACCGGGTTTCGGGCTTAAGCGTGCTTCGTCAATCAGACACTGCGTGGCGGTTCGCGCCAGCCATTCGGCACCGCCTTCAACCTGAATCTGGGGCAGTAGTGTCATTACCAGCTCCGGAATTTCGCAGGTGGGTTGTAGAGACCGCCGGACCACTCAACGAGGTCAGCCACGCTGCCCGCCGCCAGCAGAGAGCGGGTGGCATCAGTACGGCGAATCCCCATGTCTTCCGGGTACACGACCTTGCCGCTCTGGCGCAGTTCCGCCACGCGTCTGGCATCCACGCCCAGACCGATATCGGTGATACCGGCCACGGCTGCGACCATGGCGCGACGCTCTTCCAGATCTTTTGCCCGGTAGAGGTAGGCAATCCCCTCTTCCGTCAGCACGTGGGTGACGTCATCGCCGTAAATCATCACCGGTGCCAGCGGCATGCCGGAGGCTTTCGCCACGTCAACGGCGTCCAGTTTTTCCACGAAGGTGGGCTTCACGCCCGCCTGGAAGGTTTCCACCATCTGCACGACCAGTTTTTTACCGCGTTGCATCGGGTCGGGTTCGGTGATCATGTTCAGCCAGGCCGGAGTGGCGTGGCGACGGCCGTGTGGATCATGGCCCATGTTCGGCGCGCCGCCGAAGCCGGAGAGACGACCGCGGGTCACCGTTGAGGAGTTGGCGTAACTATCCACCTGCAGGGTTGAGCCGATAAACATATCCACCGCGTACTGGCCCGCCAGCTGGCAGAAGGCGCGGTTGGAGCGCATGGAGCCGTCAGCACCGGTGAAGAACACGTCCGGACGGGCGCGGATGTACTCTTCCATCCCCAGTTCGCCGCCGAAGCAGTGCACGCTCTCCACCCAGCCGCTTTCAATTGCCGGGATCAGCGTCGGATGCGGGTTCAGCGTCCAGTGTTTACAGATTTTGCCCTTCAGGCCGAGCTGTTCACCGTAAGTGGGCAGCAGCAGCTCAATTGCCGCGGTGTTAAAACCGATCCCGTGGTTCAGAGACTGCACCTGATGTTCAGCGTAGATGCCTTTGATGGCCATCATCGCCATCAGGATATGTTCCTGTTTGATCAGGCGCGGGTCGCGGGTAAACAGCGGTTCGATAAAGAATGGCTTGTCGGCCACCACCACGTAGTCAATCCAGGAGCCTGGGATATCAACGCGCGGCAGGTCGCATTCGTCGTCCACCAGCTCGTTAACCTGTGCGATGACGATGCCATCGTGGAACGCGGCGGCCTCCACCAGCGCCGGGGTATCTTCGGTACTTGCCCCGGTGTAGAGATTGCCTTTGCGGTCTGCTTTAAACCCGGCGATCAGCGCCACGTTTGGTGAAAGGTCGACGTAGAGACGTGAATACAGTTCGATATAGGTATGAATAGCACCGATTTCGAGTTGACCATCCTCCAGCAGCTGGGAGATGCGCAGGCTCTGTGTGCCGGAGAAGGAGAAGTCCAGCTTACGGGCAATGCCCTTCTCAAAGATATCCAGATGTTCACTGCGGCCAACGCTTGGCATGATCATGTGCAGGTCATGCACAATTTGCGGGTTTACTTCGGCCAGCGAGCGGGAAAGAAAATCCGCCTGCTTCTGGTTGTTGCCTTCCAGAACGACCTTATCGCCTGGTGCGATCAGCTTTTCCAGCATGGCGACAAGGTCGCCGGTTGGCAGAACCTTGCCCTGCACCGGTACGGAGGCCAGACGACGCGCTTTTTCGCTGCGTCGGGTGTTCCATTGCCGGGTGGGTATTTGCCCAGATAACATTATTAACCTCCTGATTCAGCACATCATTTTGATTTGCTTAACGCTGAGTAAAGTCTGCACCCTGGCGGAAAAGGCATCAATTAAGCGTAGAATGGAATCATTAGCCTGAGAGTAATAATCAAGGTAAATATTTGTGATCGGGATCAGTTCATGCTTCGGAAAACCAGGCTAAACGGGGTACAATTCGGAAGGTATAGTAAATTTCTGACAAGAATCAGCATCGCCCTTATGACCCAAATCATTCCCTCAGACTTCGACCTCACCGCCGAAGACAGCACTGATTTCGTGCCCATGCGCGGCGTGGCCAACTGCCACCTGCAGACCATGCTGCCGCGCCTGATCCGCCGCAAGGTGCAGTTCACTCCGCACTGGCAGCGGCTGGATTTGCCGGACGGTGATTTTCTGGATCTCGCCTGGAGCGAAGATCCCGAACAGGCGCGCCATAAACCCCGCCTGGTGGTGTTTCATGGTCTGGAAGGCAGCCTGCACAGCCCGTATGCCCATGGGTTAATCCAGGCGGCAAAAGCGCGCGGCTGGCTGGGCGTGGTAATGCATTTTCGGGGATGCAGCGGCGAGCCGAATCGCCAGAAACGCATCTATCACTCCGGCGAAACCGAAGATGGCACCTGGTTTTTGCATTGGCTGCGGGATAATTTCGGCACCGTGCCGACGGCGGCGGTGGGCTATTCGCTCGGCGGAAATATGCTGGCCTGTCTGCTGGCCAAAGAGGGAGACGCGGTACCGCTGAATGCCGCGGTGATTGTCTCTGCCCCCTTCATGCTGGAACAGTGCAGCTACCACATGGAGAAAGGCTTTTCCCGGGTCTATCAGCGCTATCTGCTCAACCTGCTAAAAGCCAATGCGGCGCGCAAGCTGAAGGCCTATCCGGATACCCTGCCAGTAAGCCTGCGTCAGTTGAAAAAGGTCCGCCGCATTCGTGAGTTCGACGACCTGATCACCGCCAAAATTCATGGGTTCGCCGATGCCATTGACTACTATCGTCAGTGCAGCGCCATGCCGCTGCTCAGCAAGATCACTCAGCCGACGCTGATCATTCACGCGAAAGATGACCCGTTTATGGATCATCACTCCATCCCTGCACAGGAATTTCTGCCCGACAACGTTCACTACCAGCTGACCGAGCACGGCGGTCACGTGGGGTTTGTCGGCGGAACGCTGCGTCGCCCGAAAATGTGGCTGGAGACGCGCATTCCTGACTGGTTAACCCCTTACCTGGACGGTGCAACATGATTATCCCCTGGCAGGATCTGGCGCCCGAAACGCTCGATAATCTGATTGAAAGCTTTGTCTTGCGTGAAGGCACCGATTATGGTGAACATGAACGCTCGCTTGAGCAAAAGGTCAACGATGTTAAACGCCAGCTTAAAAGCGGCGACGTGGTGCTGGTGTGGTCTGAACTGCATGAGACGGTCAATATCATGCCCCGCAACGCGTTTCACGGCTGATCTTTCAACCTTTCCAGTCAGGGAGTTGCTATGTCTGCCAGACATCCGGTTATTGCCGTTACGGGGTCGAGTGGTGCGGGAACCACCACCACCAGCCTCGCGTTTCGCAAGATTTTCGCCCAGTTGAATCTCCGCGCGGCGGAGGTCGAAGGCGACAGCTTTCACCGCTATACGCGCCCGGAGATGGATATGGCCATCCGCAAAGCGCGTGATTTAGGCAAACACATCAGCTACTTCGGCCCGGAGGCCAATGACTTCGGCCTGCTGGAGCAAACGTTTCAGGAGTACGGCCTAAGCGGCAAAGGCCAGTCCCGCAAGTATCTGCACACCTACGACGAAGCCGTTCCCTGGAATCAGGTCCCGGGCACCTTTACTCCCTGGCAGCCGCTGCCGGAACCTACCGACGTGCTGTTTTACGAAGGATTGCACGGCGGCGTGGTGACGCCGCATCACGACGTGGCGCGACATGTGGATCTGCTGGTCGGCGTGGTGCCAATCGTGAACCTGGAGTGGATCCAGAAGCTGACGCGAGACATCAGCGAGCGCGGCCATTCACGCGAGGCGGTGATGGATTCGGTTGTGCGCTCAATGGAAGATTACATCAATTATCTGACACCACAGTTTTCCCGCACCCACATCAACTTCCAGCGTGTGCCGACGGTGGACACCTCCAACCCGTTCGCGGCCAAAAGTATCCCGTCGCTGGATGAGAGCTTTGTGGTGATCCATTTCCGCAATCTCGACGGCATCGATTACCCCTGGCTGCTGGCGATGCTGCAGGGCTCGTTTATTTCTCACATGAATACGTTAGTGGTGCCCGGCGGAAAAATGGGGCTGGCGATGGAGCTGATCATGACGCCGCTGGTGCAGCGGTTGATGGAAGGGAAACAGATCGCATAATCATATTCCCTCTCCCGGTGGGAGAGGGTTAGAGTGAGGGCATCAACACGCACGATGCCCCATCAATCACGCCTCGATCACTTCATACGAATGGGTAATTTTTACCGCTTTCTCCAGCATTAACGCCACAGAGCAGTATTTCTCCGCAGACAGATCCACCGCGCGTGAGACGGCAGCATCTTTCAGCGCTTTCCCGGTGACAACAAAATGCAGGTTAATGTGCGTGAACAGACGTGGCGCCTCTTCGCGACGTTCTGACGTGAGCTTGACTTCACAGTCGGTCACATCATGACGCCCCTTTTGCAGAATCGACACCACGTCAATCGCGCTGCATCCCCCTGCCGCCATCAGCACCATCTCCATTGGGCTGGGTGCTTTATCGCCGGAGTTACCGTCCATCAAAATCTGGTGTCCCGACGAGGACTCGCCCAGGAACGTTAAACCTTCTACCCATTTCACGCGCGCTTGCATATTCATTAGCTCCAACGTTGCATTTTTGGTGACAGATTACGCGTGCGTTACATTTCTCGCAATGGAAGGCGACCTGCGTCATGCTGAAGCGAGACACCAGGAGACACGCGGCGAAAGCTATGCTAAAACACTCTGGATGCTACAGTAATACATTGACGTTACACATGTATGCAGAGGACATCAAACTTTACTGGCTGCGAAACGTTACGACAGCCGACTTCCCAGGTATGGGTAAGAATTCGATTGCAACCCCAGAGTCCGGATGCATCTTATGACTCTGGTGACAGCTTATAACAGAGGATAACAGCGCATGGTGCTTGGCAAACCGCAAACAGACCCGACTCTCGAATGGTTCTTGTCTCATTGCCACATTCATAAGTACCCATCGAAGAGCACGCTGATTCACCAGGGTGAAAAAGCGGAAACGTTGTATTACATCGTCAAAGGCTCGGTGGCAGTGCTGATCAAAGATGAAGAAGGGAAAGAGATGATCCTTTCTTATCTGAACCAGGGCGATTTTATCGGTGAACTGGGCCTGTTTGAAGAAGGCCAGGAACGTAGCGCCTGGGTTCGTGCAAAGACAGCATGTGAAGTGGCTGAAATTTCCTACAAGAAATTCCGTCAGTTGATTCAGGTTAACCCTGACATCCTGATGCGTCTTTCTTCGCAGATGGCTCGCCGTCTGCAGGTGACATCAGAGAAAGTGGGTAACCTCGCCTTCCTGGACGTGACCGGCCGTATCGCGCAGACCCTGCTGAACCTGGCGAAACAGCCAGACGCTATGACCCACCCTGACGGCATGCAAATTAAAATTACCCGCCAGGAAATTGGTCAGATCGTCGGTTGCTCCCGTGAAACAGTGGGCCGTATCCTGAAAATGCTGGAAGATCAGAACCTGATCTCCGCCCACGGTAAAACCATCGTGGTTTACGGAACCCGTTAATCCCGATAAAACGGCGTGCCATCGCAAGGTGTCACGCCGTTTTTGTCTCTACTCCCCATGTGGCGCAGGCTGATTTATCACCCGGAAGTTAACTACGCACTGCGACAAACGCTGGTGTTGTGCCTTCCTGTGGCCGTGGGCCTGATCCTTGGGCATCTTCAGCAGGGGCTGCTGTTTTCACTGGTTCCCGCCTGCTGCAACATTGCCGGTCTCGACACCCCGCATAAGCGTTTTTTCAAACGTCTGATTATCGGCGGTTCGCTGTTTGCCGGGTGTAGCCTGGCCGTGCAGCTTTTGCTGGCCCGCGATATTCCGCTGCCGCTGATCCTGAGCGTGCTGGCGATGACGCTGGGGGTGACCGCCGAAATCAGCTCGCTGCACGCGCGTTTACTGCCCGCCTCACTCATCGCGGCCATCTTTACCCTGAGTCTCGCAGGTAATATGCCGGTGTGGGAGCCGCTGCTGATCTACGCCCTCGGTACGCTATGGTATGGCCTGTTTAACTGGTTCTGGTTCTGGCTGTGGCGGGAACAACCGCTGCGTGAATCCCTGAGCCTGCTCTATGTCCAGCTTGCGGAGTACTGCGAAGCCAAATACACACTGCTGACCCAGCATACCGACCCGGAAAAATCGCTACCGCCGCTGCTGACGCGCCAGCAGAAGGTGGTGGATCTGATAAGCCAGTGCTACCAGCAGCTGCATATGCTGGCCGCCAACAAGAACCACGAATATAAACGGCTGCTGCGCACCTTCCAGGTGGGGCTGGATCTGCAGGAGCATATCTCCGTGAGCCTGCACCACCCGAAGGAGGTGCAAAAGCTGGTGGAGCGCAGCCATGCCGAAGCGGTGATCCGCTGGAACGCGCAGACCGTGTCCGCACGCCTGCGGGTACTGGCCGACGACATTCTTTATCACCGCTACCCCACCCGCTTTAACATGGACAAGCAGCTCGGCGCACTGGAGAAAATCGCCCGCCAGCACGAGGATAACCCGGTAGGCCAGTTTGCCGCCTGGCACTTCAGCCGTATTGCCCGCGTGCTGCGTACCCAGCGCCCGCTCTATCCCCGCGATCTGATGGCGGATAAGCAAAAGCGCCTGCCGCTGCTGCCTGCGCTTAAAAGCTATCTCTCGTTTAAATCTTCCGCCCTGCGCAACGCCGCCCGGATTAGCGTGATGCTGAGCATCGCCAGCCTGATGGGCATGGCGCTGCATCTGCCCAAACCCTACTGGATATTAATGACGGTACTGTTTGTCACCCAGAACGGCTACGGCGCCACGCGAGTGCGTATTCTGCACCGGGCGGGAGGAACCATGGCGGGGTTGATTATCGCGGGCGTAACGCTGCACTTCCACGTGCCGGAAGGCTATACGCTGGCAGGCATGCTATTGATTACCCTGGTGAGCTACCTGATCATCCGCAAAAACTACGGCTGGGCGATGGTGGGCTTTACGGTCACGGCGGTATACACCCTGCAGTTGCTTACGCTCAATGGCGAACAGTTTATTGTCGCCAGGCTTATCGATACCCTGATTGGCTGTCTGATTGCCTTTGGTGGTATGGTCTGGCTGTGGCCACAATGGCAAAGCGGCCTGCTCAGGCAGAACGCCCACGACGCGCTGGAGGCCGACCAGCAGGCTATCCGCCTGATCCTGAGCGACGATCCGCAGCCCTCCCCGCTGGCGTATCAGCGGATGAAGGTCAACCAGGCGCATAACGCCCTGTTCAACTCGCTGAATCAGGCGATGCAGGAGCCCGGCTTTAACTCGCACTATCTGGCGGATATGAAGCTCTGGGTGACGCACAGCCAGTTCATCGTCGAACATATCAACGCGATGACCACGCTGGCGCGTGAACATACCATGCTGACGCCAGACCTGGCGCAGCGCTATTTGCAGTCGTGTGAGATTGCCCTGCAGCGGTGTCAGCAGCGTCTGGAGTATGACGCGCCGGGTGAATCGGGGGATTCGAACATTCTGGAAGCGCCGGAAACGCTCACCCACGGGCCAATGAGCACGCTGGAGCAGCATCTGCAACGCATTCTGGGGCATCTGAACACCATGCACACCATTTCGTCGGTGGCATGGCGTCAGCGTCCGCATCATGGAGTGTGGCTCATGAGGCGGCTAAAAAAGACGCCTTATTAATTAAATTCATTTGGAAGTAGCCAACGAGCGCTGTTTTTTAAAAACTATTTATACTATTGGAATGTTATCTCGCCCTGAACACTGAGCCATTGTCGTCACGTTTTATCAGCGTCCAGCAGACGCGCTGCGGCGAATCCTTAGCACCCGTGAGGTAAGGCAACGCCTGCCCCTGTCCGACAGAAGCGTATTTCATCTCGCTACCGGTAAACACCGACCAGTCGCCGGAATGAGGACTCAACTCTCCCGACCAGGCACTGATATATTCGCCTTCACGGGTAATATAGTCTTTTTCCCGTTCCGGCCAGCTGTATAACTCGTCCGGTGTTTTATTGGGGAAAAAACCTTCCGGCGGCACGTCCAGATATTCACCTTCCACCCGACGGATTAACGTCCAGCCGGTTTCTGCCCAACGAGTTTCCAGCCAATTATAATTATATTTTCCTGTAATCCGGTTTAAAGTGCCTTTACGTTTTATCCCCTGACGACAAGTGGGTGGGTTACCATACTCAACACCGGGGTAAAGCAACTGGGCGGGTGCCTGTTCGACGTCCGGCAAATAAATCCCGGTAATAACAGGACGTTCGCCTTTATCAACACGAACGCTCAAATCCAGTTCATAACGCGGTATACGCTTTGGAAGTTCTGCAAGCTGATATAAATCACCCTGAAAATATGTTAAATCTCCCTCACTCCACTTCCCGCTAACAGTCATTGTCAACACTTTATCCAGCCAGTATGCATTACCTTCTGCCCTGGCAATTTGGTTTTGTTCTTTATCGGTCATCCAACCATTCCAGAATTCACAAATGTTCCGATTGAAATCATTCATGGCGTGCCCAATTCTGAAAGCCTCTGGATTGTTATGTGTCCGTAATATATATGCATTAATATATTGTTCACGAGATGGTCTTATATTAGGTAACACCCGGCTACCCCACACCACATCTCCCTGTTTCCACAGCGGCTCTTTGCGGTTCCGTACCGGTAGCTCCTGCTGATAACGTGCATATGCCGCTTCATGGGCATCAATAAATGCAATGATTGCATCACGGGTGGCAGCAAAGTGCGCCGGGGAACTGAACTGTTCCAGCAGATAGCATTCCAGCGGATGAAGTATTGCCATTTTATTTCGTCCTAAACACAGAACCATTATCGTCACGTTTTAACAGCGTCCAGCAGACTCGCTGCGGCGAATCGTTGGCACCGGTCAGATAAGGCAGCGCCTGCCCCTGTCCGACAGAAACGTATTTCATCTCGCTACCGGTAAACACCGACCAGTCACCGGAATGTGGACTCAACTCTCCCGACCAGGCGCTGATATATTCCTCCTCGCGGGTGATATAATCCTTTTCCCGCTCCGGCCAATTATAGAGTTCTTCCGGTGTGCCGTTGGGGAAAAAACCTTCCAGCGGCACGTCCAGATATTCACCTTCCATCCGACGGATTAACGTCCAGCCAGTTTCTGCCCAGCGGGTTTCATCCCAGTTATAATCACGCTTTCCTGTTTTTTCATCCACCCATTCACTGCGTTTTACTCCCTGCCGACAGGTGGGTGGGTTACCGTATTTTACCCCGGGATAAAGCAACTGGGCGGGTGCCTGTTCGACATCCGGCAAATAAATCCCGGTAATAACAGGACGTTCGCCTTTCTCAACCCGAACGCTCAAATCCAGCTCATAGCGCGGTATACGCTTTGGAAGTTCAGCAAGCTGATATAAATCACCCTGAAAATATGTTAAATCTCCCTCACTCCACTTCCCGCTAACAGTCATTGTCAACACTTTATCCAGCCAGTATGCATCACCTTCTGCCCTGGCAATTTGGTTTTGTTCTTTATCGGTCATCCAACCATTCCAGAATTCACAAATGTTCCGATTGAAATCATTCATGGCGTGCCCAATTCTGAAAGCCTCTGGATTGTTATGTGTCCGTAATATATATGCATTAATATATTGTTCACGAGATGGTCTTATATTAGGCAACACCCGGCTTCCCCACACCACATCTCCCTGTTTCCACAGCGGTTCTTTGCGGATCCGTGCCGGCAGGTCCTGCTGATAGCGCCGGTATGCCGCTTCGTGAGCATCAATAAATGCAATAATTGCATCGCGGGTGGCCGCAAAGTGTTCCGGAGAACTAAATCGTTCCAGTAAGTAACATTCCAGAGGATGAAGTATTGCCATTTTATTTCGTCCTAAACACAGAACCATTATCGTCACGTTTTATCAGCGTCCAGCAGACGCGCTGCGGCGAATCATTGGCACCGGTCAGATAAGGCAACGCCTGCCCCTGTCCGACAGAAACGTATTTCATCTCGCTACCGGTAAACACCGACCAGTCACCGGAATGTGGACTCAACTCTCCCGACCAGGCGCTGATATATTCCTCCTCGCGGGTGATATAATCCTTTTCCCGCTCCGGCCAATTATAGAGTTCTTCCGGTGTGCCGTTGGGGAAAAAACCTTCCAGCGGCACGTCCAGATATTCACCTTCCACCCGACGGATTAACGTCCAGCCAGTTTCTGCCCAGCAAGTCTCGTCCCAGCTATAATCACGCTTTCCGGTATCTTCATCCACCCATTCACTACGTTTGACTCCCTGTCGGGAGACTGGAGATCTCGTTGTATGTTTATTCGGATAAAGTAACTGCGCCGGGGCAAATTCCACATCAGGCAGGTAGATCCCAATTTCAACCGGTTTTTCACCTTTCTCCACTCGGACATTTTTATCCAGTTCATAACGGGGAATACGTTTTGGCAGACTATCTAAACTATAATGGCTATTAGGACCGAGATAAGTGAGTTTACCTTCCTGCCACCAACCATCGACCGTCAGCGTCAGTTTTTTATCCAGTTCAGTAGCCAGAACATCTGCATTCCAAATCCGTTTTTTCTCCTCCTCTGTCATCCAGCCATTCCAGAATTCACTGATCCCTTTAGAGTAATTACTCATGGTATGGCCAACTTTATAGAAGGCTTCCGGATCATTATGCGTCCGCAGAATATACGCCTGAATATAACGCTTTCTTCCACCACGTATGTTTGGTAGTACGCGGCTACTCCATACCACTTCTCCCTGTTTCCAGAATGGCTCGCTACGTATACGAACAGGTAAATCTTTCTGCAAGCGCTCACAGGCTGCTTCATGGGCATCAATAAATGCTATAATAGCATCGCGGGTGGCGGCAAAGTGTGCCGGGGAGCTGAACTGTTCCAGCAAGTAACATTCCAGTGGGTGAAGTATCGCCATGTTATTTTCCTTCTATTCATACCATTTATTTGTCAGTGAAGGGAGTCCAGTAAACGGTGATAGCGGGTCACTGGAGACATCCTGCTCTCCCCATCCCGTAGCCATACGCGGGTTGGTAAATTCTTTTTTTAGTTCTGCAGGATCCACCACAATTTGCACAGCCCCACCTTCCAGCGAATACTCTTTCGCTTCCTCTTTGACTTGAGTAGCTGCACGCCCTTCCCAAACCTTTAATGGCTCACCTTTGGGGACGGTGTATACCACATATTCTCCGTTCTCGTTCCAGCTTTTCCATACAGCAAAGTTACGCCGCCAGTCACTTTTCGATTTCAGTTTTAAAAACTCCTCTTCCCGCATCCAGCAGATACTGTTATCAGTCGAACTGGAGTCCACTATACGGTACAATCTTGTTCCAGAAGGTAACTCCACGGCGTGCATAGAATCATCAAAAGTGTTGTATTTGCTTTTCAGCACCCCTTTATCTGAATCGTCACTAATATCCGGCCAGCCCTTTTTAATATCTTTTTGATAAGACGCTTTTAATTCCCCTAATGCTGAATATTTACCTTCAACGTCTTTATCTACCCAGTCAGGTTTTTCTTTTTTTAATAACTCAAGCTCTTCCGATGCCCGATTCATTCCCTTTTCATCAAGAATATGTCTGTTCTCTCCGACATAGGCCCGGTAGGCATTATCTCCTTCGACGTGTAATCGATTAGCAAGCTGTTCCAGTGCTTCATTCAGCGGTCCCAAAGTTTTTGCCAACCCGACATTCGCCATCTTCTTGAGTTCGGTCAGTTCACGAAGATTATTATTGATCGGCTGCCGTATTGATTCTGGTCCCCAGCTTTTCGCGGTATCCAACAGATCTTCTGTAGCAGAAATTAATTTATCAAGTTGTGCGCTTAACTGATTGGCATTTACTATCTCCATAGCTTTGCGCAGTTCCTTTTCGAGGAATTCATAGGCATTGCTGATCTTCAGGAAATGCAATGACTGTTGCACTGCCGGGATATCAAGGTATTTATTGAGTTGCGTCAGACCATCATTGATCCCCATGGAGATAATATTTTGTAAATTACTTCCAGCCAGAAATTTCGAACCTATCTTTCTGAGAACCAGCTTTAAACCACCTTTTGCCAAAGAACCCAGCACAGGAAAAATTCCTACCAGTGTTAACGCCAGAGCCACCCATGCCCATGTATCATTACTGTTTTCTTTAATATTTTTACTATTAGCGATGAGATCCCTCACATCACAAATCTGATCCACTAAAGGGATCATTGATATAAGTGTCCCCGTCACCACCTGTCCGGTAGTCTGATTATCGTTAAAGTCACCCTGAATAGTTTCCCATACCCATACCCCTGCTGCTTCCATTTTCCGGGATAAGCCCGAAAACCAGCCATCCGGCGCAGGCTGATAAAATGCCAGCGCATTTTGAAGATCCTGATCCATGTTATCCTTCCAGTTAACCGATAAATGATGAAGAAGTGGCCTGAGTCAGCTTTGAATATGGAGGCCATGGGGTATCTGGTAATGGTTCGGGCAACTGATAAACAACTTTTGCCCCTTCTTCCGGAACATTTTTATGCAGAGCATAACCATTCTTATCAAGCTGTCCCTGTAGTACCTTTCCACCATCAAACGTCACCGTATAGGCAGCATCTGCTATCGGCTGATTACCCTGGTCAAAAAAATTCAGGGCAAGATTTACCATTCCGGTGATTTCACCTGGAAGCGTTGCCAGTGCCATTTTCTGGTTCGCTTTCTGCTGTCGATCATAATGCCCGGCTCTTGTTCGGTAATCCCCGAGCGTCGCAAATTCAATCGCGTTCGCATCCAGCGTGATATAACTTCCCCCTCCGTTCAGCGTGATCTTCTTCTTCGCAAGGATCTTGATTTCATCTTCCGTGCAGACGATGCTGATTTCTTTTCGTGCCAGCAATTCCATCAGATCGTTCTGAGCCTGCACCTGCACCGGCCCCTGGTTGGCGATAAGTTTTATACCGAGCTTTCTCACAAACACGCTCAGCGTGTTCCCCACCCCGATAAAGAAATCCTTCACCACGCTGAGATCGGCATTTTTCCCTGCCGCCGCTATCAGGTTCTGGCCCGCCGACAGTTGCAAGTGTTCACCGCTGACTATCCCTGCCCCCTGTGGCGCGCTCAGCAGAATCACCGCCTGCTTCAGGTCCTCCAGCTTCTCCTCCAGCAATGTCACCTGCGCCTGTAAATCTGCCGGGTTTGCCGTTGCCATCTGCGCATCATCCGATATCGCCTGCATCTGCGCCTGGGCATTACTCAGCAGGGCTGTCGCCGCGGCCATCTCACGCACCTGGCCCTGCGCCTTCGGCTGCCCGTCCGCGCTGATGAAGATCCCCTTCTGCGCCCGTATCGCGCCCCACGCATCTGTACGCAGCTCAAATCCCTCGCCACGGGGCTGTTTTTCACCGTCAACCAGATGCCCCAGGTTCAGCTGGCTCTTACCTCCGTAATCTGTGCTGACCTTGATATGCTCTTTTCCGCGCGTGTCATCGAGACGGATTTTATTGTTCGCTGGGGTGCGCAGGACGTTACGTCTGTAGTTCTGGATGGTGACGTGGTCGGCGTGCGCCGAGTCGTGCAGTACGCCAGCAATGTACGGCCGGTCAGGGTCACCCTGCTCAAAGGCTATCGCCACTTCCGTTCCTGCCAGCAGCGGCAGGTGCAGGCCATACGTGTCCCCCGCATACGGGCGTGCCTGACGCACCCACAGACTCTCCTCACCGGGCTGCCAGTGGTCGCGGTCCAGCAGCAGGTTCACCCGGTAGCGGCCGTCCCGGTCAATATGACCGTAGATATCGTTCTTCTTCGTGCTGGTCACCCGCGCTGGCAGCGTGCCCGCCATCACCGGTTTGTTACCCGACTGCGGGCGGAAGCAGTAATTCTCCGAATACGGGATTGCGTCAAATTCCACTTCATAACTGCGGTCGCGCCGGGCGAGACAGTGCATGCCGGTAATCACCACGCCCTTGCGGAAGGTGTCCGTCACCTCCAGCCCGCCGGTCACCTTCAGCTCCAGGCCCGGTGCCAGCGTCGCGCAATTTGTTTTCCCGTTCAGCCGGGTCTGGTTGTTCAGGTAGCGCTCGTGACGTAGCCGGGCATAGAACGCCCCGCTCTCTGGCGCCGGGTTGCGCTGCCCGACGCTGCCCGGGGTCAGGTAATTGTCACCCCAGTGGTACGCCTCGCCGTAGGTGGTGCTGTCGCCAGAAGTGACATCCGCGCTCAGGCTCATATCCTCAGGCGCGTTTCGGTAGTTGTAGTCGCGGGTGAATACCGACTGCTCCACCACGTTGTGGTGGCTCACTATCTCCCATACCGACTCCGTGCCGCTGTCGTGCTGCCCGGACGGCGGCACTGACGGCAGCGTAAGCCCCCGCTCGTAGTGCTGTGGGTCGTCGTGAAAAGCCACAACATCGATGTGAAGCCGGGTGTCAGCGGTGAAACGGAACCAGATACCCACCTCCCCGAGCAGGCGGGTGATAAAGCGCAGGTCGTCCTCACCATACTGCATCACCTGTTCGCGCCTGGGATACTCATTCGCAAGGGTGAAGACAAAATCCTCCCCGCGCATGCCGTGGCGGGTGCGCAGGATATGCTCCACAATCTGTGGTACCGACATGTCCTGGTAAATCAGGTTCTGGTGGCTGCGTGAGAGCAGCGCAAGCCGCGGCTGAAGGGTCAGGAAGTAGCGGGTTTCATCTTTTGATGTTGAGAGACGTTCAAACGCCGTCACTACGCCCTGAATCGTGCGCACCGGCTGCCGGAATTTAATTCCGAAGCCCTGATCCACCGGTGCCTGAAGGATGAAGGTTGCGTCCTGCATCAGCATCTGCTGCGCCGTGATGGCGTGGTCGGTGCTGGTGAACTCTGTCACGTAACGGAACGGCTCGCTCAGTGCCTCATGGCCTTCAAAGGCCAGCACGTCCAGGGGAGAAGAACAGCCACGCACTGTTAACAGATGGTGGCTGTGATCGAAACTAATCTTATTAAGCATGGTGGATAATATTTCCCTAAAAATCCAACAGCTCATTTATAAGACTAAAAAAGTGCCAGGTAAATATAAAACTTAAATATTATCAAATATTTACGCGGTACATGTTTATATAAAAAATATCACCATCAAGAATAATTTATTCACTGCTTTCAGCCTCTGCTCAAAAATAAATAATCATTTTTTGTACTTGATTATGATATTAATCATATACAGGTGATTGATTTAACCGCCGCGGCAAAGCGGGCTAATCCATCTTCAATATCGTTCTCTTCGACCACCAGCGACGGCGCAAAGCGCATCACGTCCGGGCCGGCGTTGAGTACCATCACCCCTTCGTGAGCAGCGGCGTGCAGGAAATCGCGTGCGCGGCCTTTGTACTGCGGCTTCAGCTCAGCGCCAATCAGTAGTCCCATGCCACGGATCTCGCTGAAGACGTCGTACGTTTCGTCGATCTGCTGCAGATGTTTCACGAACAGCTCGCGCTTCGCCTGAACGCCGCTTAATACCTCCGGCGTATTGATGATATCAAACGCCGCACCGGCGATGGCGCAGGCCAGCGGGTTTCCGCCGTAGGTGGAGCCGTGAGAGCCAACGTGGAACGCGGAAGCGATCTCCTGGGTAGTGAGCACCGCGCTGACCGGGAAGCCGCCGCCGAGCGCTTTGGCGCTGGTCAGAATATCCGGCGTCACGCCGTAGTGCATATAGGCGAACAGGGAGCCGGTACGCCCCATCCCGCTCTGGACTTCATCAAACACCAGCAGCGCCTGATGCTGATCGCACAGCACGCGCAGCCCTTTGAGGAATTCCGGCGTTGCCGCCGTCACGCCGCCTTCACCCTGAATCGGCTCAACCACGACCGCGCAGGTATGATCATCCATCACCGCTTTCACCGCATGCAGATCGTTAAACGGCACATGAATGATATCGGCGGGTTTCGGACCAAAGCCGTCGGAATACTTCGGCTGGCCGCCAACGGAAACGGTAAACAGTGAACGACCGTGGAAAGCGTTATGGAAAGCGATGATTTTGGTTTTGTATGGGCTGTGGCGTGTGGAAGCGTAGTAGCGCGCCAGCTTGAAGGCGGTTTCGTTGGCTTCGGTCCCGGAGTTCATAAACAGCACGCGCTCGGCGAAAGTCGCGTCAATGATCTTGCGCCCCAGGCGCAATGCCGGTTCGTTGGTAAAGACGTTGCTGGTGTGCCACAGGGTTTCGCCCTGGGTTTTCAGTGCCTCGACCAGTGCAGGATGGCAATGCCCCAGCGCCGTCACCGCAATCCCCCCGGCGAAATCCACGTACTCTTTCCCCTGCTGATCCCAGACGCGGCTGCCTTTTCCCTTTACCGGGATAAACTCGGCCGGTGCATAAATCGGCAGAATGACTTCATCGAATGTCGCGCGGGTAATTGCAGATTGTTCAGTTGCCATGTCATGACCATCCATTTTATGTCACATTGATTGTGAAAATATAATCACAAAATATGCATAAAAAATCACAGCAAGGCAACAGATATTCAGCGATTGAGGAAATTAGCCAGCAGCTGGTGCCCCTGTTCGCTGAGAATACTCTCCGGGTGGAACTGCACCCCTTCGAGATCCCATTCACGATGGCGAATGCCCATGATCTCCTGCGTCTCGCTCCAGGCGGTCACCTCAAAGCAGTCGGGCAGCGTCGGCGGGTCAATCACCAGAGAATGGTAGCGCGTGACGGTTAACGGGTTATTTAACCCGCTAAACACGCCCGTGCCGGTGTGGGTAACCGGGGAGGTTTTACCGTGCATCACCCTGGCAGCACGGACGATGGTGGCGCCAAACACCTGCCCGATGGCCTGATGGCCAAGGCAGACGCCAAGAATCGGCAGCCTGCCGGCGTAGTAGCGGATCACATCCAGAGAGATTCCCGATTCCGATGGGGTACACGACCCCGGCGAGATAACGATTTTCTTTGGGGCCAGCGCGTCAATCTCGGTCAGGCTGATGTCGTCGTTACGGCGGACAACCACCTCTGCACCCAGTTCACAAAAATACTGGTAAAGGTTCCAGGTGAAGGAATCGTAGTTATCAATCAGCAGAATCATGGCGGCTCCCGAAAAAAATGCCGCCCTATTCTACTCAGATTCCCGCGCTTCGCTCACTACTTTGGCAAAGATAGCGTTCAGGGCGGACAAATCTCCCGTTGCGCCGCTCTGGTTAGCCGCGACCCACTGCTCAGGATCGATATCGCGCCAGTCCAGCAGGTAACCCGCATGGATCGCCAGCTGTTCAAAGAAAACACGCTGCGCAATGCCATTACCGCTGGCAAAAGGATGCAGCATATTGATTTCACAATAGTAATGGCTTATCCGCTCGATAAACTCCTCTTTCTGAAGACCCACCAGGTACCGGTCGCTTTCCAGTGCCGACATCAATTCATTGCCCATCTTCTCAATGTATTCGAAATGGCAAAAAGGAATGTCCCCTTTGAAAATATCGTCCGTACGGTATTCACCTGCCCGTTTCATCTCTCTGCGATACAGATGGCGGTGAATAAGGCACAGATGGGGCAACCCAGGCGCTGAAGGCCCAAGTTCCAGCGTCTCAATCTGGGGATCTGAAGGACCATGACCCTTTTCAAGGAGACAACTGGCCTGAAAATTGACGTTACGCTGCTGCTCCCAGAGACGGGATTTTTGCTTATCGGTGAGTTTTTTCACTTAACGCCTCCCTGAATATGTCCGTTTGCCAAAGTATAAGCAGCAAAACGCGCTTTCGCAGGGAGGGCTAACAACACGGGCGAGACGCGCCCGTGTCAAAGAGGGTTACGGCAGTACTTTTGCAGAGAGGATCACGACCGGTTTGGATGGTACATTCTGGTATGGCCCAACGTCGTGGGTCTGTACCTGAGAAATCTTGTCCGCCACGTCCATCCCTTTTACCACTTTACCAAACACCGCATAGCCGAAGTCACGCTGGCCGTGGTCGAGGAAGGCGTTATCCGCCACGTTGATAAAGAACTGGCTGGTAGCGCTGTCTTTATCCGCCGTACGCGCCATGGCGATGGTGCCACGGGTGTTCAGCAGGCCGTTGTCCGCTTCGTTTTTGATCGGTGGATTCGGCTGTTTCTGCTGCATCTGCTCGTTGAAACCGCCGCCCTGCACCATAAAGCCTGGGATCACGCGGTGGAAGGTGGTGTTGTTGTAAAAGCCGCTGTTTACGTAGTCGAGGAAGTTTTTCACAGAAACCGGGGCTTTCTGGCTATTCAGTTCCAGCTCAATATTCCCTGCGGAGGTGGTCAGCAGAACATGAGGGTCCCCTTTTGCTGCCAGCGCAGCCGGGGAAACGGCAGAAAGAGCAAACACAGCTGCGACAGCCGCCAGTGTTGATTTGAGCATGAGAATTCCTTAACAAAGCGCAGTATAAAAAGCGAATGGCTTGATTCTAAAGAGCAGTATGAACGGAGACCAGCCTTTTACCTAATTTTACGAAATTGAAACAGTTGTTACCGCGCAAACGATTGGTTATGACGCAATTTTATGTGATCACGATCACATAAAAACCTGCAATGAAGCTCATATTTTCTTTAAAAGATATGAATGGATCACTTTCACGACTAAAATCTGCCCGCTCTCAGCGCCTATCCGGCGCTTTTCTTTTCCTGAACAGGCCAGACATGACTAACAGCAATCGTATCAAGCTCACATGGATCAGCTTCTTCTCCTACGCCCTGACCGGCGCGTTGGTGATCGTCACCGGGATGGTGATGGGAAATATCGCAGACTACTTCCAGCTGCCCGTTTCCAGCATGAGTAACACCTTCACCTTCCTCAACGCGGGGATCCTGATCTCCATTTTCCTGAATGCCTGGCTGATGGAAATTGTTCCGCTGAAAACGCAGCTGCGTTTTGGTTTTGTGCTGATGGTCGCCGCCGTGGCGGGTCTGATGCTGAGCCACAGCATCGCCCTGTTCTCCGCCGCCATGTTCGTGCTCGGTCTGGTCAGCGGGATCACCATGTCGATTGGTACCTTCCTGATTACCCATATGTATGAAGGCCGTCAGCGCGGCGCGCGCCTGCTGTTTACCGACTCCTTCTTCAGCATGGCCGGGATGATTTTCCCGATGGTCGCGGCCGTTCTGCTGGCGCGCAGCATTGAGTGGTACTGGGTCTACGCTTGTATCGGCCTGGTTTACGTGGCCATCTTCATCCTGACCTTCGGCTGCGAATTCCCGGTTCTGGGTAAAAAAGCACAGACCACGGCAGAGCCTGTGGCGAAAGAGAAATGGGGTATCGGCGTACTGTTCCTCTCCATTGCCGCACTGTGCTACATCCTGGGTCAGCTGGGCTTTATCTCCTGGGTGCCGGAATACGCCAAAGGTCTGGGCATGAGCCTGAACGACGCGGGTAAACTGGTGAGCGATTTCTGGATGTCTTACATGTTTGGCATGTGGGCGTTTAGCTTCATCCTGCGCTTCTTCGATCTGCAGCGCATCCTGACCGTGCTGGCAGGCCTGGCTACCGTGCTGATGTATCTGTTCATCAACGGTTCGCCGGAGCATATGCCGTGGTTCATTCTGACCCTGGGCTTCTTCTCAAGCGCCATTTACACGTCGATCATCACTCTGGGCTCCCTGCAGACCAAAGTGGCCTCGCCGAAGCTGGTGAACTTCGTACTGACCTGCGGCACAATCGGCACCATGCTGACCTTTGTGGTGACGGGCCCGATCGTCGCCCACAGCGGTCCGCTGGCGGCGCTGCACACCGCTAACGGCCTGTACGCCGTGGTGTTCATCATGTGCTTCATCCTGGGCTTTGTAACCCGCCACCGCCAGCATAACGCTGCAGCGGCGTCGCACTAATCCCTGCGCCCCTCTGCGCTACGCAGAGGGGCTGTTTCTGGCAAAACTTATCTCTTCTCCCCCGCTATCCATCTGGATCCAGGTCTGCGCCAGCTGCGTGGTGGCAATAATCCGCCCCTGCCGAATGGACCAGCGCACCGGCACCTGACAGCGTACCGCCTCAAACCCACTCTCTGCAGGCAAAATCACCAGGTTCGCCGGGTTACCCGTCTCAATACCGTAATCGCTCAGGCCAAAGGTGCGGGCGCTGTTATGGGTGATCAGGTTCAGGCCGCTGTCAATTTGCGGGTAGCCCATCATCTGGCAGACGTGCAGCCCCATATGCAGCACCTGCAGCATATTGCCGGTACCGAGCGGATACCATGGATCAAACACATCATCATGACCAAAGCAGACGTTAATGCCCGCCGCCTGTAGCTCCTTCACGCGGGTAATGCCCCTACGCTTCGGATAGTCGTCAAAGCGCCCCTGCAGGTGGATATTCACCAGCGGATTCGCCACGAAGTTAATACCCGACATCTTCAGCAGGCGGAACAGCCGCGAGGTGTACGCGCCGTTGTAAGAGTGCATGGCGGTGGTGTGGCTGGCCGTGACCCGCGCGCCAATGCCAGCTTCATAGGCCAGCGTGGCGACCGTCTCCACAAAGCGGGACTGCTCATCGTCGATTTCATCACAATGAATATCCAGCGGACGGTCGTATTTCTTCGCCAGGTCAAAGGCGATATGCAAGGACTGCACGCCGTATTCCCGGGTGAATTCGAAGTGCGGGATGGCACCCACCACATCCGCGCCCAGCGTTAATGCCTCTTCCAGCAGCGCCGCGCCGTTCGGGTAAGAGAGAATGCCTTCCTGCGGGAATGCCACGATTTGCAGCGTCACCCACGGGGCGACCTCCTGTTTAACCTCCAGCATCGCCTTCAGGGCGGTAAGCGTCGGGTCGGAGACATCCACGTGGGTGCGGACAAACTGGATCCCGTTGGCAATTTGCCACTTCAGCGTTTTCCATGCGCGCGCTTTGACATCTTCATGGCTGAGCAGCGCCTTACGCTCCGCCCAGCGTTCAATCCCTTCAAACAGCGTGCCGGACTGGTTCCAGTGTGGCTCGCCCGCCGTCTGCGTGGTATCCAGGTGAATATGCGGCTCAATAAACGGTGGAATGGCAAGTCCGCCGCGGGCATTTAAGACCTCATAGCTTTCGCTGTGGGTCTCGTCCATGGGCGTGATAGCACCAAACCGACCGTTCTCGATGGCGATCTGCCACAGCCCTTCGCGATCCGGTAAACGAACATTCTGCACAAGCCAAAGCGGTGTTGTAGACATACCTTTCCCCTGAAAAACGCGGCTGAAATTAAGGAGTATCTGTTTTTCCAAAAATAGCCACTCTTTTTGTACATAAAATCGACGACAACGAAAAGCCAGCGATTTCCATAACTTAGAAAAATCCTGACAAATCATACATCTACCACCTAGGGAGTAGGCGAAGGCGTATTTGATTTGCATCAATAAGTGCCCCTGCTGAATCGTTAAGGTAGGCAGTAATAGAAAAGAAATCGAGGCAAAAATGAGCAAAGTCAGACTCGCTATCATCGGTAACGGCATGGTCGGCCACCGCTTTATTGAGGATCTTCTCGATAAAGCCAGCGCTGAGCAGTTCGATATTACCGTGTTCTGTGAAGAACCCCGCAAGGCGTACGACCGTGTGCACTTGTCTTCCTACTTCTCCCATCATACCGCCGAAGAGCTCTCTCTGGTGCGTGAAGGTTTCTATGAGAAGCATGGCGTAAAAGTGCTGGTGGGCGAACGCGCTATCACCATCAACCGTCAGGAGAAAGTGATCCACTCCAGCGCTGGCCGTACGGTTTTTTACGACAAGCTGATCATGGCGACTGGCTCATATCCGTGGATCCCGCCTATCAAAGGTTCGGAAACGCAGGATTGCTTCGTTTACCGTACCATTGAAGATCTTAACGCCATCGAATCCTGCGCACGCCGCAGTAAACGCGGCGCGGTGGTCGGGGGCGGCCTGCTGGGTCTGGAAGCAGCCGGAGCGTTGAAAAACCTCGGCGTTGAAACGCACGTCATCGAATTTGCCCCGATGCTGATGGCCGAACAGCTGGACCACATGGGTGGCGATCAGCTGCGCCGTAAGATTGAAAGCATGGGCGTGAAAGTCCACACCAGCAAAAACACCAAAGAGATTGTGCAGGAAGGCACCGAAGCGCGTAAAACCATGCGCTTTGCCGACGGCAGCGAGCTCGAAGTTGACTTTATCGTCTTCTCCACCGGTATTCGCCCACGCGACAAGCTGGCCACCCAGTGCGGTCTGGCGGTTGCCCAGCGCGGCGGGATCATGGTGAACGATACCTGCCAGACCTCCGACCCGGATATCTATGCTATCGGCGAATGTGCCAGCTGGAATAACCGAGTGTACGGTCTTGTGGCGCCGGGCTACAAAATGGCGCAGGTCGCCGTTGACCATATCCTCGGAAACGAAAACGCCTTCGAAGGCGCGGACTTGAGCGCCAAGCTGAAGCTGCTGGGCGTGGACGTGGGCGGCATCGGCGATGCGCATGGACGCACGCCGGGCGCGCGCAGCTACGTTTATCTCGACGAGAGCAAAGAGATCTATAAACGCCTGATCGTCAGCCAGGACAACAAAACCCTGCTCGGCGCGGTGCTGGTGGGCGACACCAGCGACTACGGCAACCTGCTGCAACTGGTGCTGAACGCCATCGAACTGCCGGAGAATCCGGACGCGCTGATCCTCCCGGCGCACGCTGCCAGCGGCAAGCCGTCTATCGGCGTCGATAAACTGCCGGACAGCGCGCAGATCTGCTCCTGCTTCGACGTCACCAAAGGCATGTTGATCTCCGCCATCAACAAAGGCTGTCACACCGTTGCGGCGCTGAAAGCGGAAACCAAAGCCGGAACCGGCTGCGGCGGCTGTATCCCTCTGGTCACACAGGTGCTTAACGCCGAACTGGCGAAACAGGGCATCGAAGTGAACAACAACCTGTGCGAGCACTTCACGTACTCTCGCCAGGAGCTGTATCACCTGATCCGCGTGGAAGGCATTAAATCCTTCGACGAACTGCTGGCCAAGCACGGCCAGGGCTATGGCTGCGAAGTGTGTAAACCGACCGTCGGCTCCCTGCTGGCCTCTTGCTGGAATGAGTACATCCTCAAACCAGAACATACGCCGCTGCAGGACACCAACGACAACTTCCTGGCAAATATCCAGAAAGACGGGACTTACTCCGTTATCCCACGCTCTGCGGGCGGTGAAATCACCCCGGAAGGGCTGGTGGCCGTGGGCCGTATCGCGCGTGAATTTAACCTCTACACCAAAATCACCGGTTCCCAGCGTATCGGCCTGTTTGGTGCACAGAAAGATGACCTGCCGGAGATCTGGCGTCAGCTGATTGAGGCGGGCTTCGAAACCGGTCACGCGTATGCCAAAGCGCTGCGCATGGCGAAAACCTGCGTGGGCAGCACCTGGTGCCGCTACGGCGTGGGCGACAGCGTGGGCTTCGGCGTCGAGCTGGAAAACCGCTACAAAGGCATTCGTACCCCGCACAAAATGAAGTTCGGCGTCTCCGGCTGTACCCGTGAATGTGCCGAAGCGCAGGGGAAAGACGTGGGGATCATCGCCACCGAGAAAGGCTGGAACCTGTACGTCTGCGGTAACGGCGGGATGAAACCACGCCACGCTGACCTGCTGGCGGCCGATCTTGACCACGACACGCTGATTCAGTATCTCGACCGCTTCATGATGTTCTACATCCGTACCGCCGACAAACTGACCCGTACCGCTTCCTGGCTGGATAATCTGGAGGGTGGCATCGACTACCTCAAGTCGGTCATCATCGACGACAAGCTGGGGCTGAACGAACATCTGGAAGCCGAGATGGCGCGCCTGCGCGCGGCGGTGATTTGCGAGTGGACGGAAACCGTCAACACGCCAGCGGCACAGACACGCTTCAAACACTTCATCAACAGCACCCAGCGCGACCCGAACGTGCAGGTAGTAGCAGAGCGCGAACAGCATCGTCCGGCGACACCTTATGAACGTATTCCGGTGACGCTGGTGGAGGAAAACGCATGAGCCAGTGGGTAAACATCTGCAACATTAACGACATTCTGCCGGCAACCGGCGTCTGTGCGCTGCTGGGAAACGAGCAGGTCGCGATTTTCCGCCCTCGCCACGACGAACAGGTTTTTGCCATCAGCAATATCGACCCGTTTTTTGAGGCCAGCGTCCTCTCCCGCGGGCTGATTGCCGAGCATAAGGGTGAACTGTGGGTCGCCAGTCCGCTGAAAAAACAGCGTTTCCGTTTAAGCGACGGACTGTGCATGGAAGATGAAAGCTACTCGGTGAAGCACTACGACGTTCGCGTGAAGGACGGCCAGGTGCAGTTAAAAGCCTAACCCCCCGCCTTTCCTATAGGAAAGGCTTATGACCCCTTATGGGTAACGGCAGGAAAAACCGTATGTTTCCGGCGATTCCTGCTGTTATTCTGACGTCAATTCTTACCCCCTCCATGAATGCTGTGAGGTAATGTCGTGGACCACCTGCCGATTTTCTGTCAATTACGCCATCGCGACTGCCTGCTTGTGGGTGGCGGCGATGTGGCTGAACGCAAAGCCCGCTTGCTGTTAGAGGCAGGTGCCCGTCTTACGGTTAACGCCCTCGCCTTCGCACCACAGTTTGAAGCCTGGGCGAAGGAAGGGATGCTCACGCTGAATCAGGGGGAGTTTAACGAGTCCCTACTGGATACCTGCTGGCTGACTATTGCCGCGACGGATGACGATGAAGTGAATCAGCGCGTTAGCGATGCCTGCGAAGCGCGCCGTATATTCTGCAACGTGGTGGATGCGCCGAAAGAAGCCAGCTTTATCATGCCGTCGATAATCGACCGTTCACCGCTGATGATTGCGGTGTCGTCAGGTGGCCGCTCGCCGGTTCTCGCCCGCCTGTTGCGGGAAAAACTGGAAGCACTGCTGCCGCAACATCTTGGGCAAATTGCCCACTATGCAGGGCAACTGCGTTCACGAGTGAAGCAAACCTTCGCGACCGTGGGCGAGCGCCGTCGCTTCTGGGAAAAATTCTTCGTCAATGACCGGCTGGCCCAGTCGCTGGCCAATCAGGACGTGAAGGCGGTTGAAGAGACGACCGAGCAGTTACTCTCTGAACCGCTGGATCATCGTGGCGAGGTGGTGCTGGTAGGCGCAGGCCCCGGCGATGCGGGATTACTGACGCTGAAAGGACTCCAGCAGATCCAGCAGGCCGATACCGTTGTGTATGACCGTCTGGTCTCCGATGAGATCATGAATCTGGTACGTCGCGATGCGGACCGGGTGTTTGTGGGTAAACGTGCGGGTTATCACTGTGTGCCGCAGGAAGAGATTAACCAGATCCTGCTGCGGGAAGCGCAAAAAGGAAAACGTGTGGTGCGCCTGAAGGGCGGGGATCCGTTTATCTTTGGTCGCGGCGGCGAGGAACTGGAAACCCTCTGCAACGCAGGTATTCCGTTCTCTGTGGTGCCTGGCATTACGGCGGCATCCGGCTGTTCGGCATACTCCGGTATTCCATTGACCCATCGTGATTACGCGCAGAGCGTGCGTCTGGTAACGGGGCACCTGAAAACCGGCAGCGAACTGGACTGGCACAACCTGGCCGCCGAAAAGCAGACGCTGGTCTTCTATATGGGGCTGAATCAGGCCGCTACGATCCAGGCGAAATTACTGGAACACGGCATGGAAGCGGATATGCCCGTCGCGCTGGTGGAAAACGGCACCTCCATTAGGCAGCGCGTGGTAAATGGGGTGCTGACGCAGTTGGGTGAGCTGTCGCAGCAGGTTGAAAGCCCGGCGCTGATAATAGTCGGCCGCGTGGTCGAGCTGCGCGATAAACTCAACTGGTTCTCAAATCACTAGCGCATATTCTCCCTTCTTCGAGTAGTCCTTAACCGGACTACTCCCCTGTTACTGCTGTCGATAACATACCTCCCGCGAAATGGAACTTTTCCATTTATTCCCTCGTGTTACATCCAATTTAGTTTTTTTAAGACAAGGAATGCGTATGTTCAAACTGGCTAAAGCTGCCGTTCTGGTAGGCCTGTTATCGACTCTGACGGCCTGCACCGGCCACGTGCAAAACACCAAAAATAACTGCAGCTACGATTACCTGCTGCACCCGGCGATCTCCATTTCGAAGATCATCGGGGGTTGTGGCCCGGCGGCACAGCAGTAAGCTGTTTTACAGGTGTAAAAAAACCGGGGATTCCCCGGTTTTTTTGTTTAGAAAAGTGCGGCGTGATGCCCTCACCCTGGCCCTCTCCCACAGGGCTGAGGGATCCCCAGTAATATGGTCATGCCACCATGACCATATTACTGTACTCTTTTCCCAGCTTTTTCATCTCGTTAACTATATTCAGCCGTCTCACTTTCCCGGGCTCATGCCGGATGACTTCTTCTGCCAGACTCAGGTATGACAGCACCCGTCTGTGCCTGATGCTGCTTGCCTGATAGTGCCAGTGTAAACACTGCCTTTCTGCCCTGTAACCTGCCAGCCACATCACCAGGCTTGCCATTGCCGCGACCAT
>NZ_JBMKHJ010000026.1:3906-73780 GCF_049237265.1 Enterobacter cloacae complex sp. IR5384 | reverse complement strand
CCATGCCGAACTCAGAAGTGAAACGCCGTAGCGCCGATGGTAGTGTGGGGTCTCCCCATGTGAGAGTAGGGAACTGCCAGGCATCAAATAAGAAGAACCCCGTACCGCAAGGTGCGGGGTTTTTTGCTTTTGTTTTCTCCCTCTCCTTGAAACTTTCTCACCTTAAGCTTGCAGACTCGACATTCACGCCAATTCTGGGTATCGTTGGCTGTCTGGATGTCTAAACGTTTATACGTATGCTGTGAGGATACAAGGTTATGCCGATTCGGGTGCAGGACGAGCTACCAGCCGTCAATTTCTTACGTGAAGAAAACGTCTTTGTGATGACCACTTCACGCGCGACAGGTCAGGAAATTCGCCCGCTGAAGGTGCTCATTCTTAATCTGATGCCGAAAAAGATCGAAACAGAGAATCAGTTCCTGCGCCTGCTTTCGAACTCTCCGCTCCAGGTGGATATTCAGCTGCTGCGGATCGATGCCCGTGAGTCGCGTAACACGCCTTCTGAGCATCTGAATAACTTCTACTGTAACTTCGACGATATCCGCGAGGAAAACTTTGACGGACTGATTGTCACCGGTGCGCCGCTGGGCCTGGTAGAATTTAATGATGTCGCCTACTGGCCGCAGATCAAACAGGTACTGGAGTGGGCAAAAGATCACGTCACGTCCACGCTGTTTGTCTGTTGGGCAGTACAAGCTGCGCTGAATATTCTCTACGGCATCCCCAAACAAACCCGTACCGAAAAACTCTCCGGCGTATACGAACACCACATTCTTCACCCTCATGCCTTGCTGACACGCGGGTTTGATGATTCGTTCCTGGCCCCGCATTCGCGCTACGCCGATTTCCCGGCGCAGCTGATTCGTGACTACACCGATCTGGAGATCCTGGCCGAAACAGAAGATGGCGATGCTTACCTGTTTGCCAGCAAAGATAAGCGTATTGCCTTTGTAACCGGGCATCCTGAATACGATCCACACACCCTCGCGGCAGAGTATTTCCGTGATGTCGAAGCGGGTCTCAATCCGGATGTGCCGTATAACTACTTCCCGAAAAACGATCCTCAGAACAAACCGCGAGCCACCTGGCGCAGTCACGGGAATTTGCTATTTACTAACTGGCTCAACTATTACGTCTACCAGATAACTCCATACGATCTGCGTCACATGAATCCGACGCTGGAGTAATCTTCTGCATAAAACGATCCTAAAGCGTTTCAGCTATTCACATCAGGCACCTTCGGGTGCCTTTTTTATTTCCGAAATTCAACTCAACATGCAATAAAACTTTAAATTCATATTAATCAATAAGTTGAAGTTAAATTGAATTTAAAATGGAAATTGTTTTTGATTTTGGAAAAAATAGAGATAGTCTTAATTCTGCTGAGCGAAAACTACACAACGATCTTTCGTTCGCATTGGGGATGTGAATTTGGATCTTTGATGAGGAGCAGAGTGATGACTCAACAGGCAACGACGGTCGATGAACTGGCCTTTACCCAGCCGTATGGCGAGCAAGAACAGCAAATTTTGACGGCTGAGGCGGTTGAATTCCTGACTGAACTGGTAACCCGCTTTACGCCGCAGCGCAATAAGCTGCTGGCTGCACGCATTCATCAACAGCAGGAAATTGATAATGGCAAGCTGCCTGGGTTTATTTCGGAAACCGCTTCCATTAGACGCGGCGACTGGAAAATCCGCGGCATCCCTGAAGATTTGCAGGATCGCCGCGTTGAGATCACTGGTCCGGTAGAGCGCAAAATGGTGATCAACGCCATGAACGCTAACGTCAAAGTCTTTATGGCGGATTTTGAGGACTCCCTGGCCCCGGACTGGCGTAAAGTGATCGACGGGCAGATCAACCTGCGCGATGCCGTTAATGGCACCATCAGCTATACCAACGAAGCCGGTAAAATTTATCAGCTGAAACCCAATCCGGCGGTTCTGATCTGCCGCGTACGCGGCCTGCACCTACCGGAAAAACACGTCACGTGGCGCGGAGAAGCGATTCCGGGCAGCCTGTTTGATTTCGCCCTCTATTTCTTCCACAACCACAAAAACCTGCTGGCAAAAGGCAGTGGCCCCTATTTCTACCTGCCGAAGACCCAGGCCTGGCAGGAAGCGGCCTGGTGGAGTGAGGTGTTCAGCTACGCGGAAGATCGCTTCAACCTGCCGCGTGGCACCATTAAAGCCACCCTGCTGATTGAAACGCTGCCTGCCGTATTCCAGATGCATGAAATCCTGCACGCTCTGCGCGATCACATTGTGGGTCTGAACTGCGGACGCTGGGACTACATCTTCAGCTATATCAAAACGTTGAAAAACCACCCCGATCGCGTACTGCCGGATCGCCAGGTTGTCACCATGGATAAACCGTTCCTCAGCGCCTACTCGCGCCTGCTGATTAAAACCTGCCACAAGCGCGGTGCCTTTGCGATGGGCGGCATGGCGGCCTTTATTCCGAGCAAAGACGCTGAGCGTAACAATCAGGTGCTCAACAAGGTGAAAGCTGATAAGGAGCTTGAAGCGCGTAACGGTCACGACGGCACGTGGATCGCCCATCCAGGCCTGGCCGATACGGCAATGGAAGTCTTTAACCACGTGCTCGGCGACAACAAAAACCAGCTGTTTGTCACCCGTGATGACGATGCCCCAATCGCAGAAGAGCAACTTCTGGCGCCGTGCTCGGGTGAACGCACGGAAGAGGGCATGCGTGCCAATATCCGCGTGGCCGTGCAGTACATCGAAGCGTGGATCTCCGGTAACGGCTGTGTGCCCATCTACGGTCTTATGGAAGACGCGGCGACGGCAGAAATCTCCCGTACCTCTATCTGGCAGTGGATCCACCATCAGAAAACGCTCAGCAACGGCAAGCCGGTGACCAAATCCCTGTTCCGCCAGATGCTGGCCGAAGAGATGCGCGTCATTCAGGACGAGCTGGGCGAACACCGCTTTAGCAGCGGACGTTTTGATGATGCCGCCCGCCTGATGGAGCAAATCACAACCTCAGATGACTTAATCGACTTCCTCACCCTGCCAGGCTACCGCCTGCTTGCGTAAATCCACCACATAACAATATGGAGCATCTGCACATGAAAACCCGTACCCAACAAATCGAAGAACTGAAGAAAGAGTGGACACAGCCGCGCTGGGAAGGTATCCGTCGCCCATACAGCGCTGAGGAAGTGGTGAAACTGCGTGGCTCGGTCAATCCGGAATGTACGCTGGCGCAAAATGGCGCGGCGAAGATGTGGCATCTGCTGCATGGCGGCTCCAAAAAGGGCTACATCAACAGCCTCGGTGCACTGACCGGCGGTCAGGCATTGCAGCAGGTGAAGGCCGGTATCGAAGCCATTTATCTTTCCGGCTGGCAGGTCGCGGCGGATGCCAACCTGGCCTCCAGCATGTATCCGGATCAGTCGCTCTATCCGGCAAACTCGGTGCCGTCGGTGGTGGATCGGATCAACAACACCTTTCGCCGTGCGGATCAGATCCAGTGGGCGGCAGGTATTGAGCCAAACGATCCGCGCTTTATTGACTACTTCCTGCCGATCGTCGCGGATGCAGAAGCCGGTTTCGGCGGCGTGCTGAACGCCTTTGAGTTGATGAAATCGATGATTGAGGCCGGTGCAGCGGCCGTACACTTCGAAGATCAGCTGGCCTCGGTGAAGAAATGCGGACACATGGGCGGCAAAGTGCTGGTCCCGACCCAGGAAGCGATTCAGAAACTGGTTGCTGCGCGTCTTGCCGCTGACGTGCTCGGCGTGCCAACGCTGGTGATTGCCCGTACCGATGCAGACGCGGCTGACCTGATCACCTCTGACTGCGATCCATACGACAGCGAGTTCATTACCGGCGAGCGCACCAGCGAAGGATTTTATCGTACCCATGCTGGCATTGAGCAGGCCATCAGCCGTGGCCTGGCGTATGCACCGTATGCGGATCTGGTCTGGTGCGAAACCTCCACGCCAGATCTGGCGCTGGCAAAACGCTTTGCCGATGCTATCCACGCCAAATACCCGGGCAAACTGCTGGCCTATAACTGCTCGCCGTCCTTCAACTGGCAAAAGAATCTGGACGATAAAACCATCGCCAGCTTCCAGCAGCAGCTGTCAGACATGGGCTACAAGTATCAGTTCATCACCCTGGCGGGGATCCACAGCATGTGGTTCAACATGTTCGACCTGGCGCACGCCTACGCGCAGGGCGAAGGCATGAAGCACTATGTTGAGAAAGTGCAGCAGCCGGAGTTTGCCGCGGGTAAAGAGGGCTATACCTTTGTTTCTCATCAGCAGGAGGTGGGAACCGGTTACTTTGATAATGTAACCACGATTATTCAGGGCGGCGTCTCCTCCGTCACCGCCTTAACGGGGTCAACAGAAGAAGCGCAGTTCTAATCTTTTCCCCCTCTCCCTTCTGGGGAGAGGGTTGGGGTGAGGGGGAATCTATGTCGCGTGGTCTGGAATTACTGATCGCACAGACTATTTTGCAGGGCTTCGATGCCCAGTATGGTCGTTTTCTGGAAGTCACCTCCGGCGCGCAGCAGCGCTTTGAGCACGCCGACTGGCATGCGGTCCAGCAGGCCATGAAGCAGCGTATTCACCTCTACGATCATCACGTGGGTCTGGTGGTGGAACAACTGCGCTGCATTACCGACGGTAAAAACCCTGACGCGGCATTTTTACTGCGCGTTAAGGAGCACTACACCCATTTGTTGCCAGACTACCCGCGCTTCGAGATTGCGGAGAGCTTTTTCAACTCCGTGTATTGCCGGTTATTTGACCACCGCTCATTATCTCCTGAGCGGTTATTTATTTTTAGCTCCCAGCCGGAGCGCCGTTTTCGCACCATTCCGCGCCCGCTGGCGAAGGATTTTTTCCCCGACCACGGCTGGGAGAAGCTCCTGCACCGCGTGTTAACAGATTTACCGCTGCGTTTGCCGTGGGAGAATAAAGCCCGCGATATTGGCTTTATCATCGCCCATCTCCACGAATCCTTTGGCGAAGAGGCTCTCAGCCAATGCCATTTGCAGGTCGCCAACGAGCTTTTCTACCGCAATAAAGCCGCATGGCTGGTGGGCAAGCTCGTGACGCCCTCCGCCACCGTGCCGTTTCTGCTGCCCATACACCGTACCGATGACGGCGAACTGTTTGTCGATACCTGCCTGACCACCAGCGCTGAGGCCAGCATTGTGTTTGGCTTCGCCCGCTCCTATTTTATGGTCTACGCTCCGCTGCCTGCCGCCCTGGTGGAGTGGCTGCGCGAGATCCTGCCGGGCAAAACCACCGCCGAGCTGTATATGGCGATTGGCTGTCAAAAGCATGCCAAAACGGAAAGCTACCGGGAGTATTTGCGTTATGTCACCACCGCCGATGAGCAATTTATCGAAGCGCCCGGCATTCGCGGCATGGTGATGCTGGTCTTTACGCTGCCGGGATTTGACCGGGTGTTTAAGGTCATCAAAGATACATTCGCGCCGCAGAAAGAGATGACCGCAGCGCATGTTCGTGCCTGCTATCAGCTGGTGAAAGAACACGATCGCGTCGGACGTATGGCGGATACGCAGGAGTTTGAAAATTTTGTGCTGGATAAGCGGCAGATCGATCCGGCTTTAATGACCCTGTTACTGCAGGAAGCACCGGCAAAAATCACCGATCTGGGCGACAAAATAGCGATTAGCCATCTATATATCGAGCGCCGTATGGTGCCGCTGAATATCTGGCTGGAACAGGCCGACGGTCAGGCTTTAAAAGATGCCATTGAAGAGTACGGCAACGCGATTCGTCAGCTTGCCGCCGCCAATATCTTCCCCGGCGACATGCTGTTTAAAAACTTCGGCGTGACCCGACACGGGCGGGTAGTGTTCTATGATTACGATGAAATTTGCTACATGACCGAGGTTAATTTCCGCGATATCCCGCCGCCCCGTTACCCGGAAGATGAACTCTCCGGCGAGCCGTGGTACAGCGTCTCACCGGGCGATGTCTTTCCCGAGGAGTTTCGCCACTGGCTGTGCGCCGACCCGCGTATTGGGCCATTGTTTGAAGAGATGCATGCCGATCTGTTTCGTGCCAGCTACTGGCGCGGACTGCAAACGCGGATCAAAAACGGGCATGTGGAAGATGTGTACGCCTACCGTCGTAAGCAGCGGTTTTGCATCCGGTTTTCTCCCTCTCCCGCAGGGTAAGGGCATCATGTTTTCTCCCTCTCCCTGTGGGAGAGGGCCGGAGTGAGGGCATCAGACCGCACTCAATCCTAGCGAATCCCACCATACGCCAGGGTGACCTCTTTCGCCGCCTTAATCACCAGCGCACCCAGCTCGGTGACGCGATCGTCGGTCATACGGGAAATCGGCCCGGAGATGGAGATGGCGGCAAACGGTTCGCGATGCTCGTCAAAGATACAGGCCGCAATGCAGCGCAGGCCCAGGGCGTGCTCCTCGTCGTCAAACGAATAGCCGCGCTTACGGGTTAACGCCAGATCTTCTTTCAGATGTACCGGTGAAACCAGCGTGGCGTGGGTATAGGCGTGCAGCCCTTTACGGTGCAGCAGCCCCGTCACCTGTTCCTCGCTCAGCTGCGACAGAAAGGCTTTCCCCGCGCCGGACGCGTGCATAGGCAGCTTACCGCCAATGGGAGCTGACATACGCATCAGCTGGGTACACTGTACCTGATCAATAATAATCGCCTGATGGTCGCTCTGGTCGAGAACGGCCAGATTCACGGTCTCGCCCGACTCTTCCATTAATTTGCGCAGGATAGGGTGCACAATCGCCAGCAGGTTGCGGCTTTGCAGGAAGCTGCTACCGACGATGAACGCATGGGCGCCGACTGCCCAGTGCCCGAGCTCGCCAACCTGACGCACAAAGCCAAGCTGTTGCATGGTAGTCAGCAGCCTGTGCGTAGTGGAGTTCGGCAAACCGGCCTGCTGGGCCAGCTCCGTCAGGGCCACGCTGCTGTGCGACTCGGCTATCCATTCCAGCAGCTTCAAACCGCGTGTAAGCGATTGAACCTGTCCGCCCTGTTGTGCGGCGGGGGGGGCAGCAGGTTTTCTGCCGCGTTTCGCGGGAACGGTCGTGACCATGACGATCTCCTTTTTCTGTATCGTGGAAATCATTTTCGTTTTATTTGGTGATTTTGCAACCGTTATCCTGACTGATCGGATGAGTGATAGTGAACATGTCTCATGTTACCGCCGTGTGACTTTTCCACCCTGCAAGATTGTGCCAGTATGGACCGCAGCCTTTTGGCCTGGTTGAGCGTTGTCGGGAGCAAGTGTGAGCAGCAAAGTAGAGCAACTGCGTGCGCAGTTAAATGAACGAATTCTGGTGCTGGACGGCGGCATGGGCACCATGATCCAGAGCTATCGCCTCAGTGAAGACGATTTCCGTGGCGAACGTTTTGCGGACTGGCCATGCGATCTCAAAGGTAACAATGACCTGCTGGTATTAAGCAAACCGCAGGTGATTGCGGATATCCACAACGCCTACTTCGAAGCGGGTGCGGATATCGTTGAAACCAACACCTTCAACTCGACAACCATCGCCATGGCGGATTACCAGATGGAATCCCTGTCGGCGGAGATAAACTATGAGGCGGCGAAGCTAGCCCGCGCCTGTGCCGACGCGTGGACGGCGCGCACGCCGGAGAAACCGCGCTACGTTGCCGGGGTGCTGGGCCCAACCAACCGCACCGCCTCTATTTCACCGGACGTAAACGACCCGGCGTTTCGTAACATCACCTTTGACCAGCTGGTGGCAGCCTACCGTGAATCAACCAAAGCGCTGGTGGAAGGCGGTTCCGACCTGATCCTGATTGAAACGGTTTTCGATACCCTCAATGCCAAAGCCGCGATTTACGCGGTGAAAGAGGAGTTCGAGGCGCTGGGCGTCGAGCTGCCAATCATGATTTCCGGCACCATTACCGATGCCTCTGGTCGTACCCTGTCCGGGCAGACCACCGAAGCGTTTTATAACTCCTTGCGCCACGCGGAAGCGCTCTCCTTCGGCCTGAACTGCGCGCTGGGTCCGGATGAGCTGCGCCAGTATGTGCAGGAACTGTCACGTATTGCGGAATGCTACGTCACCGCACACCCGAACGCCGGTCTGCCAAACGCCTTTGGCGAATATGATCTGGATGCGGACACCATGGCGGCGCAGATCCGCGAATGGGCCGAATCCGGTTTCCTGAATATCGTTGGCGGCTGCTGCGGTACCACGCCGGAGCACATCACCGCCATGAGCAATGCCGTGGCCGGTTTGCCGCCGCGTAAACTGCCCGAGCTGCCGGTTGCCTGCCGTCTCTCCGGCCTTGAGCCGTTGACTATCGGCGATGACAGCCTGTTTGTGAACGTTGGGGAACGTACCAACGTCACCGGTTCCGCTAAATTCAAACGCCTGATCAAAGAAGAGAAGTACAGTGAAGCGCTGGACGTTGCCCGCCAGCAGGTAGAAAGCGGCGCGCAGATCATCGACATCAACATGGATGAGGGGATGCTCGACGCCGAGGCGGCGATGGTACGTTTCCTCAACCTGATCGCCGGCGAGCCGGATATCGCTCGCGTGCCGATCATGATTGACTCCTCCAAATGGGAAGTAATCGAAAAAGGGCTGAAGTGCATTCAGGGCAAAGGTATCGTCAACTCCATCTCAATGAAAGAAGGGGTCGATATCTTTATTCACCACGCGAAGATGGTGCGCCGCTACGGCGCGGCCGTGGTGGTGATGGCCTTTGATGAAGTGGGCCAGGCGGACACCCGCGAGCGCAAAATTGAGATTTGCCGCCGCGCGTACAAGATCCTGACCGAAGAGGTAGGCTTCCCGCCGGAAGACATCATCTTTGACCCGAACATCTTCGCCGTCGCCACCGGGATTGAAGAGCACAATAACTACGCCCAGGACTTTATCGGCGCGTGTGAAGACATCAAACGTGAGCTGCCGCATGCGCTGATCTCCGGCGGTGTCTCGAACGTGTCGTTCTCGTTCCGCGGCAACGACCCGGTACGTGAAGCGATCCACGCCGTATTCCTCTACTACGCCATCCGCAACGGGATGGACATGGGGATCGTTAACGCCGGACAGCTGGCGATTTACGACGATCTGCCCGCAGAACTGCGCGACGCGGTGGAAGATGTGATCCTCAACCGCCGTGACGACGCCACCGAGCGGCTGCTCGATCTGGCAGAAAAATACCGCGGCAGCAAATCGGACGACGCTGCCAACGTCCAGCAGGCCGAGTGGCGTAGCTGGGATGTCAAGAAGCGGCTGGAATATTCGCTGGTAAAAGGCATCACCGAGTTTATCGAGCAGGATACCGAAGAGGCGCGCCAGCAGGCCGCCCGGCCCATCGAGGTTATCGAAGGGCCGCTGATGGACGGTATGAACGTGGTGGGCGATCTGTTCGGCGAGGGCAAAATGTTCCTGCCGCAGGTGGTCAAGTCCGCGCGCGTAATGAAGCAGGCCGTGGCGTATCTGGAGCCGTTCATCGAAGCCAGCAAAGAGCAGGGCTCCAGCAACGGTAAAATGGTTATCGCCACCGTGAAGGGCGACGTGCATGACATCGGAAAGAACATTGTCGGTGTGGTGCTGCAGTGCAATAACTACGAGATTATTGACCTTGGCGTAATGGTGCCGGCGGATAAAATCCTCAGGACCGCGCGCGAAGTCAATGCTGACCTGATTGGCCTTTCGGGGCTGATTACCCCGTCGCTCGACGAGATGGTTAACGTGGCGAAAGAGATGGAGCGTCAGGGCTTCACCATTCCGCTGCTGATTGGCGGGGCGACCACCTCAAAAGCACATACTGCGGTGAAGATTGAGCAGAACTACAGCGGCCCGACGGTCTATGTTCAGAACGCCTCGCGCACCGTGGGCGTGGTCTCAGCGCTGCTCTCCGACACCCAGCGCGATGACTTTGTGGCCCGGACCCGCAAAGAGTACGAAACCGTCCGCATTCAGCATGCCCGCAAGAAACCGCGCACCCCACCGGTGACACTTCAGGCGGCGCGCGATAACGATCTGGCGTTTGACTGGGCGAGCTATACGCCGCCGGTTGCCCATCGCCTGGGCGTGCAGGAGGTGACCGCCAGCATCGAAACGCTGCGCAACTACATCGACTGGACACCATTCTTTATGACATGGTCGCTGGCGGGCAAATATCCGCGCATCCTGGAAGATGAGGTTGTCGGCGAAGAGGCGAAGCGCCTGTTTAAAGACGCTAACGACATGCTCGACAAACTCAGCGCCGAGAAAGCCCTTAACCCGCGCGGCGTGGTGGGGCTGTTCCCGGCTAACCGCATGGGCGACGACATCGAAATTTATCGCGATGAGACGCGCACTCACGTGCTGACCGTAAGCCATCACCTGCGCCAGCAAACCGAAAAGGTCGGGTTTGCCAACTACTGTCTGGCCGATTTTATTGCGCCGAAACTGAGTGGTAAAGCCGACTACATCGGTGCCTTCGCCGTGACCGGCGGTCTGGAAGAGGACGCCCTGGCGGACGCCTTTGAAGCGCAGCACGATGATTACAACAAAATCATGGTCAAAGCGATTGCCGATCGTCTGGCGGAAGCGTTCGCAGAGTATCTGCATGAGCGCGTACGCAAGGTTTACTGGGGCTACGCGGCGAATGAAAATCTCAGCAATGAGGAGCTGATCCGCGAAAACTACCAGGGGATCCGCCCGGCACCCGGCTACCCGGCCTGTCCGGAACATACCGAAAAGGGCACCATCTGGCAGCTGCTGGACGTTGAGGCCCATACCGGAATGAAACTGACCGAATCTTTCGCGATGTGGCCTGGGGCATCGGTATCCGGCTGGTACTTCAGCCATCCGGACAGCAAATACTTTGCCGTGGCGCAGCTGCAGCGCGATCAGATTGAAGATTATGCACTGCGTAAAGGCATGAGCGTCTCTGAAGTGGAGCGTTGGTTAGCGCCGAATCTCGGCTACGACGCCGACTGACCGTCACTTTTCCTTACAACTAACAGGGCGCTCATTGAGCGCCCTGTCTCTTTCTTACGTTTAAACCCTTATACTGACCTAAGGAAAACGAATAACGTTAAGGAGGATAACCTTCCGTGCTGACCCTGTTACATCTGCTCTCGGCAGTCGCACTGCTGGTCTGGGGCACCCATATTGTCCGTACCGGCGTGATGCGCGTGTTTGGCGCACGTTTACGTACCGTTCTCAGCAGCAGCGTGGAGAAGAAACCGCTCGCCTTCTGTGCGGGCATTGGCGTAACGGCGCTGGTTCAGAGCAGTAATGCGACCACATTGCTCGTGACATCGTTTGTCGCTCAGGATCTGGTGGCGCTGGCCCCTGCACTGGTTATTGTGCTGGGCGCTGACGTGGGTACCGCGCTGATGGCACGTATCCTGACTTTTGATCTCTCCTGGCTGTCGCCGTTGCTGATATTTATCGGGGTCATCTTTTTCCTTGGGCGTAAGCAGACGCGCGCTGGCCAGCTTGGACGCGTGGGGATTGGCCTCGGGCTGATTCTGCTGGCGCTGGAGCTGATTGTGCAGGCGGTCACGCCCATTACCGAAGCCAACGGTGTGCAGGTTATCTTCGCCTCGTTAACCGGCGATATTATGCTGGATGCGCTCATCGGCGCGGTGTTTGCCATCGTCAGTTACTCCAGCCTGGCGGCGGTGCTGCTGACGGCCACGCTCACCGCCGCAGGGGCGATCTCCTTCCCGGTCGCACTGTGTCTGGTGATCGGGGCTAACCTCGGCTCGGGCCTGCTGGCGATGCTCAATAACAGCGCTGCCAATGCTGCCGCCCGCCGCGTGGCGCTCGGCAGTCTGCTGTTTAAGCTGGTGGGCAGCCTGATTATTCTGCCGTTTGTGCACCCACTGGCGAACCTGATGGACAACCTCTCTCTGCCGAAGGCAGAGCTGGTGATCTACTTCCACGTCTTCTATAACCTGGTGCGCTGCCTGGCGATGGTGCCGTTTGCTGAACCGATGGCGCGCTTCTGCGAACGGCTTATACGCGATGAACCGGAGCTGGATGCGCGCCTGAAACCGAAGCATCTGGATACCTCCGCGCTGGATACTCCTGCGCTGGCGCTGGCCAATGCCGCCCGCGAGACGCTGCGCATGGGTGATGCGATGGAAACCATGCTCGAAGGCCTGCAAAAGGTGATGCACGGCGAGCCGCGGGAAGAGAAAGAGCTGCGCCGGCTGGCGGATGATATCAACGTGCTTTATACCGCTATCAAGCTCTATCTGGCGCGCATCCCGCAGGATGAACTGGCGGAAGAGGAGTCCCGCCGCTGGGCGGAAATCATAGAGATGTCGCTTAACCTTGAGCAGGCTTCGGACATTGTGGAGCGGATGGGCAGTGAAATTGCTGACAAATCTCTGGCCGCCCGCCGTGCGTTCTCCGTCGAAGGGCTGAAGGAGCTGGAAGCCCTGCACGAACAACTTCTGAGCAACCTGAAGCTGGCGATGCTGGTCTTCTTCTCAAGCGATGTGCCGAGCGCACGCCGTCTGCGCCGCAACAAGCATCGCTTCCGTATCCTCAACCGCCGCTACTCGCACGCCCACGTGGAACGTCTGCACCAACAGAACGTGCAGAGTATCGAAACCAGCTCCCTGCATCTGGGGCTACTGGGGGATATGAAACGCCTTAACTCATTGTTCTGTGCGGTGGCGTACAGCGTGATGGAACAGCCGGATGAAGATGACGAGCGGGATGAGTATTAATCTCTGAAAGCGCCTCGCAAAACCCATTTGCGAGGCGTGACGCTTTATAAAGAGCAATTTACTCTTCAGACCTCATATTTTGAAGGGAATAGAAAATGCTCGTTTATTACGCTACACTTCGCCAATTCATGCGCATTCCAATGGGGGTTCTCATGCGCACTACCCATGGTATTAAAAAATCAGTCAATGTTTCGTTAGCACCTGAAATTCTTGAAGAAGCGCGACGGCTTAAACTCAATCTCTCTGCTGTACTCACTACCGCTCTACAGGAGCAGTTTCGTGCGCATCAGCGCGCAGAGTGGTTAGCAGAAAATAAAGCGTCTATAGAGGCCATCAACCAGTGGGTTGATGAAAACGGCTCCTTTAGTGATTTTCAGAGGTCGTTCTGATGGAGCAATATTTTGCTTATGAGAATGAAGGCAATGGGAGAAAAGCCTATCCATGGCTTATTAATATGCAGCACCCTGTTGCTAATGTGATGAAACATGTACTTGTCGCTCCCGCCGTTGAATTAAGCCTGCTGGGCGGCATTCGTCCGCCTGCGAAAGTGTGCCCTGTCGTTGAAATCGCGGGTAAGCCCTGCGTTGTCATGATGCATATGCTGTCAGGCATATCTTCAAAAGAGTTAGGTGAACGTGTTGCCGATCTCACGGACAACAGTGCTTCATTGCGGGATGCACTCGATTTTCTGATCAACGGTTACTAGGACTTTTTTGTCAGCCGCAAGGTAAGGTATATTTCGCCTTCACAGGAGAAACTATGCTGCCAACTCAATCAACTCGATTAAACAAATACATTAGCGAGAGCGGGATCTGCTCACGTCGCGAGGCGGACCGTTACATCGAACAAGGTAATGTGTTCCTCAACGGCAAACGCGCCACTATTGGTGACCAGGTGATGCCTGGCGACGTGGTCAAAGTGAATGGTCAGCTCATCGAACCGCGTGATGCAGAAGACCTGGTGTTTATCGCGTTGAATAAACCGGTTGGGATTGTCAGCACCACAGAAGATGGCGAGCGGGACAACATCGTTGATTTCGTTAACCACAGTAGCCGTATCTTCCCGATTGGCCGTCTGGATAAAGACTCGCAGGGGCTGATTTTCCTCACTAACCACGGCGATCTGGTGAATAAGATTCTGCGTGCCGGGAATGACCACGAGAAAGAGTATATCGTGACGGTGAATAAGCCGGTCACGGACGAATTTATTCGCGGCATGGGCGCCGGTGTACCCATCCTCGGTACCGTCACGAAAAAGTGTAAGGTGAAGAAAGAAGCGCCGTTCGCGTTCCGCATTACCCTGGTGCAGGGCCTGAATCGTCAGATCCGCCGTATGTGCGAATACTTCGGTTATGAAGTGACGAAGCTGGAACGCACGCGCATCATGAACGTCAGCCTGTCCGGTATTCCGCTGGGCGAGTGGCGTGACTTAACGGACGACGAGCTGATTGAGCTGTTCAAACTTATCGAGAACTCCTCGTCTGAAGCAAAGCCGAAGGCCAAAGCCAAACCGAAAACTCAGGCGATTAAACGCCCGGTCGTGAAAGCACCGCAGTCGGAAGAGAAAGGGCGAGGCAAGCCCGCGGGTAAACGCTTTACGCAACCGGGACGTAAAAAGAAGGGGCGTTAAGCCCCTTTTTTCCCCGGCTTGCGCCTGCGGAGAGTGTAGGTCGGGTTAGCGTAGCGCCACCCGACTGTTAAAGACGATATTCATCTGTTTTCTGTGGTTTTTCTTCTATCGGTTTGCCGGACCAGTATCCCGCCAGCAGCGAACCGGACAGGTTATGCCAGACCGAGAAGAGCGCACCAGGCAGAGCCGCCAGCGGCGAGAAGTAAATTTTCCCGAGTGCCGCTGCCAGACCGGAGTTCTGCATCCCTACCTCAATTGCCAGCGTCCGGCAGGTGGATTCATCGAAGCCAAACAGTTTCCCGCCCCAGTATCCGCCCAGCAGGCCAATGGTGTTATGCAACACTATCGCGATAATCACGACAAAGCCCACGGATGCAATGTGCGACGCAGAACCGGCCACCACGGCGCTGATGATGGCCAGAATACAGACCATCGAAAACGCAGGCAGATAGGGCTCAACGGCTTTTACCACGCGCGGGAACAGGTGGTGAATGACAAGGCCCAACGCGATCGGAATCACCACGATTTGCAAAATGCTCAGCAGCATTCCCATCACGTCCACCTGAATATGGGCGTCAACGTACAGGCGTGTTAGCAGCGGCGTGGCAATCACACCCACCAGCGTGGATACCGAAGAGATGGTTACGGAGAGCGCCACATCGCCTTTTGCCAGATAGATCATGACATTGGAGGCGGTTCCGCTGGCCACGCTGCCCACCAGCACCATCCCGGCGGAGAGGTCGGGTGGCATCTTAAAGGCCATTGCCAGCAGCCAGGCCGCAAGGGGCATCACCAGGTAGTGCAGGAAAATCCCTGCAGCAACCGGGGCCGGGCGCGAGAGCACGCGTTTAAAGTCGTCGATTTTTAGATGCACACCCATGCCGAACATAATCAGCATCAGCAACGTGGTCACCCACGGACCAATGCCCGTGAACGTAGTGGGGGTGTAATACGCGAGTATGGAGAGCAGCAGCGCCCATAACGGGAACAGCCGGGTGATGGCGGATAACATAGATATTCCTTGCAGTATTGTCGTGTTGTTTAGTTATAAAAAAGCCGGGTCTGTGCCCGGCTTATAGATATTGTTTATCGTGCTAATGAATTTTATTCAAACAAATTCTGATGAAGTTTCTGCACCACTTGTTCTGCCTGCTCAGCAGGCACCAGGAAGCAGAGGTTGTAGCTGGAGGCACCGTAGCAAATCATGCGGATATTGAACGGGTCGAGCACACCGAAGACCTCTTTGCCCACGCCACACGCGCGCGACAGCTTATTGCCGATGATGGCTACCAGCGCCAGGTTTTCTTCTACTTCCACGCGGCACAGTTCTGACAGCTCAATCAGCAGCGACTGCGTCAGCAGAGTGTCACCCGTTGAGGTTGAACCGGTGGTGTCCAGCGTCAGTGCGATACTTACTTCGGAGGTGGTGATCAGATCCACGGAGATGTTATGACGCGCCAGGATGCCAAACACTTCCGCCAGGAAGCCGCGCGAGTGCAGCATATTATGGCTGTGCAGCGTAACCAGCGTTTGCTTACGGCGCAGGGCCAGCGCGCGGAACAGCGGTGGATTTTCGGTTTTCTTGCACACCAGCGTACCGCCCGCTTTCGGATCTTTACTTGAACCGACGAAGACCGGGATATCACTACGCACGGCAGGCAGCAGCGTTGCCGGGTGCAGCACTTTGGCACCGAAGGTCGCCATTTCCGCCGCTTCTTCAAACGCAATCACATCAATACGTTTTGCCGCAGAGACGACGCGTGGATCGGTGGTGTAAATCCCCGGGACGTCAGTCCAGATATCCACACGGGTCGCATGCAGCGCTTCACCCAGCAGCGCCGCGGTGTAATCACTGCCGCCACGGCCAAGCGTGGTGGTGCGTCCTTTGGCTTCGCTGCCGATAAAGCCCTGGGTGATCACGATCCCCTCATCCAGGCGCGGGACCAGCTGCTGATTGGTCAGCTCGGCCAGCGCTTCCACGTCCGGCTCGGCGCGGCCAAAGCGATCGCTGGTGCGCATGATTTTACGCACGTCGAACCACTGTGCCTGAACGTTACGTTCACGCATGATTTCAACAAACAGCAGGGTGGACATGAGCTCACCGTGGCTGACCAGCTCATCGGTCAGGGCGGTGGAGGTGGCCAGAGAAGCCGCTTCTGCCAGCGTGGTGATATTTTCCAGCAGACGCTCCACTTCTTCACGGATCACGTTCGGGTTCTGCAGACGTTCAAGGATATCGAACTGAATTTTGCGCAGTGCGTCCAGCTTAACGAAGCGCTCGGTGGCCTCCAGCCCTTCAGACAGAGAAACCAGCAGGTTCGTCACGCCAGCAGAGGCAGAAAGCACTACCAGGCGGGTATTCGGATCGGCCAGCACCACATCGGCGCTGCGGTTCATGGCATCGTAATCTGCCACACTGGTGCCGCCAAACTTGGCGACCACAAAACTCGTCATAACAACCTCGTGTCAGGGAATGAATAAAGCGACCATGGCACAAGAATGAAACGAAAACAGGTGCAGGCGCAAAATACGGCCCTATAAATAAAATGTGGGGGAGGTCCTGTCAATGCCGGGATTATGCGGATTTTTCATGGGGGGGTACCCCTGAGAAACAGGACTTATAACAGGGCCATATTTTATGCTTCGTTTTCCCCGATTTTGACCGACATTTCGCCGCCACGGGTGGGCGCGTCAGCAGCTATACTTTTCGGGTCTTTTCACCTGCGTTTGATGCAGGCCAGGGCAATGGCATAAAAACCATCACAATTTTTATTTGCAGGCGCTACAATCGACCGCAGTCACAATTCTCAAATCAGAAGAGTATTGCTAATGAAAAACATCAACCCAACGCAGACCGCTGCCTGGCAGGCACTACAAAAACATTTTGATGAAATGAAAGACGTCACCATCGCGGAGCTGTTCGCGAAAGATGCCGATCGGTTCAACAAATTCTCCGCGACCTTCGATGATCTGATGCTGGTGGATTTCTCCAAAAACCGCATCACCGAAGAGACGCTGGCGAAACTGCAGGATCTGGCGAAAGAGACGGAACTGGCAGACGCCATCAAATCCATGTTCTCCGGTGAGAAGATCAACCGTACCGAAGACCGTGCCGTGCTGCACGTGGCTCTGCGTAACCGTAGCAATACGCCAATTATCGTTGACGGCAAAGATGTGATGCCGGAAGTGAACGCGGTGCTGGAAAAGATGAAAGCCTTCTCTGAAGCAATCATCTCCGGAAGCTGGAAAGGCTACACCGGCAAAGCCATCACCGACGTGGTGAACATCGGTATCGGCGGTTCTGACCTCGGCCCGTTC
Organism: Enterobacter cloacae complex sp. IR5384; assembly: GCF_049237265.1. NCBI lineage: Bacteria > Pseudomonadati > Pseudomonadota > Gammaproteobacteria > Enterobacterales > Enterobacteriaceae > Enterobacter > Enterobacter cloacae complex sp. IR5384. The sequence goes on along the minus strand of NZ_JBMKHJ010000026.1, from coordinate 56,126 downwards.
ATGGTGACTGAAGCGCTGCGTCCATACAAAAATCATCTCAACATGCACTTTGTCTCCAACGTCGATGGTACCCACATCGCCGAAGTGCTGAAGAACGTGAACCCGGAAACTACACTGTTCCTGGTGGCTTCTAAAACCTTCACCACCCAGGAAACCATGACCAACGCCCACAGCGCGCGCGACTGGTTCCTGAAAACCGCAGGTGACAACAAACACGTGGCGAAACACTTCGCTGCGCTGTCCACCAACGGTAAAGCGGTTGGCGAGTTCGGTATCGACACCGCGAACATGTTCGAGTTCTGGGACTGGGTCGGTGGCCGCTACTCTCTGTGGTCTGCGATCGGCCTGTCTATCATTCTCTCCGTGGGCTTCGACAACTTTGTTGAGCTGCTCTCCGGCGCGCACGCGATGGACAAACACTTCTCCACCACCGCACCTGAGAAAAACCTGCCGGTGCTGCTGGCGCTGATCGGTATCTGGTACAACAACTTCTTCGGCGCAGAGACCGAAGCGATCCTGCCGTACGACCAGTACATGCACCGCTTCGCGGCCTACTTCCAGCAGGGCAATATGGAATCCAACGGTAAATACGTTGACCGTAACGGCAACGCGGTGGATTACCAGACTGGCCCAATCATCTGGGGTGAGCCAGGCACCAACGGTCAGCACGCGTTCTACCAGCTGATTCACCAGGGGACCAAAATGGTACCGTGCGATTTCATCGCCCCGGCTATCACCCATAATCCACTGTCTGATCACCATCCTAAACTGCTGTCTAACTTCTTTGCTCAGACCGAAGCGCTGGCGTTTGGTAAATCCCGCGAGGTGGTAGAGCAGGAATACCGTGACCAGGGTAAAGATCCGGCCACCCTGGAACACGTTGTGCCGTTCAAAGTGTTCGAAGGCAACCGTCCAACCAACTCCATCCTGCTGCGTGAAATCACGCCGTTCAGCCTGGGTGCGCTGATTGCTCTGTATGAGCATAAGATCTTCACGCAGGGCGCAATCCTGAACATCTTCACCTTCGATCAGTGGGGCGTTGAGCTGGGTAAACAGCTGGCGAACCGTATTCTGCCTGAACTGGGTGATGACAAAGCGATCAGCAGCCACGACAGCTCGACAAATGGTTTGATTAACCGTTATAAAGCATGGCGCGCGTAATTAAATCGTCATAAAAACGTGCCGGCGATATGCCGGCATTTTTTTATCAGACAATTCCTGATGTCTGTTATTTAACTCAAATTCCCGTTATGAGTTTTATCCGAAAATACCTTTTAACCCGTTAATGAGTGCGGTTTATTTTAGGATTATACGGAGAGTTACTTTCGCCTTATGTAATTATATCTATTTGATTTTAAATAAATAATTTATTAGTTAATTATTCTTATACTTCACATTTATCCAATAGTCCGAAAACCCTTCCTCTATTTATCAGTACGGCAAACCCTCTGCTTTAGTTGTGTATACTCGAATCCGCCTGAATTTCTTTTCGGGCAAATCTCCATTCATTCATTGAAGGGAAATTGTTATGAAGAAAGTACTGTATGGCATTTTTGCCATATCTGCACTTGCGGCGACATCTGTCTATGCAGCTCCGGTCCAGGTCGGGGAAGCAGCAGGGTCGGCAGCGACGTCTGCGTCTGCGGGGAGTTCTACCGCGGCCAGCACCAGCACCGTAAGTTCAGCCGTGGGTGTCGCGCTGGCGGCAACCGGTGGCGGTGATGGCTCCAATACCGGAACCACGACCACTACGACGACCAGCACCCAGTAATTCCGGGTGTTTTAATCATAACCACACTTCGGTGTGGTTATTTCGCCCCTTCGGAGAAGAGTCGTGAAGCGACCTGCAATCATCCTGATTTGCCTGCTGTTGCAGGCATGCTCGGCCACCACCAAAGGGCTGGGCAACTCACTGTGGGACAGCATATTCGGTACGCCGGGTGTGCATTTGACCGATGATGAACTTCAGAACATGCCATATGCCAGCCAGTACATGCAGCTCAACGATGGTCCGCAACTGTTTGTGGTGCTCGCTTTCGATGAAAACGGGCAGCAGAAATGGGTGACGCAGGATCAGGCCACCATCGTGACGCAGCATAGCCGTATTGTGAAAACCCTGCTCGGTGGTGACAACCTTCTTGAGGTCAACAACCTTGCGGCCGATCCGCTCAGCAAACCGAACCAGATCACCGACGGGGCAAGCTGGACGCGGACAATGGGCTGGACGGAACACAAGCAGGTGCGTTACGCCACTGCCCGCTCTACCTTCCGCTGGGACGGTACGGACAGCGTCAAGGTAGGCAGCGACGAAACCCGGGTTCGCGTACTGGATGAAGAGGTCACGACCGATCGGGCAACCTGGCATAACCGTTTCTGGGTGGATGATGAAGGGCAGATCCGTCAGTCCCTGCAATATTTGGGTGCCGGATTCTTCCCGGTTAAAACCACGCTGATCAAGGCCGCGAAATCATGAAAACACTTATTCGCGTTGCGCTGATCGCAAGCTTTGCCACACCGCTCGCCTGGTCTGCCGGGACGGTGAAGGTCTACACGCCGGACAGCACGCAGCCCAAAACGTTAACGAACGCCGGCCACCTGATTGATCTCGTCGGCCAGCCAAGGCTGGCAAACAGCTGGTGGACAGGTGCGGTGATCGCTGAGCGGCAGGCAACGGTGGCGGCGAAACAAAAGCACAAGGCGCTGCTCGCCAGATTAACGGGATTAGCAGAGCAGGAAGACGGCGACGATGCGGCAGCCATTAACAGCCTTCGTCAGCAGCTTCTGGCGCTGAAGGTTACCGGAAGACAAAACATCAATCTCGATCCGGATGAAGTCCGCGTGACGGAAAAAGGTAATCCGGCCCTGGAGGGAGATTACACGCTCTGGCTCCCGGCGCAGCCTTCCACCATCACGGTGATGGGGCTTATCAGCAGCCCGGGTAAAAAACCGTTTACTCCCGGCCGCGACGTGGCGAGCTATCTCGACGAGCAGAGCCTGCTGAGTGGTGCGGATAACAGCTACGCCTGGGTGATTTATCCTGACGGGAACACGCAAAAGGCGCCGGTTGCCTACTGGAACAAGCGGCATGTCGAACCCATGCCAGGCAGCATCATTTTTGTCGGTTTTGCCGACCATTTCTGGACGAAGGCATATGACGGGCTGAATGCCGATATCCTTCATTCCCTGACACAGCGGATACCGGAATAATGAAAAAGACCTATCTCTATAGCATGCTGGCACTGTGTGTGAGTGCCGCCTGTCATGCAGAAACATATCCGGCACCCATTGGCCCGTCTCAGTCAGACTTCGGTGGCGTCGGTTTACTGCAAACCCCTACCGCGCGTATGGCGCGAGAAGGGGAAATTAGCCTTAACTATCGTGATAACGACCAGTACCGCTACTATTCTGCATCCGTACAGCTGTTCCCATGGCTCGAAACCACGCTGCGCTACACCGACGTACGAACGAAACAGTACAGCAGCGTGGACGCGTTTTCGGGCGATCAGACCTACAAAGATAAAGCCTTCGATCTCAAACTGCGCCTGTGGGAAGAGAGCTACTGGATGCCGCAGGTTTCCGTGGGGGCCAAAGATATCGGCGGTACCGGCCTGTTCGACGCGGAGTACATTGTCGCCAGTAAGGCCTGGGGGCCATTTGACTTCTCGCTGGGGCTTGGCTGGGGCTATCTCGGCACCAGCGGCAACGTGAAAAACCCGTTCTGCACCTACAGCGACAAATTCTGCTATCGCGACAACAGCTATCAGAAAGCGGGTTCCATTAACGGTGACCAGATGTTCCACGGCCCGGCTGCCCTGTTTGGCGGCGTGGAGTATCAGACGCCGTGGCAGCCGCTGCGCCTGAAGCTGGAGTATGAAGGTAACGACTACTCGCAAGAGTTCGCCGGAAAGATTGAGCAAAAGAGCAAGTTTAACGTCGGCGCCATTTACCGCGTCACCGATTGGGCCGACGTTAACCTCAGCTACGAGCGCGGCAACACCGTGATGTTTGGCTTTACGCTGCGTACTAACTTTAACGACATGCGGCCGCACTATAACGACAACGCGCGGCCTGCGTACCAGCCGGAGCCGCAGGATGCCATTCTGCAGCACTCCGTGGTGGCCAACCAGCTGACGCTGCTGAAGTACAACGCCGGTCTGGCGGATCCGAAAATCCAGGTGAAAGGCGATACGCTGTACGTGACCGGTGAGCAGGTGAAATACCGCGACTCGCGAGAAGGGATCGAACGTGCCAACCGGATTATCATGAACGATCTGCCGGAGGGGATCCGCACGATCCGCGTAACGGAGAACCGCCTGAACCTGCCGCAGGTGACGACGGAAACGGACGTGGCCAGCCTGAAGCGCCATCTGGAGGGCGAGCCGCTGGGGCATGAAACCGAGCTGGTACAAAAACGCGTTGAGCCAATCGTGCCGGAGATGACCGAGCAGGGCTGGTATATCGATAAATCGCGCTTCGATTTCCACATCGACCCGGTGCTAAACCAGTCTGTCGGCGGGCCGGAAAACTTCTACATGTACCAGTTGGGCGTGATGGCAACGGCGGATCTGTGGGTGACCGACCACCTGCTGACCACCGGCAGCCTGTTTGGCAACATTGCCAACAACTACGACAAGTTCAACTACACTAACCCGCCGAACGACTCGAAGCTGCCGCGCGTGCGTACCCGCGTGCGTGAGTACGTGCAGAACGATGCCTACGTAAACAACCTGCAGGCCAACTACTTCCAGTACTTCGGCAATGGCTTCTACGGCCAGGTCTACGGCGGTTATCTGGAAACCATGTATGGCGGCGCGGGGGCGGAAGTGCTTTATCGTCCGGTGGACAGCAACTGGGCGTTTGGTATTGATGCCAACTACGTTAAACAGCGTGACTGGCGCAGCGCGCAGGACATGATGAAGTTCACCGACTATAGCGTGAAAACCGGCCACCTTACGGCCTACTGGACGCCGTCGTTCGCCCAGGACGTGCTGGTGAAAGCCAGCGTGGGCCAGTACCTGGCGGGCGATAAGGGCGGCACGCTGGATATCTCCAAACACTTCGACAGCGGAGTGGTGGTGGGTGGTTACGCCACCATCACCAACGTCTCGCCGGACGAATACGGGGAAGGGGACTTCACCAAAGGGGTGTATGTGTCGATTCCGCTGGATCTGTTCTCATCCGGTCCAACCCGCAGCCGTGCGGCCATTGGCTGGACGCCGCTGACGCGCGACGGGGGCCAGCAGCTGGGTCGTAAGTTCCAGCTGTATGACATGACCAGCGATAAGAACATTAACTTCCGCTGATGCTTCACGCCGGGCGGCACTGCGTTTGCCCGGCCTACGATTTTGTAGGCCCGGTAAGCGCAGCGCCACCGGGCGAATCAAAGACGGCGCAGCAGCTTCGCCGGGTTTCCCGCATAAACGCCTTTCTCGGTGATGGATTTGGTCACCACGCTCCCCGCACCAATCACCACCCCGTCGCAGATGGAGACCGCCAGGATGGTCGCCCCGCTGCCTATCGACACATCATTTCCCACAGTAATGCGTCCCCAGCTGTTCCGGTCAGCATTGGGTTTGCCGTCGCGAAACATATCGTTTGCAAACATCACCCCATGGCCAATGAAACAGCGTTCGCCCAGGGTGACGTACTCGCAAATGAAGGTGTGGGACTGAATTTTGCTCTCGTCGCCAATGCGCGTATTGCCCTGAATTTCAACAAACGGGCCGATAAACACACCGTTGCCAAGCACGCAGTCATAGAGATTGCAGGGCTCATACAGGGTGACATTTTCACCACAGGTTACGTTGCGAACCCCGGTAGGTCTGCGCTCCATTCGTTACCTCCGTACATAAAACATAATTAAAAAATATAGATCCACGTCACATTTTTGCGTTATACAGGAACCTCGCCCTGGAGAATGAGGTGCTGTATGACATCCCTGACTCGCCCGCGCGTTGAGTTCATCTCAACTATCCTCCAGACCGTGCTCAACCTCGGTCTGCTGAGCCTTGGCCTGATCCTGGTCGTCTTTTTGGGTAAAGAGACGGTGCATCTGGCGGATGTACTGTTCGCCCCCGAGCAAACCAGCAAATATGCGCTGGTGGAAGGCCTGGTGGTCTACTTTCTCTACTTTGAATTTATCGCCCTGATTGTGAAGTATTTCCAGTCAGGCTTTCACTTCCCGCTGCGCTATTTTGTCTACATTGGGATCACCGCGATAGTGCGGCTGATCATCGTCGATCATAAATCTCCCCTTGATGTGCTGATCTACTCGGCGGCGATCCTGCTGCTGGTGATCACGCTCTGGTTGTGTAATTCGAAGCGGTTGAAGCGCGAATAGGCGCTCTGACGCGGAAGAGATACGGTCAAAATGTGATCTATATAGATTTAATTTAAAACTATATAGTTTTAAATGTGTGGCAGTTCAGGCATACGCGGTACTGAAATTAACTGCCACATACTTAATCTATTCGACAGGTGATTTGCATGGCCCACTCTTCAATACTGGAGCGGATAACTGACGTCTCGCAAAAGCTGGCATCAGAAGTCCATCTTCGAAGTCTACGGGACAGTTTTATTATTACTGTTCCGTTCCTTGTCCTGGCTGGACTCTTCATTATGCTTAATTATGTTTTTCTCGATCCGAAAGGCATATTGAGCGGTCTGTTATCCACTGACACCCTGGTACAGCTACGCAATATTGGCGAGCGCGTACTTAACGGTACAATGAATATTTTATCGCTGATGCTGGTGATATTAATTGCGTATCATATTGCCAGTAAGAAAAAACACCCTACGCCAGTCATTCCCGCTATGGTTGCGCTGGCGGTGTTTTATGCATTAATGCCCATTGAAACCGTGCAAACCCTGGCCGATGGTCAGCAGGTTCGGCTTACCGGAATGGTCTCCTATGGCAGTACCAATGCTGGCGGTGTCTTTCTGGCAATACTGACGGCGGTGTTATCAACAAATCTTTTTTTATGGATTTCGAAAAATAAAAAATTACAGATCCGGCTAGGAGATGATGTGCCTTCCATGGTGGTGCAATCCTTCCAGTCGATGTTTTCAATTATGCTAACCGTCGCTATTTTCGCGCTGGTTGCATTTAGCGTTAATCTTTTCCTTCATACTGAAATCCCGGCGCTGATTCAGCATCTCATCCAGGCGCCGCTGGTACATTTAACGACTAATTTATCCGGTTTTCTGGTGTTAACGACCCTGACAAATCTTCTCTTTTCGTTGGGGATACATCCGGGTGGGATTATTAATCCCATTCTTGAACCTCCCTTGCTGGTAGCGATGCAGGAAAACATGTCCGCCTTTGCCAGCGGGCAGATCCCACCCCATATTATCGTTCTGCCATTTCGCGATCTGTATGGTCATATGGGAGGAACCGGGAGCACACTGGCCCTGCTTCTGGCAGTGTTTGTTCGAAGCCATATGTCCAGCCACCGTAACTTTTCCAGAACGGTGATTGCCCCAGGCATTTTTAATATTAACGAGCCGGTCATTTTTGGTTTCCCGGTACTCTACAACCCGTTAATGATGATTCCTTTTATCCTTTATCCGCAAATTAATTTTACGATCGCGTACTTTGCAACCGCCTGGGGGTGGGTCTCAAAAATTGTTGCCTACGTTCCCTGGTCAGTGCCTCCGCTTATTTCTGGCTGGCTCGGATCCGGCGGTGATTTTCGTAATGTCATTTTGCAGATCCTGCTATTAGCGCTTGGGGTCGTAGTCTATTTACCTTTTTTAACCGCCTATGAGCGTTCGTTAATCAAACGCAGCAATGAAACGATAATTAATACTCTCGCCTCTGAGTCAGAAATAACGCCGCAGGAGGACAATGATATTCATCGGTTGGATGGGAAAACCATTATTCTGGCCTGCAATGAAGGCATGTCGACCTCTTTGATGGCCAGCAAAATGCGAAAATATTGCGAAAGCCAGAATTGTACGCTCAACGTGTATGCCGTGAATGCAGGTAAACTGGTCGATGAATATAAAAACGCCCAGCTTATTTTGCTGGGTCCGCAAATCGCGTATCTCCAGGAAACCATTCTTCAGGATATCAATCACCACTGCCCGGTGATCCCCCTTGACCCTCAGCACTTCAGCAAACTTGATGGAGCGGCGGTAATTCATGCCGCCCTGCCATACTTTAAAAAGGAATCCGTATGATTAACTGCGCCTATATTGGCTTTGGTAAAAGCGCCACGCGCTATCATCTCCCTTATGTTTTATGCCGCAAGGATAAATACAACGTAAAGCGTATTTATGATATTGCGCGTAAGCCAGAGGTTGAAGCGCAGCCGCACTATCAACACATCTGTTTTACCTCCCGGCTGCAGGATATTCTGGAAGACAATACGCTTCAGCTGGTGGTTATCTGCACCCATCCTGATAGCCATTTTGAGTATGCCCGGCTATGTCTGGCACACGGCAAAAACGTGCTGGTCGAGAAACCTTTTACAACCACCCCAGAAGAAGCGAAAACGCTGTTAGCTCTGGCGAGGGAAAAGGGCTTAACCGTCTCTCCGTTTCAAAACCGACGTTTTGATAGCTGTTATTTGACCATGAAACAGGCGATTGAGAGCGGTAAACTGGGGGAAATTGTCGAGATCGAAAGCCATTTTGACTATTTTCGCCCGGCGTCGGAAACCTGTCCCGGCAGTTATTTCGACGGCGCGTTTTATGGCCTTGGCGTGCATACGCTCGATCAAATTATCGCCCTGCTGGGGCGTCCGCAGCAGGTCGGGTACCATCTTCAGCGCCAGAGAAACCCGCTCAACCCTGACGACGCCTTCACCGTTCACCTCTATTACCCGAAGACGACCGCGATCGTGAAAACCAGCCATCTGGTGAAAATACCCGCGCCGAGATTCACGGTACACGGTACGCGAGGCTCGTTTATTCGCTATGGTATCGACCAGCAGGAAACCAGCCTGAAGGCGGGCATTATGCCTGGGGAACCAGGGTTTGGTGAAGATCGTGAATGCGCGGTGCTGGAGTATATCGATGACGCAGGATGTTCTGTCCGGGAGGAACTGTCGGCGGTACCCGGCGACTACGGACGCGTTTATGACGCGCTTTACGACACACTCTCCTCAGGCAAGGCCAACTATGTCAGCGAGCATGAAGCGTTAACCAATCTCGACATTTTGCAAAAGGCATTTCAACAGCCAACACCTGCCATCGTTTCTCTCGAAGAGGAGGTGTAAAGATGAAACGGCTTCTGAATTGCCGGGCCAGCGACTTTCGTGGCCCCATTACCGGCGATAGCTTACGAGATGCCATCAGCGCCAGCGAAGGGCGCGTCATTATGGCCGAAATTGCCGTGCAGGCGCCCCCGCTGTTTGCAGAGGTGACGAATGCGGAATTGTTGTGCGCGTTTGGCGCCGACCTTCTGCTGCTCAAGGGGATCCATTTTCAGCGGCCCGCATTGAACGGCGGAGAAGAACGTTTTGGCGCCGATCCTGTCAGCCAGGTGAAATGTCTGACGGGGCGTTTAACAGGCGTCAATTTTGAAGTCCTGCCCGCAGACGATCTCTCCAGCCCCGGCGCTTTTCTGCCTGCGCATCTGGAGGCAGTGCGGCATGCGGATTTTTACTGCCTGACCGGCTATGACAAGCCCGGGGTGACGGCCGGGCGTATGTGTCAGGCGATAGCAGCGCTCAGGGCGCAAACCGATAAGCTGATTCTGGCCGCGAAATTTTATAATTCCGGGCTGGCGCAACCCCAGGAGTATGCTGGCTATATCAGTGCAGGCGCAGATGGCGCTATCTTTTCGGCACCAGGCGGATGCCGGGGGGCATCGGAAGGACGCGTCAGCCACATTGCGCAGGCAGTGCAGTCGCTGGGAGGGCTTGCCATCACCACGCTGAGCAGTAGTCAGGAAGGTGCGGATTGTGCTACGGTGCGCGACATTGGCCTGGCCAGTAAACGTTGCGGTAGCGACATGCATAATTTTGGCGACGCAGGGATGGCAGGCATGGCCGACCCGGAAGCGCTGAATGCCTTATCCCTCGCTATCCGTGGCCGACGGCACACCTGGGTGCGTATGGCTGCATCCCTGTCTCGTTAATTTGAGTCGGCCCTGTAAGGGGCCGTTTGCGGAGAGCGTTATGCCTAAGTATATGGAGATCTACCATGAAGTGCGGCGGCGCATTATGGTGGGCATCTATGCTCCCGACAAAAAATTGCCCGAAGGGGCAAGGCTCGCCGCTGAATTTGGATGTAGCGAGCTAACCATCACTAAAGCGCTGGATTTGCTCGTCCGCGAGGGACTGGTGCTGCGCAAGCGTGGGCTAGGCTCGTTTGTTAAGCGCCAGGTTTCTGCGGCAAGCAACTCACACCTGATAGGCACCGCGCAGCGCTGCGCCACTCAGGGGAAAACCCTCACCACTCGCGTGCAGTTATATACCGCCGTGCCTGCCTCTGCCGATATCGCGCAAAAATTGCAAATCCCTGAGGGTGAACTGGTGCATGAAATCCACAGGGTACGCGTCATAGCGGAGATCCCTTCCATCGTGGAGTACACCTGGATGCCTGTCGCGCTGTTTCCTCGTCTGGCTCTGAGCCATGTTCAGTATTCCATTTACGCGTACATTACCCATGAGCTGGGGTGTACCGTCCATAGCGCACATATGAAAGTCACCGGGCGAAACGCCAGCGAGCAGGAAAGAGTATGGCTGGAGCTGACCGAACCCACCACGCTTATTCAGGTGGAGCAGACGGCATTTCTCGATAACGGCAAGCTGTTTGAATACTCCTGCGCCCGCCATCTCTGGCATACCTTTAACTTTGAGACTGACTTTGTGCGTGTCTGACCCATAAAAAAATGGCGCTCCGAAGAGCGCCTAACAACAGTCACAAGTTGGGTTAATACAATACGTCTAAAGTTGAGGGTTGCAGTGGCATAACAGATGAAACTTAACCTTTCACACCGCCCGCCGTCAGGCCGTTGACCAGCCAGCGCTGCGCCAGCAGGAACACCACTGTAATCGGGATGGCAGAGAGTACGGCCGCCGCGGCAAAGTCGCCCCACAGGTAGTTTTGCGGGTTGAGGTATTGCTGCATACCCACGGCCAGGGTGTAACTATTCACATCACGCAGTAACAGAGACGCAACCGGCACTTCGGTGATGGCGGCGATAAACGACAGGATAAATACCACCGCCAGGATAGGCACCGACAGCGGCAGCAGAACCAGACGGAACGCCTGCCATGGTGTCGCGCCATCCAGCGCCGCCGCTTCTTCCAGCGAGCCGTCGATGGTTTCGAAATAGCCTTTGATGGTCCACACATGCAGGGCGATGCCGCCAAGATAGGCGAAGATCACGCCGCCGTGGGTGTTCAGGCCGATAAACGGCACATACTGCCCCAGGCGGTCAAACAAGGCATACAACGCGACCAGAGACAGTACTGCCGGGAACATCTGGAAAATCAGCATCCCTTTCAGCAGTGAAGCCTTGCCCGGGAACTTCATACGGGCGAAGGCGTACGCACAGGTGGTGGAGAGCGTCACGATGCCGATCGCGGTGATGGTGGCCACTTTAACCGAGTTCCACAGCCACAGCAGTACCGGGAACGGCGGCGGCGTAACGCGGCCATCGGCATGCTCCACGCTGAAGCCCAGCGCAAGCTTCCAGTGCTCCCAGGAGATTTCGTCCGGGATCAGGCTGCCGGTAGCGAAGTTACCCGAACGCAGGGAGATGGCGATGACCATCAGCAGCGGGAACATGATCGCCGCAATAAAAATCAGCAGCCCTAAATGTGTCGCCAGGAGGCGCAGTTTCTGAGATTTGGGTTGTACCATAGCCATGATCGATGCCCTCCTTAGTCAAATTTCATACGTGTGGCTTTCAGGTTCACTATCGCCAGCGCGCCAACCAGCAGGAAGATCAGGGTGGCAATCGCTGCCGCCAGACCAAAGTCCTGACCGCCGCCGCCTTCAAAGGCGATGCGATAGGTGTAGCTCACAAGCAGGTCGGTATAGCCGGCTGGCGTGGTGGTACCGAGACGATCCGGGCCACCGTTGGTCAACAACTGAATCAGCACGAAGTTGTTAAAGTTGAAGGCAAAGCTGGCAATCATCAACGGAGTCAGCGGTTTGATGAGCAGCGGCAGCGTAATTTTAAAGAAGTTCTGGAACGGACCCGCGCCATCCATTGCCGAGGCTTCATACAGGTCGTCCGGGATAGCCTTCAGCAGGCCCATGCACAGGATCATCATGTACGGATAACCCAGCCAGGTGTTGACGATGATAATCATCGAACGGGCGGTGGTCGGGTCGCTGAACCAGGCCGGTTTGATGCCGAACAGCGCGCTCAGCATCATGTTGATTTCACCGAAGCTCTGGTTAAACAGCCCTTTGAAAATCAGAATTGAGATAAACGACGGTACGGCATACGGCAGGATCAGCAGCACGCGGTAGATCGCTTTGCCTTTCAGGGCTTCCCACTGCACGAGGCAGGCCAGCACCATACCCACGGCAACGGTCAGGAGTACCGTCAATACGGAGAAGACCACCGTCCAGACGAAGATAGCAAAGAACGGCTTCTGGATCCCTTCGTCGGTAAACACGCGGGTAAAGTTGTCCCAGCCGATAGTCACGGTATAGCCCGGGCTGAGTTTGTCATCGCCCCAGCTGCCGTCGGCGTTTACAGACTGATAGAAACCAATATCGTTGTTCGGACGGTACTTCACGCCGCTCTGGTTATTCGTCAGCGTGCCGTCATCCGCCAGGGTATAGAGTGGCTGCGTGCCGGAAAACTGGCGCAGCGAGCTCATGGTCACTTTGCTTTCATCTGGCAGCACGGCGGTGAGCTGAGTCAGCGCCTGACGGTTCTGGGTAATGATACGCAGGTTAGCGCGTTCGCCTTCCGGCAGGGCAGGGGCCTCTTTTAAGGCCAGCTTCTGCTCGCCGCCAAATTTGAAAGCGTCGGAAATATAGGTTTTGCCGCTCTCGCCGTCAGTCAGTGCTAATTTCCATTCGTCACCCGCAGGATACAAACCAAAGTTGAAGGTCTTGCCTGCCTGATAAGAACGGTCCAGAAGCACCTGAGTGGCGCGCTCTTGCGCGAGCTGGTTGGTGCTGCTGTAGTTAGTGAATGCGATAGCGATAGTACAGATCAGCGGGAACAGGACAAACAGCCCCATCCCGGCCACGCCCGGATAGACATAACGCCAGGCATATGCCTTACGGTTGGCGAAAATATACAGGCCAGCAGAGCTTAAAATCAGCGTCATGATGGCGAACAGATATTCCCCTTGTACGTACATTAAAACAACAAGGTAACCCACCAGCAGACAGAGCAGACCGATCGCTGACCACTTCAGCACGTCGCTTTGCCACCAATGTTTCTTTTTAATGACATCCATGGGGTTCTTCCTCTACAACGTTTGATCTTTTCTCCCTCTCCTGGGGGAGAGGGGACTACGGCATTACTTAGTAATACGACCCTGCGCATCTTTCAGCGCGGCATCGACAGTCTGACGACCGCTTGCGGCGTTAATTACCGCAGTACGGGTGGCATACCAGAACGCGGCCATCTGTGGGATGTTCGGCATGATTTCGCCTTTCTGGGCGTTATCCATGGTTGCCGCGATGCGTGGGTCTTTTGCCAGCTGATCCTGGAAGGATTTCAGCGCAACGGCACCCAGCGGTTTGTCCTTGTTCACTTCATCCAGACCCTGATCGGTCAGCAGGTAGTTTTCGAGGAACTCTTTCGCCAGCTCTTTGTTCGGGCTGGCGGCGTTGATACCTGCGCTCAGCACGCCGACGAACGGTTTAGACGGCTTGCCGTTGAATGTTGGCAGCAGCGTCACGCCATAGTTGATTTTGCTCTTGTCGATGTTGGTCCAGGCCCACGGACCGTTGATGGTCATCGCGGTTTCGCCTTTGTTGAACGCCGCTTCCGCGATGGAGTAATCGGTATCCGCGTTCATGTGTTTGTTCTTGATCAGATCGACCAGGAAGGTCAGACCCGCTTTCGCACCCGCATTGTCCACGCCCACGTCTTTGACGTCATATTTGCCGTTTTCAAACTTGAACGCGTAACCGCCATCGGCAGCAATCAGCGGCCAGGTGAAGTACGGCTCCTGCAGGTTGAACATCAGCGCGCTCTTACCTTTCGCTTTCAGCTCTTTATCCAGTTTCGGGATCTCTTCCCAGGTTTTCGGCGGGTTAGGCACCAGGTCTTTGTTATAAATCAGAGACAGGGCTTCCACTGCAATGGGATAAGCGATCAGCTTGCCGTTATAGCGAACGGCGTCCCAGGTGAACGGGAACAGTTTGTCCTGGAAGGCTTTATCAGGCGTGACTTCCGCCAGCAGGCCGGATTGTGCATAACCCCCGAAACGGTCATGCGCCCAGAAGATGATGTCCGGGCCGTCACCGGTTGCCGCAACCTGCGGGAATTTCTCTTCCAGCTTGTCCGGGTGTTCTACGGTGACTTTGATACCGGTGTCTTTTTCGAATTTTTTACCCACTTCGGCCAGGCCGTTATAGCCTTTGTCGCCGTTAATCCAGATAACCAGCTTACCTTCTTCAATTTTGGCGAGAGCCGGTGCGGAAATCATCATTGCTGCAAGGGCGGACAATGCGAAAACGCGTGCGCCAGTCTTGATCTTCATATCTGCCATCCTTTTTTGGTGATGTGCTCGTGGATACATAAGGTGGTTCAACGTCACTCAGTCTCCTTATTTGACATCCTCTTTCCATCCTCCCAACCCCTACGCCCCACCCCCGGTTTGTGTGATCTGTGTTGCATAAATTTAAGTTATGAGTGCTGGCGCACATAAAAACACGCTGAATTTTGCAGGTGGCTTCACGAATTTTGCCTCAGCCCGCCAGCTGCGGTCGCAGAGCCTGCTCTCTCATCCTCCCGCCTCCTCCCCCATAAAAAAGCCGGGGGGTGGAGGATTCGCGAAAGTAATGGATACCCCATAGTGAACTTATCTTGAATGTTTCTGTCGGTGACAGGTTGTAACGAAGGGAGAAGGGCATGGCGAGCGTACAGCTGCGTAATGTAACGAAAGCCTGGGGCGACGTAGTGGTGTCAAAAGACATCAATCTCGACATCCACGAAGGTGAATTCGTGGTGTTTGTTGGCCCATCTGGCTGCGGTAAATCAACTCTGCTGCGTATGATTGCCGGTCTTGAAACCATCACCAGCGGTGATTTGCTGATTGGTGATACCCGAATGAACGACATTCCGCCTGCCGAACGTGGCGTTGGCATGGTGTTCCAGTCTTATGCACTTTATCCCCATCTCTCCGTCGCCGAGAACATGTCCTTTGGCCTGAAGCTGGCGGGGGCGAAAAAAGAGGTGATTAACCAGCGCGTCACGCAGGTGGCGGAAGTGTTACAGCTGGCACACCTGCTGGAGCGTAAACCGAAGGCGCTTTCCGGTGGTCAGCGCCAGCGCGTCGCGATTGGCCGTACGCTGGTTGCCGAACCACGCGTCTTCCTGCTGGATGAACCGCTTTCTAACCTGGATGCCGCGCTGCGCGTCCAGATGCGTATCGAAATCTCCCGTCTGCATAAACGTCTTGGCCGCACGATGATTTACGTCACCCACGATCAGGTCGAAGCGATGACGCTGGCCGACAAAATTGTGGTGCTGGACGCAGGCCGCGTGGCACAGGTGGGTAAACCGCTGGAGCTGTATCACTATCCGGCAGACCGCTTTGTTGCGGGCTTTATTGGCTCGCCAAAGATGAACTTCCTGCCCGTCAAAGTCACGGCGACAGCCATTGAACAGGTACAGGTGGAGTTGCCAAACCGTCAGCAAGTCTGGCTGCCGGTCGACAGCGCCAACGTACAGGTGGGGGCCAACATGTCCCTCGGTATTCGTCCTGAGCATTTACTGCCGAGCCACATCGCCGATGTGACGCTGGAAGGTGAAGTTCAGGTCGTCGAACAACTTGGTCACGAAACACAGATTCATATCCAGATCCCCGCCATCCGTCAGAACCTGGTCTACCGCCAGAATGACGTGGTGTTGGTAGAAGAGGGTGCCACATTCGCTATCGGTTTGCCGCCAGAGCGTTGCCATCTGTTCCGCGAGGATGGCACTGCATGTCGTCGGCTGCACAAAGAGCCAGGCGTTTAAGCAATCCCAAAAGAAGACACGAAACCGACAGGTCAAGTGTTCAAAGAAAAGCAATGATCTCAGGAGATAGAATGATGATTACTCTGCGCAAAGTCCCTCTGGCACTCGCCATTGCGGCAGGCATTATGTCTGCCCAGGCAGGCGCTGTAGACTTTAAAGGTTATGCTCGTTCCGGCATTGGCTGGACCGGGAGTGGCGGTGAACAACAATGTTTCCAGGCAACCGGTGCTCAAAGTAAATACCGTCTCGGTAACGAATGTGAGACGTACGCTGAGCTGAAACTGGGCCAGGAAGTGTGGAAAGAGGGCGACAAGAGCTTCTATTTCGACACTAACGTAGCGTATTCCGTTTCTCAGCAGAACGACTGGGAATCCACCAGCCCGGCCTTCCGTGAAGCTAACGTGCAGGGTAAAAACCTGATTGAGTGGCTGCCAGGCTCCACCATCTGGGCCGGTAAGCGCTTCTATCAGCGTCATGACGTCCACATGATCGACTTCTACTACTGGGACATCTCAGGTCCTGGTGCCGGTATTGAAAACATCGATCTGGGCTTTGGTAAACTCTCTCTGGCAGCTACCCGCTCTTCTGAATCAGGCGGTTCTGCAACCTTCGCCGATCGTGATGCCAACGGCGACCGTGTTTATGACAACGTTGTACCTAACGACGTCTTCGACGTGCGTTTAGCCGGTCTGGAAACCAACCCGGGCGGTACGCTGGAGCTGGGCGTTGACTATGGTCACACCAACATTCCTGACGACTACTACCTGCAGCCTGGCGCTTCTAAAGATGGCTGGTTGTTCACTGCTGAACACACCCAGAGCATGATGAAGGGCTTCAACAAGTTCGTACTGCAGTACGGTACGGATTCCATGACCTCTAACGGCAAAGGTATTCCACAGGGCGGTAGCGTTGATAACGATGGCTCCATGTGGCGTGTGCTGGACCACGGTGCAATCACCCTGGCAGACCGTTGGGACCTGATGTACGTCGGTATGTACCAGAACATCGATCGTGACAACAACAACGGTACCGAGTGGTGGACTGTGGGTGTTCGTCCGATGTTCAAATGGACGCCAATCATGAGCACCCTGCTTGAAGTGGGCTACGACAACGTCAAATCTCAGAAAACTGACGAGAAGAACAGCCAGTACAAAATCACCCTGGCACAACAATGGCAGGCAGGCGACAGCATCTGGTCCCGTCCGGCTATCCGTGTCTTCGCAACTTACGCGAAGTGGGATGAGAAATGGGGTTATGCAAATAGCGGCAGCGATCAGGCTGCAGGCTACACCCCTGGCGTCGCGTATAACGACACTTCTGCACGTACCTTCAGCCGTGGCGACAACGATGAATGGACCTTCGGCGCCCAGATGGAAATCTGGTGGTAATTCGTTAGACCTGACGTAATGACCTGAAAAGAGGGGCGCAAGCCCCTCTCTCCTTAGGGTGCTGCGCGCTATTGCCTGGCCACCGCAGTGCTCACGCTATCAGAGGTAATAACAATGAAAATGAAGAAAAGTCTCGTCGCGCTGTGCCTCTCTGCGGGGCTGTTAGCCTGTGTTCCGGCCGTCTCCTTTGCAGACGTGAATTTCGTGCCACAAAATACCAGTGCTGCGCCCGCTATCCCGGCAGCGGCACTCCAGCAACTGACATGGACGCCGGTTGATCAATCCAAAACGCAGTCGACTCAGCTCTCTATGGGTGGCCAACAACTGAACGTGCCGGGGATTTCTGGCCCTGTTGCGGCTTATAGCGTACCGGCGAACATTGGTGAATTGACCCTGACGCTGACCAGCGAAGTGAATAAACAGACCAGTGTGTTTGCGCCAAACGTCCTGATCCTCGATCAAAACATGACGCCATCGGCGTTCTTCCCGAGCGACTATTTTAGCTATCAGGAACCGGGCGTGATGAGTGCGGACCGCCTGGAAGGCGTTATGCGCCTGACGCCTGCTCTGGGTCAGCAAAAGATTTACGTGCTGGTATTCACAACAGAGAAAGATTTGCAGCAGACAACAAAGCTGGTTGACCCGGCGAAAGCTTATGCCAAAGGCACCGGTAACTCTGTCCCGGATATTCCGGATCCGCTTGCCCGCCATACCACTGATGGCCTGGTCAAACTGAAAGTTTCCACCAACAGCGCTTCCAGCGTACTCGTTGGCCCACTGTTTGGCTCGTCTGGTCCAGGTCCGGTGACTGTGGGGAATACCGCTGCACCTGTTTATACCGCGCCAGCGGCTACGGCAGCCGCGACCGCAGCCCCAGCTCCGGCGAAGAAAGCTGAGCCGGTACTGAACGACACCGAAGAATACTTCAACAACGCCATTAAGCAGGCGGTGAAGCGCGGCGATGTCGATAAAGCGCTGAAACTGCTTGATGAAGCCGAACGTTTAGGTTCAACCACTGCCCGTTCCACCTTTATCAGCAGTGTAAAAGGCAAGGGGTAACCGTTTCCCCACAGTGCTGATTTGTTAGTAGTTTAGTGCGCCTGAGTGGGCGCACTTTTTTTCGTGCCGCTCGCGCTGTTGCACCATTGTTGCGATAGTGATCGCTAAATAACGTTTGACCGCCCTCAATGCGCTTTTCTGCGATACAATGCCATTACGTTATGTATCGGAGAGTCCGGCATGTCACACCCTGCGCTAACGCAACTGCGTTCGCTGCGCTATTTCGACCAAATACCTGCGCTTGACCCGCAGCAGCTTGACTGGTTGCTGCTGGAAGATTCCATGACTAAACGTTTTGAGCAACAGGGCAAGACGGTTACGGTGACGATGATTCAGGAAGGGTTTGTCACCTCCGCTGACATTGCCAGTGAGCTGCCGCTGTTACCAAAAGAAGAACGCTACTGGTTGCGTGAAATTCTGCTCTGCGCGGATGGTGAGCCGTGGCTCGCCGGACGAACCGTGGTGCCTGAATCCACCCTTTCCGGGCCAGAGCTGGCACTGCAACGGCTGGGAAATACCCCGCTCGGGCGGTATCTTTTTACCTCGTCTGAACTTACCCGTGATTTTATTGAAATTGGACGCGATGCCGAACTGTGGGGACGTCGTTCCCGTCTTCGCCTGAGCGGTAAACCGTTAATACTGACGGAGCTTTTTTTACCGGCATCGCCGTTGTACTGAGAGGAAGAAAAAAATGGAGTGGAGCCTGACGCAGAACAAGCTGCTGGCCTATCACCGCTTAATGCGTACCGATAAACCCATCGGCGCGCTACTGCTGTTGTGGCCGACATTATGGGCGCTATGGGTGGCGACGCCGGGCGTTCCACCGCTGTGGATCCTGGGCGTGTTTGTGGCCGGTGTCTGGCTGATGCGTGCGGCGGGCTGTGTGGTCAATGACTACGCCGATCGTAAATTCGACGGACATGTGAAACGGACAGCCAATCGTCCGTTACCCAGCGGGCAGGTCACAGAGAAAGAGGCCCGTGTGCTGTTCATCGTGCTGGTGCTGCTCTCCTTCCTGCTGGTGTTAACCCTCAACACCATGACCATCCTGCTTTCCGTTGCGGCTCTCGCGCTGGCATGGGTCTATCCGTTTATGAAACGCTATACCCATCTGCCGCAGGTGGTGCTCGGCGCGGCGTTTGGCTGGTCGATCCCAATGGCGTTTGCGGCGGTCAGCGAGTCGGTACCGCTGAGCTGCTGGCTGATGTTCCTGGCGAACATTCTCTGGGCCGTGGCTTATGACACGCAATATGCGATGGTTGACCGCGATGACGATCTGAAAATTGGCATTAAATCGACCGCCATTCTGTTTGGTCGTCACGACAAGCTGATTATCGGTATCCTGCAGGTCGCCGTGCTGGCGCTGATGGTGGCGATTGGCCGCCTGAACGGGCTCAACTGGGAGTTTTACTGGTCAGTGCTGGTGGCGGGGCTGCTGTTTGCTTATCAGCAAAAGCTGATCGCAAAGCGTGAGCGTGACGCCTGTTTTAAAGCGTTTATGAATAATAACTACGTGGGCCTGGTGCTGTTCCTGGGGCTGGCGATGAGCTATTTTGGCTGAAAAAAAGCCCGGTGACGCTGAAGTTTACCGGGCCTGCATGATATGAAGGATCAGATTGTGAGCCGGGTAAGGCGAAGCCGCCACCCGGCTTTTTCACATCACTCGCCCTGCGTCGCACTCTCAATCGTCAAACGCACGTCGGAGGTAATCAGCTCTGCCAGCATCTGATACACCTTCAGCGTCTCTTCCGGCTCGGCATCGCCCGTGTCGCTAATGAACCCTTCATCACGCAGCGTCAGTACCAGTGAACTGAAGACCGCTTTGTCGAAGAATTCCGGGGCGTTGATGCCGTGCAGAACGGAAAGGCGCTGTGCAAGCGTCCGGCTCTCTTTCTCCAGCGTACCGCGGTTAATGGATGGGTTCGCGCTCAGCAGCCAGAAGGTGATAGCGTAGCGCTGCAGCGTTTCACGCGCACCCGCCGCCAGCAGTTGCAGCGTACGGGAGCGTGACGGATTGATATGCAGCTCGTCGTTAACAACGGTAATCAGCCCCTGACGACGCAGCTCCTCGGTCATTTTATCCAGCTCAATCGCCAGCTCATCCTTGCTCCAGCGCAGGAACAGCTCTGCTTTCAGCATCGGATAGAGCGTCTCTACATGACGCAGCAGCTCCTGACGAGAAATACGGCGATGCTGAGTAATGATCGCCGCCATCAGCGACGGCAGCATCAGCATATGCGCGATATTGTTACGATAGTAGGTCATCAGCACCGCCTGTTCGCGCGGGAGAATGATGATGTCGCCAATCGTATCTTTCTCGACTTCAAACTTGTTCATCTGCAGCGCATGGTCGATCAGCTCGCTCGCCGTGCTGGCAGGCGTCGTTGAATCCACCGAGTAGGGAACGTTGCGCATCAGGTCAAGATAGCAATCCAGCTGCTCCGTAAGCTGTTCACGGGTCAGCGAGCGTTGACGTGACGCCAGCAGCGCCGTACAGCAGAGGTTCATGGCGTTTGCGGCACCGGCGTTGTTAATACGCACCATCAGCTCAGCCGCGATACCGTTAACCGTTGGCGTCAGCCAGGCTGGACGCACCGCTTCGATAGGATCGATAGACTCGCGCCAATCGGGAACATGGTTGTTCAGATACGTCATCAACGGCATCGGCTCGCCGAAGTTTACGTAGCCCTGACCAAGATTGCGTAGCTTGCTCAGCCCGCGCAGCATCTGCGGTAGACTCTCTTTCTCTTTAGTCGCCCCGCGCAGCTCTTTGGCGTAAGTCCCCACTTCCATGACGTGCTCATAGCCAATGTAAATGGGCACCAGCGTGATGGGACGAGTGCCGCCGCGCAGCATCGCCTGGATGGTCATCGACAGCGTGCCGGTTTTCGGATCCAGCAGACGGCCGGTTCGTGAACGTCCCCCCTCCACGAAGTACTCAACGGAATAACCGCGGCTGAACAGCTCGCCCAGATATTCACGGAACACGGTGGAGTAGAGCTTGTTGCCCTTAAAGGTACGACGAATGAAGAACGCCCCCAGGCGGCGGAAAATCGGGCCTGCTGGCCAGAAGTTCAGGTTGATACCGGCTGCGATGTGCGGTGGCACCAGCCCCTGGTGATAGAGCACATACGAGAGGAGCAGGTAGTCCATGTGGCTGCGGTGGCAGGGCACATAAACAATTTCATGCCCGTCATGCGCCAGTTGGCGAACGCGCTCGGCGTTATGGACGTTAATGCCCTGATAGAGGCGGTTCCATGTAAAGCCCAGGATGCGGTCAGAAAGACGGATCATCTCATAGGAGAAGTTCGCGGCAATCTCTTCCATCAGCGCAATGGCGTTCTGCTGTGCTTTTTCATGAGAAATCTTTTTACTGCGCGCTTCGTCTTCAACAGCACGGGCGATCGCTTTGGAAGCCAGCAGCTTGTTGAAGAGATCCTGACGCGCCGGAAGGCGAGGGCCAACGGCGGCCAGACGCTGACGAGCGAAATGCATGCGCGCCACGCGCGCCAGTTTTTGCGCGATGATCTTATCGGTGCCGTGCTCGTCGGCCATCCGGCGCAGCGAGACGGAAGGGGAGAAGCGCACAAAGCTGTCGCGCCCCAGCCAGGAGACGGCGAAGAATTTCTGGATGCCATTAAGCATGCGTAACGGTGGGTTCTCTTCCCCTTTTTCGCGGCCCGGACGACGACCAAACATCACCGACACCGGCACCATCTGCACATCCAGATCGGGATTGCTGCGATGCAGGTCGAGATAGTCGTGGAACAGCTTAATGGACTCTTCTTTTGGCGTGTAATAGGTAAACACGCGTGGCCCACCGTGAATGAACACGTATCGCGGCAACAGCGTACCGTCGACTTCTAACGGTTCAAGCGGGTCAGGTAAATCATGCGCCAGACACTGGGCGCGAAGCGTCAGCAAGTCTGCCTTCGAGTTATAAGGCAAAACATACATAATAGGGCGCGACGTATCGAGCCCCAATTCCAGCGCGGGTTCTGCTGGGATAGACTTACTTTTTACCAGGACGCTTAATGGTAAATTAAGTAATTTGTAGTAAATTCGTGGCCAGCCAGACATAAACGATGTAAAGCCTCTGGTTAATAATGCAATTTCGGCGCAAGGATAACAGAAAGCGCGCGAAATTACTGTTGTTACCCGTCATACTTCAGGCTACAGCGCAACACGTTGCGCCTCCTGTTATTGACGCTATTTCAAATAAAAGGTTCTTTTAATGGCCAATAATACCACTGGGTTAACCCGTATCATTAAAGCTGCTGGCTATTCCTGGAAAGGTTTTCGCGCCGCATGGGTCAACGAAGCCGCGTTTCGCCAGGAGGGTGTCGCCGCGATTGTCGCGGTGATTATCGCCTGTTTCCTTGATGTTGATGCCATTACCCGCGTGCTTCTGATCGGCTCCGTGCTGTTGGTGATGATAGTGGAAATTATTAATAGCGCTATTGAGGCCGTTGTGGACCGTATTGGCTCTGATTTCCACGAACTTTCTGGCCGGGCAAAAGACATGGGCTCTGCTGCCGTGTTGCTGGCGATTATCACTGCGGTCATCACCTGGGTCACGCTGCTTTGGTCACATTTCCGATGAGCCTCGAGGAATAATTAAGTCCCTGGTTTTTTGTGCAGTTTTTGGTTCCAAAATCGCCTTTGACTGTATATACTCACAGCATAACTGTATATACACCCAGGGGGCGGAATGAAAGCGTTAACGACCAGGCAGCAAGAGGTGTTTGATCTCATTCGGGATCATATCGGCCAGACGGGTATGCCACCCACGCGTGCGGAAATCGCGCAGCGTCTGGGCTTCCGTTCTCCGAACGCTGCCGAGGAACACCTGAAAGCGCTGGCGCGTAAAGGCGTAATTGAGATTGTATCGGGTGCTTCACGCGGTATCCGCCTGCTGGTGGAAGAAGAGACGGGCATTCCGCTGGTGGGGCGCGTCGCGGCAGGTGAACCTCTGCTGGCGCAACAGCATATTGAAGGCCACTATCAGGTTGATCCGGGCATGTTCAAGCCGAGCGCGGATTTCCTGCTGCGTGTAAGCGGTATGTCCATGAAAGACATCGGTATTCTTGACGGCGATCTGCTTGCGGTGCATAAAACGCAAGACGTGCGTAACGGCCAGGTTGTGGTGGCACGCATCGATGATGAAGTCACCGTTAAACGCCTGAAAAAGCAAGGTAATACGGTTCAGCTGCTGCCGGAAAACAACGAGTTTTCCCCGATTGTGGTAGACCTCCGCGAACAAAACTTCTCTATCGAGGGGCTGGCGGTAGGGGTCATTCGCAACGGAGAATGGCTGTAATCTCATCCTGACAGGCTACGGATCTGCCGTGGCCTGATTCTTTATCCACTCCCGGTATTTTTTCATGTCACTGCTTACGGCATCCGATAAGGCATTGTGGCGTCTTGCACTGCCGATGATTTTTTCCAATATCACCGTTCCTCTGCTGGGGCTGGTGGATACGGCAGTTATTGGTCACCTTGATTCACCCATCTATCTGGGCGGCGTGGCGATTGGCGCGACGGCGACCAGCTTCCTTTTTATGCTCCTGCTCTTTTTGCGCATGAGTACCACCGGGCTTACGGCGCAGGCGTACGGTGCTAAAAATCCTTTGCGTCTGGCGCGCGCGCTGGTTCAGCCGTTAATTCTGGCGCTTGGGGCAGGCGCGTTAATCGCTATATTACGTACCCCACTGATTGATCTGGCGCTGCATATCGTTGGCGGCAGCGAGGCGGTACTGGAGCAGGCACGACGCTTCCTTGAAATTCGCTGGCTCAGCGCGCCCGCGTCGCTGGCCAATCTGGTTCTGCTGGGGTGGTTACTCGGCGTGCAGTATGCCCGCGCGCCCGTAATCCTGCTGGTGGTAGGCAACCTCCTCAACATCGTGCTCGATCTCTGGCTGGTGATGGGCCTGCACATGAACGTGCAGGGTGCGGCACTGGCGACGGCGATTGCCGAATACGGGACGTTTATCCTTGGTCTGTGGATGGTCTGGCAAGTGCTGGTCATGCGGGGGATTTCCCTTGCTCTGCTCAAGAGTGCATGGCGAGGCAATATCCGCACCCTGTTGGCGCTTAATCGCGACATTATGCTGCGCTCACTGCTGCTGCAGCTCTGTTTCGGCGCACTGACAGTCTTTGGCGCCCGGCTTGGGCCAGATATCGTCGCGGTGAATGCCGTTCTGATGACGCTGCTGACCTTTACCGCCTATGCACTGGATGGCTTTGCCTATGCTGTGGAAGCGCATTCCGGCCAGGCATACGGCGCACGTGAAAGTGGTCAGTTGCGGGATGTCTGGCGGGCGGCCTGTCGACAGTCGGGGCTGGTGGCGCTGGCGTTCGCGCTGATTTACGCCTGTTTTGGCGAACAGATTATTGCGTTACTCACCTCCCTTCCTGCACTGCGCGAGCTGGCAAGCCATTACCTTATCTGGCAGGTCATTTTGCCGGTGGTGGGGGTCTGGTGCTATCTGCTGGACGGTATGTTTATCGGCGCGACGCGAGGAGCGGAGATGCGTAACAGCATGGCGGTGGCGGCGGCTGGTTTTGCCCTGACGCTGCTCACGCTCCCCTGGCTGGGTAACCATGGTTTATGGCTCTCCCTGGCGGTCTTTCTCGCGTTGCGGGGCCTGTCACTGGGCTTTATCTGGCACCGGCACTGGCAAAACAATACCTGGCTTCCTTCCCGCAACGATATATCGTGACGGTTAAAGATTCCGAATATGAAATCAACTGCCGAATCCTTAACTACAATTATTATCACGTCCAGCAGAAAAGAACGTAACGGACGTTACGACCCGACGCTTAACTAAGAGGACACGATGATGAATAAAGACGAAATCGGCGGCAACTGGAAGCAGTTCAAAGGTAAAGCGAAAGAACAGTGGGGTAAGCTGACGGATGACGATATGACGGTCATCGAAGGTAAACGCGATCAGCTTGTCGGTAAAATTCAGGAACGCTACGGTTACGAGAAAGACCAGGCGGAAAAAGAGGTCGGCGACTGGGAAAAACGCAACGACTACCGTTGGTAACCGTGTGATACCCGACAGTACAAGGAAGTACTCCCTGAGGGCGGCCATGGGCCGCCTTTGTTTTGGCTGTTAACGCGGCTTTTTCTTTACGAGGATAGAGTGGTCATGGTGGCACGCGTCCTGATGCCGACAGGCCTCCACTTCTACACACGCAGAGCATAATCCGTGTGCTTCAATGACGTTATGGCGCAAAGCAAAGCCCATTCTGGCCGCCAGCGTATGCATAATATCTTCTACGCCTTCCGCCCCTTCTTCTTTCACCACGCCACAACGGTCGCAGATAAACATGGCCGACGTATGGGTTGGCTGGTCAAAAAGATGACACAACACATAACTGTTTGTGGATTCGACCTTATGTACAAACCCTTGTTCCAGCAGAAAATCTAGCGCACGATAGACCGTAGGCGGTTTAGCCTGTGGCTCGCTTTCGCGCAGCAGGTCGAGCAGGTCGTATGCGCTGATGGCGCCCTGCTGCAGGGTCATCAGACGCAAGACTTCAAGGCGCTGCGGAGTCAGGCGCACATTGCGTTGCGCGCACAGCTTCTCTGCCTGCGCTAACAGCTCTTTTGTGGACTTATCCATTTAGCACCTCGGATGTTATAGGCTGGAAAACCCTCACTTTACCATGTTCTGGTAAAAACGCCGAGATCCGCCAGGCTGTGCTATACCTGACCCATCGCAAACCGGGAAATTAATGATGAAAAAACCTGACTGTATTCGGCACTGGCGAGACGTGGAAGAGCCAGATAATTCAACCTATCCCGACAGCAACGAGCTTTTCTCCATCGGTGCACCGCTGGCTCGTCACCTGGGGCTCAGGCGAATCGGTATTCACCACGAGCGTTTGCCGCCCGGGCGTCGAACCTCCTATCCCCACGCGGAAAGCGACGAAGAAGAGTTCATCTATGTGCTGGAAGGGTATCCGGAAGCCTGGATTAACGGCTATTTGTGGAAGCTTGAACCCGGCGACAGCGTAGGGTTTCCTGCTGGCACCGGCGTCTGCCATACCTTTATTAATAACACCGAAGAAGAGGTGCGATTACTGGTTGTTGGCGAGGCTAACAAGAAGCACAACCGAATCTACTATCCGCTTAACCCGGAGTATGCCGCCACGCGTGAAGATCGCTGGGTTGATCATCCCCCTCAGTTCTTTGGGCCGCACGATGGAAAACCTGGGAAAAAATAATTTCCTCTTCTATAAATATTGAGGGCCGTCACAAATAACAACAGGCCTGTCCGGAGTTTTACTTAAGGAAATAGCGGGTCTTTTTGTACTTATTCACAGCAATAGTTCGTTCCTGTTTGGGTGATAACAAACAGGGTGATGTTATTAACGACAATAAGACGAGCATACTGTGAAAAAACATTTTAAATTTTCGGTGGTTAGCATCGCTGTCTCCCTGTTTATGGCAAATCAGGCGGGAGCAGCCAATACCTGGACAGAATCACGTAGCGACGCAATGGGTGGCACGGGCGTCGCTTCGGGCAGCTATGGCAGCGGGGCGTTAATCAACCCTGCGTTGTTGGCAAAGGCGAAACCGGACGATGATGTGACGGTTATTTTACCGTCCGTCGGCGTGCAGGTGACGGATGAAGACAATCTTCAGGATGAGATTGATACCATCAACGATAAAATCAATCACTATAAGGATGTGGTTGATAGCCTGACCCCCATCGAAGTGATTACCAACCCGCTGGGCTCAATCGATCAGTTCCAGGGAGCGGCAAAAGATCTTGCCGATGAACTGGACTATCTCAAAGGCAAAACCGCACGCGCTACGGCAGGCGCGGGGATTGCGGTGAGTATCCCTAACGATGTGCTCTCCGTGGCCTTTATGGCGAAAGGCTATGCCCACGGGCGCGTCAGCTCTTCCATCGATCAGCAAGATATTGATTACCTGCGCAGTATCCAAAACAGCGATGCGGTGGCGGCGGGCGTGGCACTGGATGCGGCGCTAAACGGTACCGATCAAATCACAAAAAACCTTAACTCTACGGCGTCTGGCCGGGCGGCAATTGTCTCCGATTATGGTGTTGCCATTGCCCGTCAGTTCGATCTGGGTGGCGTCCCGGTTTCCCTTGGCGTCACGCCAAAACTGCAGAAAACCTGGATCTACAACTACACCACCTCAATTTACGATTACGACAGTAACAAGTGGAACGACAGCCGCTACCGGAAAGACGATACCGGCTTTAACGTGGATGCCGGTATCGCGGCCGATTTCGGCGAGCACTGGACGGTCGGGGTGAGCGGGCAAAACCTGATGTCGCGCGATATTGACACCAAGGACATTCGCATCCGCAACGGGCGCACGGGGGAAGTGGTGAGCTATAAAGACACCTATCAAATCCGTCCGCTGGTGACGGCCGGTGCCGCCTGGCACAACGATCTGGTGACCCTGACCGCCGATGGCGATCTGACAGAAACCAAAGGCTTTAAAAGCGAAGATACCTCGCAGTATGTTGGCGTGGGTGCGGAAGTGACGCCGCTGAGCTGGCTGGCCGTGCGGGCGGGTTATCGTGCCGATATGAAAGGGAATGACAGTAACGTCTTTACCGGTGGTGTTGGTTTTGCACCGTTTAACACGGTCCACGTCGACCTGATGGGGCTCTACGGTGAAGATGAAACCTGGGGTGCAGGGGCACAGTTAAGTATGACGTTCTAAAGGGCACCGGAGGCGTTGCGCCTCCGGCTTTTCTTTATGCTATAGTAGCGCCCCTTTTCCACCAGATGCTTAAAACTTCGCCATGTCGTCAGAACACCAGACTGCCTTTCCCGCACACCGTTTCTCCATTGCGCCCATGCTCGACTGGACGGACAGACACTGCCGCTATTTCCTGCGCCAGCTCTCCCGCCATACGCTGCTGTACACCGAAATGGTCACCACCGGTGCAATTATTCACGGTAAGGGCGACTATCTGGCGTACAGCGAAGAAGAGCATCCGGTTGCCCTGCAGCTGGGTGGCAGCGATCCGGCTGCGCTGGCGCACTGTGCGAAGCTGGCTGAAGAACGTGGCTACGACGAAATTAACCTTAACGTTGGCTGTCCGTCCGATCGCGTGCAAAACGGCATGTTCGGCGCCTGTCTGATGGGGAACGCACAGCTGGTAGCGGACTGCATCAAGGCGATGCGTGATGTGGTCTCCATTCCGGTGACGGTGAAGACCCGTATCGGTATTGATGACCAGGACAGCTACGAATTCTTGTGTGATTTCATCAATACGGTTGCCGGAAAGGGCGAGTGCGAGATGTTTATCATCCATGCGCGTAAAGCCTGGCTCTCTGGCCTTAGCCCGAAAGAGAACCGCGAAATTCCGCCGCTGGACTACCCGCGTGTGTATCAACTGAAGCGGGACTTCCCGCACCTGACCATGTCGATCAACGGTGGTATCAAGTCGCTCGACGAGGCCAAAACACATCTGGCGCATATGGATGGCGTGATGGTCGGTCGCGAGGCATATCAGAATCCGGGTATTCTGAGGACGGTCGATCGCGAGATCTTCGGCGATGAAGGCGCAGACACTGACCCGGTTGCCGTAGTGCGGGCCATGTATCCGTACATTGAACGTGAGCTGAGTAACGGCACTTACCTTGGCCATATCACGCGTCATATGCTTGGCCTGTTCCAGGGGATCCCGGGCGCACGCCAGTGGCGTCGCTATCTGAGCGAGAACGCGCATAAAGCTGGCGCGGATATCGAAGTGCTGGAACAGGCGCTACGCCTGGTTGCAGATAAACGATAAATCTCGCTAAAAATTCGTCAAATTCACCACGCCCCGCACAGCCTTGCGGGGCGTTTTGCTTTTATAACAACACGTTAGAGTTGGCATGGATCTTGTAATGATTGCGACATCATTCGGGAACTCATGGGAGAGAACCATGCTGGAACTGCTTTTTGTGATTGGCTTTTTTGTCATGCTGTTAGCCACCGGCGTGTCGCTGCTCGGCATTCTGGCAGCGCTTGTGGTGGCGACAGTGGTCATGTTTATTGGCGGATTATTTGCCCTGACGATCAAACTTCTGCCGTGGCTGCTGCTGGCCGTTGCGGTGGTGTGGGTTATACGGGCGATTAAATCACCAAAACTGCCCACTTATCAGCGTAATAACCGCTTTCGTTACTAAGGTATTGAGGGGTTCGTCACATACCTGCAACTTTTCCGGCGGCATTGCTTAGAACGGAATAGGATTTACTTATCGAATCTGTCACTATGGCTGCCGCTAAAGAATTCATCGAGCTGTACCCTACATACAGCCGAACTAAAAAAAGAAAGGGCTTCCTCAGGGAAGCCCAATTTCTTTTATGGGATCAGGGAATTAACAGGCTTGACCCCTGCGTTGACCGGCTCTCCAGCACCTCATGCGCACGTTGCGCATCGCTTAGCGCGTACTTCTGCGCATCTGCCACATCCACTTTGATGACCCCGCTGGCAATCAGCGAGAACAGTTCGTTACTGGCTTCGAGCAACTCTTCGCGATTGGTGATGTAGCCCTGCAGGGATGGACGAGTGACATACAGCGAGCCTTTCTGGTTCAGAATACCCAGATTCACACCGGTCACCGCGCCTGACGCGTTACCGAAGCTCACCATCAGACCGCGGCGCTGCAGGCAGTCCAGAGACGCTTCCCAGGTATCTTTCCCTACCGAGTCATATACCACGCGCACTTTTTTGCCGCCGGTTACCTCTTTTAAGCGTTCAACGATGCTCTCTTCCCGGTAGTTAATCACCTGCCAGGCGCCGGCCTGCAGCGCGCGCTGGGCTTTTTGCGCGCTCCCCACGGTGCCGATCAGTTTTGCGCCTAACGCTTTGGCCCACTGGCAGGCGATGAGCCCTACGCCGCCCGCAGCCGCATGGAACAGGAACTGCTCGTCGGGTTTGATTTCATAGGTTTTGCGCAGCAGATAATAGACCGTCAGCCCTTTAAGGAAGGAGGCCGCGGCCTGTTCAAACGAAATGGCATTGGGCAGGAGGGCAACTTTGTCTGCCGGAACGTTGTGCACGGAGCTGTAAGCGCCCAGCGCCGATTGCGCATACACCACGCGATCGCCTTCTTTAACATGCTTAACGGCGCTGCCCACTTTGCTGACCACGCCCGCCGCCTCGGTACCCAGACCGCTCGGCAGTGACGGCGGTGGATAAAGACCGCCGCGAATATAGGTGTCGATGTAGTTAATGCCGATGGCTTTATTTTCAACCTGCACTTCATTTTCGCCAGGCGCGGCGGGGGTAAACTCCACCGCGTTGAGTACGTCAGGGCCACCATGCTTGTGAAATTCAATACGTGTTGCCATGCTTCCTCCAGAATGTGGTAATCTTTCGACCCACTCTTTATCTCGGTAACTCCATTCACTATGGCAGGAAACAAACCCTTCAACAAACAGACTGAACCTCGTGAGCGTGATTTTCAGGTCGCCGGGTTAAAAGTCCCGCCGCACTCGATTGAAGCGGAACAGTCGGTGTTGGGCGGTTTAATGCTGGATAACGAGCGCTGGGACGACGTCGCCGAGCGCGTCGTGTCCGACGATTTCTACACCCGCCCGCACCGCCACATCTTCACCGAAATGGCGCGCCTGCAGGAGTCCGGTAGCCCGATTGACCTGATTACGCTCGCGGAATCGCTGGAGCGGCAGGGGCAACTGGACAGCGTTGGCGGTTTTGCTTATTTAGCAGAACTGTCGAAAAACACGCCAAGTGCAGCGAACATTAGCGCTTATGCGGACATCGTTCGCGAACGCGCCGTTGTTCGTGAGATGATCTCGGTCGCGAATGAAATCGCCGAAGCGGGCTTTGATCCGCAGGGTCGCACCAGCGAAGACCTGCTCGATCTCGCGGAATCCCGCGTCTTTAAAATCGCTGAAAGTCGCGCCAATAAAGACGAAGGCCCGAAAAACATCGCCGATGTGCTCGATGCCACCGTCGCCCGTATTGAACAGCTCTTCCAGCAGCCGCACGATGGCGTAACCGGAGTTAACACCGGCTATGACGATCTCAATAAGAAAACCGCAGGCCTGCAGCCGTCGGATTTGATTATCGTCGCCGCGCGTCCGTCGATGGGTAAAACCACCTTTGCGATGAACCTCGTCGAAAACGCGGCGATGTTGCAGGATAAACCGGTCTTAATCTTCAGTCTGGAGATGCCATCTGAGCAAATCATGATGCGTTCTCTGGCGTCGCTTTCTCGTGTGGATCAGACCCGTATCCGTACCGGTCAGCTCGACGATGAGGACTGGGCGCGTATCTCCGGCACCATGGGGATCCTGCTGGAAAAACGTAACATCTATATCGATGACTCCTCCGGCCTGACGCCGACAGAAGTGCGCTCCCGTGCGCGCCGTATCGCCCGCGAGCATGGCGGTATTGGCCTTATCATGATCGACTACCTTCAGCTGATGCGCGTGCCGTCGCTCTCCGATAACCGTACGCTGGAGATTGCGGAAATTTCCCGCTCGCTCAAGGCATTAGCCAAAGAGCTGCATGTGCCTGTCGTGGCGCTCTCGCAGCTTAACCGCTCCCTGGAACAACGTGCCGACAAACGCCCGGTCAACTCCGACCTGCGTGAATCCGGCTCCATCGAGCAGGATGCCGACTTAATCATGTTCATCTACCGTGATGAGGTTTATCACGAGAACAGCGACCTGAAAGGGATCGCCGAAATTATTATCGGTAAACAACGTAACGGCCCTATCGGTACGGTACGTCTGACCTTTAACGGACAGTGGTCGCGTTTCGACAACTATGCCGGTCCTCAATATGATGATGAGTAATTTCTAAGGAAATCAAATGCAAGCGGCAACTGTTGTGATTAACCGCCGCGCTCTGCGACACAACCTGCAACGTCTGCGTGAACTGGCTCCTGCCAGTAAACTTGTTGCAGTCGTGAAAGCGAACGCTTACGGACACGGTCTTCTTGAGACCGCGCGAACGCTCCCCGATGCCGACGCCTTTGGCGTTGCCCGTCTTGAAGAAGCCCTCCGCCTGCGCGCAGGGGGGATCACCCAACCGATTTTGCTGCTCGAAGGCTTTTTTGAGGCTGCAGACCTGCCGACCATTGTAGACCAGCATCTGCACACGGCGGTACACAACGAAGAACAGCTTTCCGCCCTCGAAACCGCTGAGCTGAGCGAGCCAGTCACCGTCTGGATGAAGCTCGACACGGGCATGCACCGTCTGGGTGTACGTCCGGAACACGCGCAGGCGTTTTATCAGCGTCTGTGCCAGTGCAAAAATGTCCGCCAGCCGGTAAATATTGTCAGCCATTTTGCCCGGGCTGATGAGCCTGACTGCGGCGCTACTGAACAACAACTCGACATCTTTAACACCTTCTGCGAAGGCAAGCCGGGGATGCGCTCTATCGCGGCCTCCGGTGGCATTCTGCTGTGGCCGCAGTCGCACTTCGACTGGGCGCGTCCGGGGATTATTCTTTACGGCGTATCACCGCTGGAGAACAGACCCTGGGGGCCGGACTTTGGCTTCCAGCCGGTGATGTCCCTGGTGTCTAAGCTGATTGCGGTGCGTGAGCACAAGGCGGGGGAACCGGTGGGTTACGGCGGCACCTGGACCAGTGAGCGTGACACCCGGCTGGGTGTGGTGGCGATGGGGTATGGCGACGGTTATCCACGTGCTGCGCCGTCCGGTACGCCGGTTCTGGTCAATGGCCGCGAAGTGAAGATTGTCGGTCGCGTGGCGATGGACATGATTTGCGTAGATCTTGGCCCCGATGCCCAGGATAAAGCGGGCGACGATGTGGTGATGTGGGGTGACGGTTTGCCCGTCGAACGCATCGCGGAAATCACGAAAGTGAGTGCTTACGAACTTATAACGCGCCTGACATCAAGGGTGGCAATGAAGTACATCGATTAAACTGCTGTGAATGCCGGGGGGCAGCGTTGCCTGACCCGGCATGGAACAGGTTAAACGCTCGATCTTCTGTCATATCCGGTTTATTGTTGAATTCCCTGCCTCATCGAATTCCGGAGAACCATCGCGTGTTTCAGAAAGTTGACGCCTACGCCGGCGACCCCATTCTCTCCTTAATGGAGCGTTTCAAAGAAGATCCTCGCAGCGACAAAGTGAATCTCAGCATTGGTCTGTATTACAACGAGGACGGCATTATTCCTCAGTTGAAAGCCGTTGCTGAAGCGGAAGCGCGTCTTAACGCCGCCCCGCACGGTGCTTCTCTTTATCTGCCGATGGAAGGGCTCAATACTTACCGTAACGCCATCGCGCCGCTGCTGTTTGGTGCCGATCACGCGGTGCTCGCACAAAAACGTGTGGCAACCATCCAGACCCTGGGCGGTTCAGGCGCGCTTAAAGTGGGTGCGGACTTCCTGAAAAAATACTTCCCGGATTCAGGGGTATGGGTCAGCGATCCCACCTGGGAAAACCACGTGGCGATTTTTGAGGGTGCTGGCTTTAAGGTGGCGACCTATCCATGGTTCGACAGTGAAACCAACGGCGTGCGCGTTGACGCGCTGCTGGAAAAACTGAATACCCTGCCAGAGCGCAGCATAGTGCTGCTGCACCCGTGCTGCCACAACCCGACCGGGGCAGATCTCACCAACACCCAGTGGGATGCGGTGATTGAGGTGCTGAAAGCGCGCAACCTGATCCCCTTCCTCGACATCGCCTATCAGGGCTTTGGCGCAGGGATGGAAGAAGATGCCTATGCCATCCGTGCCGTGGCCAGCGCTGGTCTGCCTGTTCTGGTCAGCAACTCGTTTTCAAAAATCTTCTCCCTGTACGGCGAGCGCGTGGGTGGCCTCTCTGTGGTGTGCGAAGACGCCGAAGCGGCAGGTCGCGTACTGGGGCAACTGAAGGCGACCGTGCGCCGCATCTACTCCAGCCCGCCAAACTTTGGCGCGCAAGTGGTGGCGACCGTGCTGGGAGACGAACAGCTAAAAGCCAGCTGGCTTGCAGAAGTGGAATCCATGCGTAAGCGTATTCTGTCGATGCGTCAGGAGTTGGTTAACGTGCTGAAAGAGGCCGTACCGGGGCATAACTTCGACTATCTGCTTAAACAGCGCGGGATGTTTAGCTATACCGGGCTGAGCGCCGCACAGGTTGAACGTCTGCGCGAAGAGTTCGGCGTCTACCTGATTGCCAGCGGACGTATGTGCGTGGCGGGTCTGAATGCCAGCAACGTTCATCGCGTGGCGCAGGCATTTGCTGCAGTAATGTAAGTACTTACTCACCCTCCCTCTCCCCGTGGGAGAGGGCCGGGATGAGGGCATCAGGCCGCACAAACAGGTTGCCCGGCATTCTGTGATCTTCTTCTTTTTATCCAACCTCATAAGCAAAAACTCCTTCCCTTCATCTCCCGCTGGGGTTATGGTCGGATAGATTTTTGACCAGTCGCTCAAATTAAAACGATAACAAACTGAATATTCAGGGGAAAATATGCGCAAGATCACACTGGCGCTCAGCGCCGCCTGCTTATTGTTCTCGCTTAACAGTACGGTCGTCGCGCGCGCTTCCGCACCGACGCCGCTTTACACCGGCACTACCGCCGCTATTCTGGCTGAACAAGCCCCCATTCACTGGGTCTCTGTAGCCCAGATTGAAAACAGCCTGATGGGCCGCCCGCCAATGGCTGTGGGCTTTGATATTGACGATACCGTCCTCTTCTCCAGCCCCGGGTTCTGGCGCGGTAAAAAAACATACTCACCGGACAGCGAAGCGTATCTGAAAAACCCGGAATTTTGGGAAAAGATGAACAACGGCTGGGACGAATTCAGCATCCCGAAAGAGGTGGCCCGCGCGCTTATCGCCATGCATGTAAAACGCGGCGACAGCATCTACTTCGTTACCGGACGCAGTCAGACCAAAACGGAAACCGTCTCTAAAACCCTGCAGGATGATTTCCTGATCCCGGCGGCCAGCATGAACCCGGTGATTTTCGCGGGTGACAAACCGGGACAAAACACCAAAACCCAGTGGCTGGAGCAGAAACATATCAAAGTCTTCTACGGTGATTCAGACAACGATATCAGCGCCGCGCGTGATGTGGGAGCCAGAGGGATCAGGGTGTTACGCGCCTCAAACTCGACCTATCGCCCGCTGCCAATGGCCGGGAAGTTTGGCGAAGAGGTCATTGTGAACTCAGAGTATTAAATCGTTGGCGGCGAGTTTGGCTCTTTTTTAATCAAATCTCGTCGCTGCGGGTTTTACCTTTCGTCTTCTTGCTGCACACTTAGAAAGATTCACTTTCATAACGGAGCAGCACATGTGGTACCAACAAACCCTGACCTTAAGCGCTAAACCTCGCGGATTTCACCTGGTGACGGATGAAGTTATCGGGCAGATCCGCGATCTGTCGCGCGTCAAAACGGGTTTGCTGCATCTGCTGCTTCAGCACACGTCGGCCTCTCTCACGCTTAATGAAAATTGCGATCCCACCGTCCGGTCTGATATGGAGCGGCATTTTCTGAAAACCGTTCCGGACAACGCCTCCTACGAGCATGACTATGAGGGGGCGGACGACATGCCTTCGCATATCAAATCTTCTCTGCTGGGCGTATCGCTAATGCTGCCGGTACACAACGGGCGGCTTCTGCTGGGAACATGGCAAGGGATCTGGCTGGGAGAACATCGCATTCACGGTGGTTCGCGTAAAATTATCGCAACGCTACAAGGGGAATAAAGATGACAATTTCGGAGCTACTGCAGTACTGCATGAGTAAGCCAGGCGCGGAGCAGAGCGTTCACAGCGACTGGAAAGCCACGCAGATTAAAGTGGGAGATGTGTTGTTTGCGATGGTGAAAGAGGTGGAAGGCCGCCCGGCGGCGTCGCTTAAAACCAGCCCGGAGCTGGCGGAGCTATTACGTCAGCAGCACGACGACGTCCGGCCGAGCAAACATCTGAACAAAGCGCACTGGAGTACGGTCTATCTCGACGGTTCACTCCCGGGGTCGCAGATTTACTACCTGGTGGACGCGTCTTATCAGCAGGCGGTTGAGCTGCTGCCGGAAGCGACCCGACAGCAACTCTCCGTGTGACAATTACAGCAACGGTTTAAGGAAGCGCGCGGTGTGCGAGGCTTCGCACTCTGCAACGGTCTCTGGCGTACCGGAGACGAGGATTTCACCGCCGCCGCTGCCGCCTTCCGGGCCGAGATCGACAATCCAGTCCGCGGTTTTAATCACGTCCAGGTTGTGCTCAATGACCACAATGGTGTTGCCCTGATCGCGAAGCTGATGCAGAACGTCGAGCAATTGCTGGATATCTGCAAAGTGCAGACCGGTGGTCGGCTCATCGAGAATGTACAGTGTCTGCCCGGTTCCGCGTTTGGATAGCTCACGCGCCAGCTTCACGCGCTGCGCTTCACCTCCAGAGAGCGTGGTCGCTGACTGCCCCAGACGAATGTAGGTCAGGCCTACGTCCATCAGCGTCTGCAGCTTACGCGCCAGCGCAGGAACGGCATCAAAGAACTCGCGCGCCTCTTCGATGGTCATGTCCAGCACTTCGTGGATGGTCTTGCCTTTGTACTTAATCTCCAGCGTTTCACGGTTATAGCGTTTGCCTTTGCACTGGTCGCACGGCACGTAGATATCCGGCAGGAAGTGCATCTCAACCTTGATCACGCCGTCGCCCTGACAGGCTTCACAGCGGCCGCCGCGAACGTTAAAGCTGAAACGTCCTGGCGTGTAGCCGCGCGAACGCGCTTCCGGTACACCGGCGAAGAGTTCACGGACGGGCGTGAAGACGCCGGTATAGGTCGCCGGGTTGGAACGTGGCGTACGGCCAATCGGGCTTTGGTCGATGTCGATAACTTTATCGAAATGCTCCAGCCCCTGAATGTCGCGGTACGGTGCAGGTTCGGCCAGCGTCGCGCCGTTCAGCGCCGTCTGCGCAATCGGGAACAGCGTATCGTTGATCAGCGTCGACTTACCGGAACCGGATACGCCAGTGATACAGGTAAACAGCCCGACGGGCAGCGTCAGCGTCACGTCTTTCAGGTTGTTGCCGCGAGCGCCGGTGAGCTTCAGCACTTTTTCCGGGTTCGCCGCCACGCGCTGTTTCGGCACTTCAATTTTGCGCTTGCCGCTCATGTACTGGCCGGTTAACGACTCTGGCACCGCCATGATGTCTTTCAGAGTACCTTCCGCGACCACCTGGCCGCCGTGCACGCCCGCGCCCGGGCCGATGTCGATCACATGGTCGGCAGCACGGATCGCATCTTCGTCGTGCTCGACCACAATCACCGTGTTGCCGAGGTTACGCAGATGAATAAGCGTTCCGAGCAGACGCTCGTTGTCGCGCTGGTGCAGGCCGATGGACGGCTCGTCCAGGACATACATGACGCCCACCAGGCCCGCGCCAATCTGGCTGGCCAGACGGATACGCTGGGCTTCACCGCCGGACAGCGTCTCTGCGGAGCGGGAAAGCGTCAGGTAGTTCAGGCCGACGTTCACCAGGAATTTCAGACGGTCGCCGATCTCTTTCAGCACTTTTTCGGCAATCTTCGCACGCTGGCCGGAGAGCTTCAGGTTGTTGAAGAAGTCCATTGCGTGACCGATGCTCATGTCTGAGATGGTCGGCAACGCCGTGTTTTCGACAAACACGTGGCGCGCTTCGCGACGCAGACGCGTGCCCTCACAGGTGGCGCAGGAGCGGTTGCTGATGAACTTCGCCAGCTCCTCGCGCACCGCGCTGGATTCGGTCTCTTTGTAGCGGCGCTCCATGTTGTGCAGCACCCCTTCGAACGGGTGGCGACGCACGGAGGTATCGCCGCGATCGTTCATGTATTTGAACTCGATGTTCTCTTTACCGGAACCGAACAGGATCACTTTGTGCACGTTCGGGCTCAGGCTGGCCCACGGCGCTTCCACGTCGAACTTATAGTGCTCTGCCAGCGATTTAAGCATCTGGAAGTAGTAAAAATTACGCTTATCCCAGCCACGGATAGCACCGCCAGCCAGCGACAGTTCCGGGTTCTGGATCACGCGGTCCGGGTCAAAATACTGCTGTACGCCCAGGCCGTCACACGTCGGGCAGGCTCCCGCCGGGTTGTTAAAGGAGAACAGACGTGGCTCCAGCTCACGCATGCTGTAGCCGCAAATCGGGCAGGCAAAGTTGGCGGAGAAGAGCAGTTCTTCCGCGTTCGGGTCGTCCATATCGGAGACCACCGCCGTACCGCCAGAGAGTTCCAGCGCAGTTTCAAAGGATTCCGCCAGACGGGTCGCCAGATCGTCACGCACTTTAAAGCGGTCAATCACCACTTCGATGGTGTGTTTTTTCTGCAGCTCCAGCTTCGGGGGATCGGACAGGTCACATACCTCGCCGTCGATACGGGCGCGGATATACCCCTGGCTTGCCAGGTTTTCCAGCGTTTTGGTGTGCTCGCCCTTACGCTCTTTAATGATTGGGGCAAGCAGCATCAGGCGTTTGCCTTCTGGCTGCGACAGCACGTTATCCACCATCTGGCTCACGGTCTGCGCCGCCAGCGGCACGTCGTGATCCGGGCAGCGCGGCTCACCTACGCGGGCATACAGCAGACGCAGGTAGTCATGAATTTCGGTAATGGTACCGACCGTTGAACGCGGGTTGTGGGAGGTGGACTTCTGCTCAATAGAGATAGCAGGCGAAAGCCCCTCGATATGGTCTACATCCGGTTTTTCCATCAATGACAGGAACTGGCGCGCATACGCAGAGAGTGATTCAACGTAACGGCGCTGTCCTTCGGCATACAGAGTGTCGAAAGCCAGTGAGGATTTGCCAGACCCCGAAAGCCCGGTCACGACGATGAGTTTGTCGCGAGGGATTATGAGGTTGATATTCTTGAGATTGTGGGTGCGGGCGCCCCGAACTTCGATCTTATCCATTCACCTTTCCCGGTTGGAACACGGATTGCCTGGTTTGTTTGAAGGACAAACGGCTGTCAGAAACGGCTAATTATGACACAATTTAACCTGTTTGAATATACAGTATTGGAATGCATTTTCTGATTAGCTGTGTAACAATGCCGAGTTCGCGAGAGATTTCTGAACCCGCCACGCAACTATGCAAATTGACGCGTGGAAATGGTACACTCGCGCGTTTACACTATTAAGAAACGTATTCAGGAGACACGAACATGGCCAGCAGAGGCGTAAACAAGGTGATTCTCGTCGGTAATCTGGGCCAGGACCCGGAAGTACGCTACATGCCGAGTGGTGGCGCAGTTGCCAACATTACGCTGGCTACTTCCGAATCCTGGCGTGACAAAGCAACCGGTGAGATGAAAGAGCAGACCGAATGGCACCGCGTTGTGCTGTTTGGCAAACTGGCAGAAGTGGCCGGTGAGTATCTGCGTAAAGGCTCTCAGGTGTATATTGAAGGCCAGCTGCGTACCCGCAAATGGACCGATCAATCCGGTCAGGAAAAGTACACCACTGAAGTGGTGGTAAACGTTGGCGGCACCATGCAGATGCTGGGTGGCCGTCAGGGCGGTGGCGCTCCAGCAGGTGGCGGCAAGCAGCAGGGCGGTTGGGGCCAGCCTCAGCAGCCACAGGGCGGCAACCAGTTCAGCGGCGGCGCGCAGTCTCGCCCGCAGCAGCAGTCCGCACCGGCACCGTCTAACGAACCGCCAATGGACTTCGACGACGATATTCCGTTCTGATTCACGGATATGCAAAATAAAAAAACCCAGACATCGGTCTGGGTTTTTTATTCAGTCAGGTATCAGGTAATCACCATCGGCCAGTCTGGTGGCGTATGGCTCATTGCCTCAACCATCACTACTTTAATATTTTCCCAGACGGCGGCAATATCCAGCAGGGTGATACCAAGCAGACCCGTTGCAAACCAGCAAGCCGCGCCCAGTCCTAACAGCGTACTGATGACCGCAAGACCCGCGTAGTCAGATTTACGAAACTGAATGTTCAGCGTGCTGGCTAAAAACATCAGTACCGCACTCAACAAAGGCCAGCGCAGGAGAACCATGCTGGTCGTAATGGTTGCCATAAAACCCATCCTCTCCAAAACAGACGAACTGAATGAAACAGTGTTTCTCGTTACATGATATGTGTGAACTATATCACATTTGTTGATTTATTCGCCAGTGCCTGTGCGAGCAGATTGGGGATTTTATTACGCTGAAAAAGAGAGGCGGCAGGATGGGGTTGCCTTCGACATCGGCGGATGCGAACCCACCACGTGCCGGGAGCAACCTCCTTTGGCCGAGTAGAGGAGGGCAACGGCGTTCCCAGCGATGCCTTTTTATAAATGAAGCCTTATTCTCTGCTGATCCTGGAAATAATGTGGTAATAGCAGAACGTTTATAAAACATTGATCAAATTACACCCGTTCAGGCTGGATAAATATTTCCCTTAATAGAAACGGAACGAATACTTTTAGTTTAGCTTACGGACAAATATTATCGTCATAACGAAATTTAAGATTTTTAATACTAAAAGTCAGTTGCTAACTTCGCATGATTCATGCAACGTAATCACCTGTTTATCAAAGCATCCGGCCTTCATTACTACAGGCGTACAACATGCAGGGATATAGGGCGGGAAATGAATCGTAGCGCGCGGCGCAAGATGCTCAGAGTGGTAGGGATCATCATGGTAGTTATGCTGCCGGTGATGCTTGCGCTATGGTTTGCCCAGCTAAGAGCGGTGTCGGAAACAAGCGCGCAGTTACGCACATTTGCTGAACTGGCTTTAGACAAAACTGAACTGGTTATTGAACAGGTTGATCTGGCCCGGGCCGAAGCGGAAAAATATCAGGGTAAAGTTTGTACGCCGTCACATCGGCAATATATGTTGAACGTGGTTCGCGGCCGTCTGTTCATCGCTGATTTAATTTATGCCGAAGGCCAGAATTTTCGTTGTTCATCCATTTTTACCCCGGATCGGCCTTACGCGATCTCCCCCGCTAATTACATCCGAAAACCCGATATCGCTATCTATTATTACCGTGATACGCCATTTTTCACTGGCTATAAAATGACATATATGCAGCGCGGGAATTATGTCGTGGTGGTTAATCCGCTCTCGTACAGTGAAGTGATGTCCACCGATCACTCTCTCTCATGGGGCGTGTACGATACGGTAACGAATGCCTTCTTTTCCGTCAGTCAGAAAGCCAACGTTTCTTTATTAAACTCGATGATTCGGGATAAGGACGTGGTATTTCAAAATGATGACCGTTTTTATACGGTGGTAAAATCGGATAAACGTCCGATTGCCGCCATCGTTTCAACGTCGAATAAACGCTTCTATGAAACGCTCTACCATCAGGCGACGTTGACGCTGCCGCTGGGAATGATCTGTAGCATCATTATTTTGCTGGTCTGGTCGCGCACCCACCGTGAGCTGAACTCCCCAGGACGATTGCTGCATCGGGCGCTGAATAAACGTCAGCTTTGTGTCCATTATCAGCCAATCATCGATATCAAGAATAATCAGTGCGTGGGGGCAGAGGCGTTGTTACGCTGGCCTGGTTTTAACGGGCCTGTCATGAGCCCGGCGGAATTCATCCCGCTGGCGGAAAAAGAGGGGATGAGCGAACGCATTACGGATTATGTTGTAGAAGAGGTCTTCAGCGATCTGGGCCATTTCCTGGCCGCGCATCCTGACCTCTATATTTCGATCAACCTGTCGGCGACGGATTTTCACTCTTCGCGGCTGATCGCCATGATTTCCGACAAGGCGCGGCACTATGCCGTACGTGCGCAGCAGATCAAAATCGAAGTGACGGAGCGCGGTTTTATTGATGTGCCGAAAACTACGCCGGTTATCCAGGCTTTTCGTCAGGCGGGTTATGAAGTGGCAATCGACGATTTTGGTACAGGTTACTCGAACCTGCATAATCTCTACTCGCTGAATGTCGATATTCTGAAAATCGACAAATCCTTTATCGACACCCTAACCACCAACAGCACCAGCCATCTTATCGCCGAGCATATTATCGAGATGGCGCAGAGCCTGCGGCTCAAAACCATTG
Organism: Enterobacter cloacae complex sp. IR5384; assembly: GCF_049237265.1. Classification (NCBI taxonomy): domain Bacteria; kingdom Pseudomonadati; phylum Pseudomonadota; class Gammaproteobacteria; order Enterobacterales; family Enterobacteriaceae; genus Enterobacter; species Enterobacter cloacae complex sp. IR5384. The sequence continues at coordinate 13,580 of NZ_JBMKHJ010000026.1, read as the reverse complement.
CGGAAGGGGTAGAAACTGCCGAGCAGGTAAGCTGGTTGTTGAAGCGCGGCGTACAGTTCTGTCAGGGATGGCACTTCGCGAAAGCGATGCCGCCCCAGGAGTTTATGACCTGGCAGCAGCAACCTTTGCACTGATAAACCTTAATTCAACTGGTGACGGTAATCGCTTGGCGTGCGGTCAAACTCGCGGCGAAACACGCGGGAAAAGGTTTGTTGCGACACATACCCCAGATCCATCGCGATATCAAAAATAGGCCGCTGCGTAGAGCGTAACGCCTGCGCCGCCAGCAGTAACCTGCGCTGACGAATGTACTCACCCAGCGTCTGGTGCATTACGGTCCGGAACATTCTCTGTAAATACCATTTCGAATAGCCCGACTTTTTCGCGACCACATCAATGTTCAACGGTTGGTCGATATGTTCATCAATCCATTCAATAAGTGTCTGAATAATTTGCTGATGCGACATAAGGTTGCCCTCTGTAGATACAACTTTCCTGGTTGATTCGTCGTTTTCTCTGTGGGGGAGTATAATTCCTCAAGTTAACTTGAGGTAAAGAGGTTTTATGGAAAAGAGATTGCCGAGAATAAAAGCGCTTTTGACCCCGGGTGAAGTGGCTAAGCGAAGCGGTGTGGCAGTATCGGCGCTCCACTTCTATGAAAGTAAAGGGTTAATCAAAAGCATTCGTAACGCCGGAAACCAGCGGCGCTACACCCGTGACGTGCTCCGCTATGTGGCGATTATTAAAATTGCGCAACGAATCGGAATTCCCCTGGCCACCATCGGTGAGGCGTTCGGCGTGTTACCGGAAGGCCACACGCTGAGCCCGAAAGAGTGGAAAGAGCTGTCATCCCAGTGGCGAGAGGAGCTGGACCGGCGTATTCATACGCTGGTGGCGCTGCGTGACGAACTGGACGGGTGCATCGGTTGCGGCTGTTTGTCGCGCAGCGATTGCCCGTTACGCAACCCCGGTGACAAACTGGGCGAACAGGGGACGGGGGCGCGGCTGCTGGAAGAAGATTGAGATCTGTTTGCCGGGTGGCGGCTGCGCCATCCAGCAAAAAGCATAATAAAGAACTAAAGCGCCACATAAGGGCGCTTTAGTTTTTTCCGGTCTTTGTCTTTCTCTCTATCCCGCTGGCTCACGGGAGGGTTTCCCCCGACATCAGCACCCCTCATGTCGAGCTGGTTGAGGAGGTTCCGGTTTGTGCTGACACTTTAATTCTATGTAAGGGCCGCTTTTTCGCCAGTCACCGGGGCCGCTTTTTTGGCGAATATTTTTCGCGATGTTGTTCAATTTTCTATAGTTAAAAAGTATGAATAACAGGAGACCACTATGCTCACGGTACATCACCTTAACCAGTCGCGCTCACACCGCGTGATCTGGGCTCTGGAAGAACTTTCTCTGCCCTATGAGATTGTTCACTACCAGCGCGAAAAAACGATGCTGGCTCCCGAGTCCCTTAAACGCGTGCATCCGTTGGGCAAGTCTCCGGTCATTGAAGACAACGGGCTGATCCTTGCTGAATCCGGTGCCATTCTGGAGTATCTGCAGGAAACCTACGACGCAGAATCGCAGCTTAAGCCGCTGGATCCTGCCCATAAGGTGCAATACCGCTTCTGGCTACACTATGCAGAAGGTTCTCTTATGCCGCTGCTGTTAATGAAGCTGGTATTTAGCAGCCTCGGTAAACCGCCCGTGCCGTTTGGAATACGAACGCTGGGGAAAGCGCTGGGTCAGGGCGTGCAAAAGGCCTATCTCAACCTGCAGCTCGAAACCCACGCGCGTTTTATTGAATCTCACCTGGCTGAAAATAGCTGGTTTGCCGGAGAGACTCTCAGCATGGCCGATATTCAGATGAGTTTCCCGATTTTTGCCCTGCTGGCACGCGGCGGTATCGAGGATCTTCCGCACACCCATGCCTGGAAGAAAAAGGTCGAAAATCGTCCTGCCTGGCAGAGAACCCTGGAACAAGGTGGGCCGTTAACGATCCCTGGCGAGGCGTAATTTGTAACTCCATTGCGCATAAACGATAACGTTTGCGCATCCTCTGCTTATTTCTTCATCGTCATAAGGGAAATTTAGCGAAAAACGAGAAAGTTCAGTTGAAAAGGGCGGTGATTAGGCTGGATAATCGTTTGCCTAAATTTGACCACCCGTTTTGTAAGCGCGGAGCTAAACGTTTGCTTTTTTTGTAACGCCCCTTTTCGTCGCAAACGCAGCACAAGGATTTGACGTTTTGCTGGCAGTGGAGTCTCCACCACGCTTACGGACTTTCTATAAAAACTCTCAGGGGATGTTTTCTATGTCTACGCCATCCGCGCGTACCGGCGGTTCACTTGACGCCATCTTTAAAATTTCTGCTCGCGGCAGCACCGTGCGCCAGGAAATCGTTGCCGGTCTGACAACGTTTCTGGCAATGGTGTACTCCGTCATCGTTGTGCCGGGCATGCTCGGTAAAGCAGGCTTCCCACCGGCAGCGGTCTTTGTTGCAACCTGTCTTGTCGCCGGTGTTGGCTCCATCGTAATGGGGCTGTGGGCGAATCTGCCGATGGCGATTGGCTGTGCCATTTCCTTGACCGCCTTCACCGCGTTTAGCCTGGTGCTGGGCCAACACATCAGCGTACCGGTTGCCCTGGGCGCCGTCTTCCTGATGGGCGTGCTGTTCACCATTATCTCGGCAACCGGCATTCGTAGCTGGATTTTGCGCAACCTGCCGCACGGCGTAGCACACGGCACCGGTATCGGTATCGGGCTGTTTCTGCTGCTGATTGCCGCCAACGGCGTGGGTCTGGTCATTAAGAACCCGCTGGACGGTCTGCCGGTGGCGCTGGGTCACTTCGCCAGCTTCCCGGTGATCATGTCCCTGATTGGCCTGGCGGTGATTATTGGTCTGGAAAAATTGAAAGTCCCAGGCGGCATTCTGCTGACCATTATCGGTGTGTCCATTGTTGGCCTGATTTTCGATCCGACCGTGCATTTCTCCGGTATTTTTGCCATGCCGTCGCTGAGCGATGACAACGGTAACTCCCTGATTGGCAGCCTGGATATTGTCGGCGCGCTGAACCCGGTGATCCTGCCAAGCGTGCTGGCGCTGGTGATGACGGCGGTGTTTGATGCCACCGGTACCATCCGTGCGGTGGCCGGTCAGGCGAACCTGCTGGATAAAGACGGTCAGATTATCGACGGTGGCAAAGCGCTGACCACCGACTCCCTGAGCAGCGTCTTCTCGGGTCTGGTAGGCGCTTCTCCGGCTGCGGTCTATATCGAGTCCGCTGCGGGCACCGCGGCAGGCGGTAAAACTGGCCTGACCGCCATTACCGTTGGTGTGCTGTTCCTGCTGATCCTGTTCCTCTCGCCGCTCTCTTATCTGGTGCCAGCCTACGCTACGGCTCCGGCACTGATGTACGTCGGCCTGCTGATGTTGAGCAATGTGGCGAAAATTGACTTTGCGGACTTTGTGGACGCGATGTCAGGCCTGATCACTGCGGTATTTATCGTGCTGACCTGTAACATCGTGACCGGCATCATGATCGGCTTCGCGTCGCTGGTGATTGGTCGCCTGGTCTCCGGTGAGTGGCGCAAGCTGAACATCGGTACCGTGGTTATCGCCGTTGCGCTGGTGGTGTTCTACGCGGGCGGCTGGGCAATCTAAATTGTCCTTTGATGCGAAAACGGGTGGCTCAGGCCGCCCGTTTTTATTTTCAGGACTCATCCCGTTGCCTTTTGCGTTACTCTGGGGAAGATAGAATAAAAGGCACGACGCCTTCCGTAGTACATAAGTAACACAGCAAACAGGGAACGCATGGAAATCTTTTTCACAATACTCATCATGACCCTTGTGGTCTCATTATCCGGGGTGGTTACACGCGTACTGCCCTTTCAGGTCCCCCTGCCATTAATGCAAATTGCCATCGGCGCGCTGCTGGCGTGGCCGACGTTTGGCCTGCACGTTGAGTTCGACCCGGAACTGTTCCTCGTGCTGTTTATCCCGCCACTGCTGTTTGCCGATGGCTGGAAAACACCCACGCGCGAGTTTCTGGAACATGGGCGCGAGATCTTCGGTCTGGCATTGGCGCTGGTCGTCGTGACCGTGGTCGGGATTGGTTTCCTGATCTATTGGGTGGTTCCGGGGATCCCGTTAATACCCGCTTTTGCGCTGGCCGCAGTCCTGTCGCCAACCGATGCCGTGGCGCTGTCCGGCATTGTGGGTGAAGGGCGGATTCCGAAGAAAATCATGGGCATCTTACAGGGAGAGGCGCTGATGAACGACGCCTCCGGTCTGGTTGCCCTGAAGTTCGCCGTGGCCGTCGCAATGGGAACGATGATCTTTACCGTGGGTGGCGCGACCCTGGAATTCTTCAAGGTTGCTATTGGCGGTATCCTGGCGGGCTTCGTGGTGAGCTGGCTGTATGGCCGCTCGCTGCGCTTCCTCAGCCGCTGGGGCGGTGATGAACCCGCAACGCAGATCGTACTGCTGTTCCTGCTGCCGTTTGCCTCCTATCTGATTGCCGAACATATTGGCGTGTCGGGCATTCTGGCAGCGGTAGCGGCAGGGATGACCATTACCCGCTCCGGCGTAATGCGCCGCGCGCCGCTGGCCATGCGTCTGCGTGCAAACAGTACCTGGGCAATGCTGGAATTTGTCTTCAACGGCATGGTCTTCCTGCTGTTGGGTCTGCAGCTGCCGGGCATTATGGAATCCTCTCTGGTGGCGGCGGAGGCCGATCCGAACGTTGAAGTCTGGATGCTCTTTACCGACATCGTGCTGATCTACATGGCGCTGATGCTGGTGCGCTTCGGCTGGCTGTGGACGATGAAAAACTTCAGCGTGCGCTTCCTGAAGAAAAAGCCGATGGAGTTTGGTTCGTGGACCACGCGTGAGCTGCTGATTGCCTCCTTTGCGGGGGTACGCGGGGCGATTACCCTGGCCGGTGTGCTCTCCATTCCGTTGCTGTTGCCGACGGGCGATGTCTTCCCGGCGCGTTATGAACTGGTCTTCCTGGCGGCGGGCGTGATCCTGTTCTCACTGTTTGTCGGTGTGATTATGCTGCCGATTTTGCTGCAGCATATCGACGCCGGGGACGCCACGCAGCAGCATAAAGAGGAGCGGATTGCCCGCGCTGCCACTGCCGAAGTGGCGATTGTCGCTATTCAGAAAATGGAAGAGCGCCTGGCCGCCGATGCCGAAGAGAACATCGACAATCAGCTGCTGACGGAAGTGAGCTCACGCGTGATTGGTAATCTGCGTCGCCGGGCTGACGGCCGTAACGATGTGGAAAGCTCGCTGCAGGAGGAGAACCTTGAGCGCCGGTTCCGTCTGGCGGCGCTGCGCTCCGAGCGTGCCGAGCTGTACCACCTGCGCGCCACGCGGCAGATCAGCAACGAGACGCTGCAAAAGCTGCTGCACGATCTGGATCTGCTGGAAGCGTTGTTGATAGAGAATCAGTAACGCTGTTTTTGCCCGGTGGCGCTGCGCTTACCGGGCCTACGTGCTCGATCGGTTCCCTCTCCCTGTGGGAGAGGGTTAGGGTGAGGGCACCCAAAATCCCTCACAACATTGCAGCCACGCCTGGGCGCTGTGCGACAAATATATCCCTTCTCGCCAGATCATCCCCAACTGCCAGTGCAAATCGCTTTCGAGTGGGATCCAGCGCAGCGTGTTTTTATCCAGACGCTCGCAAATCGGCTGCGGCAGAATGGCAATCCCCACGCCTGCCTGCACCATCGCTGCCAGGAAATCCCACTGGCCGCTGCGCACCGCAATGCGCGGCTTCACGCTATGTTGATTAAACAGCGTCATCAGCTGGCGGCTGAGGGCGAAATCTTCGTTGTAGATCAGCAGAGGGTATTCACCGAGCAGTTCAGGTTTCACTGAATCTCGCTTCAACCAGTCGCCGGAGCGGGGAACCAGCACGCACAGCGGATGGCTAAAGAGCGGAAGCGTCGCCAGACCGCTCTCTTCCTCAACGGGGAGGGCTGTCATGGCGACGTCCAGCTCGCCGTTGGTTACGGCCTGCTGGACGGTTAATCCACCAAACTCCGAAATTTTGAGTTCAACGCCGGGGTAACGCTGGCGAAACAGGCTAATCGGCCCGGCCATCATCATCCCGACCATCGGCGGAATACCAAGGCGCAGCACCCCTTTGGTCAGGTGGTTAATATCGTCTAGCTCCGCTTCCAGCTGACGAAACTCGGCCAGGATCGCCAGACCACGTTCAAACACCACGCGTCCGGTATCGGTAAGCAACAGCTTGCGTCCGTCGCGGATCAGCAGGGTGCAGTTGAGTTCATCTTCGAGGTTTTTCAGCATTTTGCTGATGGTGGGCTGGGTAACAAATAACTTCTCCGCTGCGCGGGTAAAACTCTGCTGGCGAACCACTTCGACAAAATAGCGCAGCGTTCTTATGTCCATGATTATTCCTCGAAACTATACCTTCGATGATTTTAATTCATTTCAGTCCATACCGTGCGCTCACTATACTGGCGCCTCGTCTCATTTTTGAGGAAAACCCCCATGGCCGTGGCGTTAAGCCGTGTTACGCCTGCCGTTGTGCAACGACTCCAGGTACCGGTTCAGGTACTGCTCTACGCGGGACTGTTTGTTTTTGCGGAATATCTTGTCGGCTGGCTGCATCTGCCGCTGCCTGCCAACCTGGTGGGGATGGTGTTGATGCTGACGCTCATTCTCTGCCGCGTTATCCCCCTTAGTTGGGTGCGTGCCGGCGCGCGCTGGCTGCTGGCAGAGATGTTGCTGTTCTTTGTTCCTGCCGTGGTGGCAGTGGTGAACTATGCGCAACTGCTGATGGTGGACGGCTGGCGGATCTTCGCGGTCATCGCCCTGAGCACGTTGATGGTGCTGGGCGCCACCGCTTGGGTGGTGGACAAGGTTTATCGCTTCGAGATCCGCAGGCAAAAATATGACTAACTTCCAGATAAGCGTGCTGTGCCTGATTGCCACGCTGGTTATCTACTTTGCCAACAAACGCCTGTATCGTCGCTTTCACGCGCTGCCGCTGATGCCGCTGGTCTTCACGCCGATCCTGCTGGTGCTGATGCTGGTTTTTGGCCATATCTCCTGGCAAAACTACATTGGTGAATCCCACTGGTTGCTGTGGCTACTGGGGCCGGCCACCATCGCCTTTGCGGTGCCGGTGTACGACAACCTGAATATCATTAAACGTCACTGGATGTCGCTCAGCGCTGGGGTGATTACCGCCACGGTGGTGGCGGTCTGTAGCTCCGTCTGGCTGGCGCGGCTGTTTACGCTGCCCGATGAAATTCAGCGTAGCCTGGCCGTGCGCTCGGTAACGACGCCATTTGCGCTGGCAGCCGCTAAACCGCTCGGCGGACAGCCGGATCTGGTGGCGCTGTTCGTGGTTGTCACCGGTGTCTTCGGTATGGCGGTAGGCGACATGCTATTTCTGCGGCTTTCTATCCGTGAAGGGTTGGCAAAAGGGGCGGGATTTGGCGCGGCGTCACACGGCGCGGGAACGGCACGCTCTTATGAGTTGGGTCAGCAGGAGGGGGTTGTAGCAAGCCTGGTGATGATGCTTTCCGGCGTGTTGATGGTGCTGATTGCGCCGCTGGTGGCGTGGGTGATGTTCTGAACTCCCCGGCCCGAAGGCCGGGGATCAAGACTCAGTGCGCGCGGCCTTGTTCCACGCCCAGGCCGGTTTGCGAGCGGATAAACTGGGCGCGGAATTTCTCACGCTCCAGGTTCCCCTCCGGCGAGTTGTCGGTTGCAGAGAAGATCCAGATACCGATAAACGCCACGGCGATTGAGAACAGCGCCGGGTACTCATACGGGAAGAGCGCCTTTTCGTGACCGAGGATCTGCACCCAAATCGTCGGGCCGAGGATCATCAGGATCACCGCGGTCAGCAGCCCCAGCCAGCCGCCTACCATTGCGCCACGGGTGGTCAGTTTAGACCAGTACATGGAGAGCAGGATGATAGGGAAGTTACAGCTCGCCGCAATCGAGAAGGCCAGCCCCACCATGAAGGCAATGTTCTGCTTCTCGAAGAGGATCCCCAGCAGGATCGCCACCACACCCAGAACCAGTACGGTGATTTTGGAGACTTTGAGCTCTTCACGCTCGGTTGCGCCTTTGCGAAACACGTTCGCATACAGGTCATGCGACACCGCAGATGCTCCGGCAAGCGTAAGCCCGGCAACCACGGCAAGAATGGTGGCAAAGGCCACGGCTGAGATAAAGCCGAGGAACAGATTGCCGCCTACCGCATCCGCCAGATGCACTGCCGCCATGTTATTCCCGCCAATCAGCGCGCCCGCCGCGTCTTTAAATGCCGGGTTCGCTCCCACCAGCATGATGGCGCCAAAACCGATGATAAAGGTCAGTATGTAGAAGTAACCCATAAACCCGGTGGCGTAGAAGACGCTCTTGCGCGCTTCGCGGGCATCGCTCACGGTGAAGAAACGCATCAGGATATGTGGCAAGCCTGCGGTACCAAACATCAGACCCAGACCGAGTGAAAGCGCGGATATCGGGTCTTTCACCAGCCCGCCCGGGCTCATGATCGCTTCCCCTTTCGGGTGGACCGCCATCGCTTCGGTAAACAGGTTGTTGAAGCTAAAGCCGACGTGTTTCATCACCATAAAGGCCATGAAGCTCGCACCGAACAGCAGCAGAACCGCTTTGATAATTTGCACCCAGGTGGTTGCCAGCATGCCGCCAAACAGGACGTACATCACCATCAGCACACCCACCAGCACCACCGCGACGTGGTAGTTCAGGCCGAACAGAAGTTCGATCAGTTTGCCTGCGCCAACCATCTGGGCGATCAGATACAGCGCCACCACCACCAGCGAACCGCAGGCGGAGAGAATACGAATCGGACCCTGCTTCAGGCGATACGAAGCCACGTCAGCAAAGGTGAAACGCCCCAGGTTGCGCAAGCGTTCGGCGATCAGGAACAGAATGATCGGCCAGCCCACCAGGAAGCCGAGAGAGTAGATCAGACCATCGTAGCCGGAGGTGTACACCAGCGCGGAGATCCCAAGGAAAGACGCGGCAGACATAAAGTCGCCCGCAATCGCCAGCCCGTTCTGGAAACCGGTAATATTACCACCCGCAGTGTAGTAATCATTACGGGAACGGACGCGTTTCGACGCCCACCAGGTGATATACAGCGTCAGCACCACGAAAATCAGGAACATGATAATCGCCTGCCAGTTGGTTGGCTGGCGCTGAACCTCGCCGGTAATGGCATCTGCGGCGTGTGCCGCAAAGGGAAGTGTGGCGGCAAGCGCCGTCAGGACTCTCTTCATGATGCTTTTACCTCACGCAGTACCGCTTTATTAAGACGATCGAATTCGCCGTTCGCGCGCCAGACGTAGACGCCGGTCAGCACAAACGAAATCACAATCACGCCAATGCCAATCGGGATGCCCCGTGTGACGCTGGTGCCCTCATGCAGCGGCGTACCCAGCCAGTGCGGGGCAAAGGCGATAAGCAGAATAAAGCCGACGTAGATAATCAGCATGATGATGGAAAGTAAGAAGGCAAACCGTTGCCGTTTATCAACGAGCTCCCTGTAGTGCGCACTATTCTCTATCTGCTGACAAATATCGTTATTCATCACAGAGTTCTCCAGAAGTAAGGTTGGTTTGTTTTATCCCCTCTCCCCTATGGGGAGAGGGTTAGGGTGAGG